>JANQFF010000519.1 GCA_028277965.1 Pseudomonadales bacterium
GTATTTCTCACAGCGACCGCTACGCGGCGGCCCTGGTTAGCACTGTTCATCAGGGCTGCGGGATCGACATCGAACGGGCAGGGCGCGTTAACCCGCGTCTGGACCGGAAACTGTTTACTCAGAAAGAGCTCGATACGGCAACCCGGACAACCTGTCAGGATCTGCGAACCCGGTTGTTCTCAGCCAAGGAAGCAGGCTACAAAGCCGTCTTTCCCCTCGCCACCACCTACATACCGTTTCAGGAGGCAACCATTTTGCCGGAACCAGGAACCGAACAATTCCGGATTGAATATCACGGTCCGAATCCGTCCAACAATCTGCTCAACGAGGGGATTGGATTCTGGCGAACAGCTGCAGATCATGTCATCACCGTTTTCCTCATTTCCTGATTAGCACATGCAGGCAATCGCTGGCATCCCGATATTTCTGACTGTCTGCTGGCTTCTGAGCGAGCAGCGCAGGGATATTGCTATCCGGCCTGTCCTGGCTGGCCTGGCCCTGCAGGCGTTACTCGCGGTGCTGTTCCTGCGTGTGGAGTGGATCAGCGCCTCACTGCTGAATCTGAACAAGCTCGTTAACGCAATTGAACAGGCGACGCTGGCAGGGACAACTTTCCTGTTCGGTTATCTCGGTGGCGGTGGCGCACCGTTTGAGATCACCGAGACAAGTGCAACTTATCTCTTTGCATTCCGGGTTTTGCCACAGGTTGTTGTTTTCTCCGTCATCATCGCCATCTTCTGGCATTGGCGTGTTCTGCCAGCCATTGTAAAAGCATTTGGCTGGGTGCTGACAAAAACGCTGCGAATCAGTGGTGCTCTCGGCACCAGCGGAGCAAGTTCCCTTTTTCTGGGTATGGTTGAAACCCCGATGGTCATCCGTGCATACCTCGCCAGCCTGTCCAGATCCGAGTTTTTCACAGTCATGACATTCGGCATGTCTACCGTGGCCGGATCGGTCATGGTGTTATACGCAAGCGTTCTGAACGATGTCTTGCCGGGTGTTGTCGGGCATATCCTGAGTGCCTCGGTCCTCAATGTGATTGGCGCTGTCTACGTCGCGCGAATCATGATTCCAGGAGGGCAGGAGGAGGATAGAAGCGCTGATACCCGGGTTGACCTGAAATACGACTCCTTCATGGACGCCATTACGCGTGGCACCGCAGACGGCTTGACGCTCGCCCTCAACGTCGGGGGTATGTTACTCGTCCTGATCAGCCTCGTGGCCCTCCTGAACGGCGTTCTCGGTGTTTTCGATGTGTCAGGGGAAACTCTCTCCCTGCAACGTATTCTCGGCTGGCTGTTTGCCCCGGTCGCCTGGCTGATCGGCATACCGTGGGCTGAAGCCCCTGTCGCAGGCGGTTTGCTGGGTACAAAGCTGGCATTGAACGAACTGGTCGCATATCTGCAACTGGTCGAAGTGCAGGGTGATCTGTCACCCGCAACGCGCCTCATCATGCTTTACGCGCTCTGTGGTTTCGCCAACTTCGGCAGTCTGGGAATCCTCCTGGGCGGACTCGCCACGCTGATCCCGCAAAGGCGCAGAGAATTTCTGGAAATCGCCCCTAAGTCATTGATAAGCGGAACAATTGTTACGCTGATTACAGGCGCTATTATCGCTCTGGTTACAGCCCTCTTTGGAGGCTAGCGTGGGATGTAAGTGGGTTTGAGACTTCGTCAGCCACCCGACGCCGCAAGGGACACGTTGTAAACACCTGCCTGCCTGGCGGAGTCCATCACGTGGATCATCGCTTCCGTAGTGGAATCTTTGTGAGGCTGAATGATCACCGGTGCTTCCGGATTTTCAGCATGCAGACGTTCGATGTTTGCGCGTACAGATCGCCAGTCCACATCGCGCTGAGCTATGACAATCCGGTCACGACTCGTGATACGCACGACAATACTCTTCTTGTCAGGATCCACAGTCTTTGGCTTGTCATCGTCCGGCTGATTGACGTCAAGCCCAACCTCTTTAACAAATGTGGCCGTCACGATGAAGAAAATCAGCATGATGAACACGACATCCAGCATCGGAGTCAGGTTGATGGCGGTATCGTTTTCTTCTTCCCGCCCACGTCCAAATGGTCTGCGCATGGTTCCCCTACAACTCTTTGTTCTCTTTGTCTCTCGTCCTGTTTTGTCTTGTTCTCACGCCACTTCATCTGTGGGCGTGAGCGTGCGACCGAATGAACTTCGCACCTTCCCAGGCGGCTATCTTAAGTGAGCACCCGCAGGATTTCCAACTGCCGAAATGCCTATTTATTCAGGAAATTGAGCGGGAGTCCTGCTTTGCCCCAGGGCATCGACACCAGGCGGCCTGTCGAAGAGAGCGTGATAAAGGCTGTTTTCAGATCTGAACCGCCAAAGCAGATGTTGGTTGTGAGTCGGTCGGGCATCGGTACAAATACCGGTTCTTCATCCCGTGGAGATAGTGTTGTCACACCGCCGTCGATCAGCGTTGCCACAGCAACACCCCCATCTGCATCGACCGCCAGGGAGTCGAACATATGGTACCCCGGCCTGTCGTTCAGAATTCTGCGCGCACCACCATCCGCCAGTTCTCCAGGTCCAGCGAGTTGGAAAGCCCAGAGACGTCCGGGAACCGTCTCGGCGACATAGAGTTCCTGCTCATCAGGGGAGAGGCCTATACCGTTGGGACCTTCCATTGGAAAAATGACTTCTTCGATGAAAGATCCGTCATAACGGGCATAAAAAACCCCTGTTCTGTCCCGCTCCCTGGCCCGGGTCTTGCCGTGATCCGTGAACCAGAAACCCCCATCAGCATCAAAAACGATGTCGTTCGGTCCCCTGAGAGGCTGACCATGACAGTGTGTATAGAGAACCTCCACCTCACCCGTTTCCAGATTTACCCGTTCAATGCGCCCACCCGAATAGTTTTCGGGTTGTTCGCCCGGGTACAGAAGATCGTTCCGGCGAATCCAGTTGAAGCCCCCGTTATTGCAGACATAACAGCAACCATCCGGCCCCATCGCAGCCCCGTTGGGACCACCGCCCAGACTGGCCACTACTTCGATCTGACCGTCACGGACCCGGCTCAGGGTCCCCCGTGCTATCTCGACAACCAGCACCGAGCCATCTTCCATGGCGATTGGACCTTCGGGAAACTGCAGACCTTCGACCAGAACTGTCGTGTTTTCGCTACTCATCTTTTTGCTACGAGTCATCGGTACCCGATATTAATTGGTGCTCTCCCTATTGTCTTGTGATTGAATTGCCAGGTCGCCCCGACTAGAGAGAGACCCACTTGACCGCGTCTAAACACGCTCACTTCAGAGGCTTTATCCTCATTGTGCTGGTGTCACTGGCATTCACCGGTTGTGCAAGTTACAAAGATGGCGGCAGCCGCACTATCGGAGAATTTACGGACGATGTCGGCATACAGATGTCCGTCAAGACCGCACTCATTCGCGACGAAGAAATTGATGGGCTTTTCATCAACGTCGAGGTCAGCCGCAGTGTTGTGACCCTCTACGGACGCGTACCCTCAGACTACGCCAGAAACAAAGCCCTCGAAGTGGCTGGTCGCGCCAGGGGGGTCGTCAAGGTCGAAGACGGCCTCACGGTTGTTGAGGATAAGTAGGGCGCTTTATACACACCCCACAGTTCCGGCAGGCCTTGTCGGACAATATTGAGCCTGCTGCGAAAACTGTCTTAATTTATTGATTTACAATAGATTTCCTGAGCGTCATCGAAGCAAGTGTGTACATATTGCACAGTTCTGAGCGCGATTCAGGATTCATCCCCAGAGTTATCCACAGCTCAAGGTACCGCTAGCGGCCATCAAGCTCTGCCAGCCAGTCACGGGGTTCGAGATAGGCGCTCAGTTCCGCCTCGCGGGTCCCCGGCTCCGGTTGATAGTCGTAAACCCATCTCGCCAGCGGTGGCAGAGATGCAAGCACCGCTTCAACCCGACGCCCGCTTTGCAACCCGTATTTGGTGCCGCGGTCGATGACGAGATTGAATTCCGCATACCGCCCCCTGCGAATCAGCTGGAATTCCCGCTCACTTTCTGAATAAGGCGCTTCTTTCCGGCGATCCAGTATCGGCACGTAGGCATCGGTAAACGTATCGCCCACTCGCCGCACAAAATCGAAGCTCGTGTCAAAACCACCGGTTTTCCAGTCATCGAAAAACACCCCGCCAATCCCGCGGCACTCCCCCCGGTGAGTGAGGAAAAAGTACTCATCGCACGCTGATTTCAGCGCAGCATAGTGTTCACCGCATGCATCTGCCGCTGTGCGATGCCAGTGCAGTATGTCCTCTTCATAAGGATAGAAGGGCGTCAGGTCATAACCGCCGCCGAAATACCAGTCCGGCGAGTCCGCTTCGACCAGGAAAAAACGCAGATTCATGTGTGTAGTTGGGGCATGAGGGTTTCTTGGATGGACAATCAGCGAGATAGCCGCCGCCTGAAAACGGTGCCCCGCCAGATGCGGATTGCGCTCGGTCGCCGCAGGTGGCAGGGAATCGCCAATCGAATGGCTGAACTGAACCGCGGCTTTTTCGATGTGTTTGCCTTCAGCGAGAACACTGGGCTGAGAGAAACCCCCGTTTGGCATCTCGAGCGGATCCCGGCGGAAGCTGGCTGCTCCGTCACTCTTCTCCAATGCGTCACATATCGACGCCTGTAAATCAAGAAAGTACTGGCGGACCGGTTCCACCATTTCACTTCCAGCCATATCTGAAATCCTGCCTGTTGTTTTTGTATTCAGTTTCGCAAACGCGTCTATCACACGCAAAATTTGCGTAGAATCCGCACTGGCGAAATGGCTTGCCAGCGTACTTCAGAATCGAATAACAACATCTAAGGGAATTCACTTGTTTGTGACTAATGGAGGCCATGTAGAGCGTGGTCTGATGCGGATGTCATGGGTGACGGTTTGACCGTGGAACAGCTCGAGACACTTCAAAACCTGGTGGACAAGGCAGCCGCTTCTCTCACCGGCGATCTCGACGGTGAACAGGTAGCGCTCTACGATCTGGCTTTCTGTCAGGCTGAACTGCTGGCAGCTCAATCGCTGACACGTCTGGCCAATATGGAAGCGAACGATGTTCTGGCGGCTGCAGCTGCCTATTACAGCGCGGAGGTTTCAAATTCGATCGTGCAGCGTTTCGCGCGGTTTCCCGCGGCCTGGGGATTAACCACGTCTGAATTGCCGGACCCCGGAGACGAGTGGCTGAATCCATCGCGCATTGCAGAACTCGGTGCACAGTTCCTCGCGGAAGGTATACCGGCCCCCACAGAGGATTCGGAACACAGCATCATTCGCAACACATTCCACGACTTCACCAACGAGGTCGTCAGCCCCCTGGCGGAAGAAGTACATCGCCAGGACCTTCTGATCCCTCCCGCGATTCTCGAACCCCTGAAGGAAATGGGGTGTTTTGGGCTTTCTGTACCCGTGCGGTTCGGCGGCCTCAAACCGGACGATCATGAAGACAGCCAGGGGATGGTCATCGTAACTGAAGAGCTATCGAGAGGGTCTCTCGGGGCCGCAGGAAGTCTCATCACGCGTCCTGAAATCATGGCACGCGCAATCCTCGAGGGTGGGACCGACGAGCAGAAGGCACGCTGGCTGCCCGGGATAGCCGCCGGTGACCCTCTATGTGCAATATCGGTGACTGAGCCCAATACCGGGTCGGATGTAGCCAGCGTTGCGCTCAAGGCAACACCCACCGAGGGAGGCTGGCTCCTGAATGGGGCGAAGACGTGGTGTACGTTTGCTGGTGCGGCAGGGGCTGTTCTGGTTCTGGCCCGCACGAATCCCGACACCTCACTGGCACACAAAGGGTTATCCCTGTTCGTCGTGCACAAACCTGTATTCGACGGACACGACTTCGAATATGAACAACAGGGAGGCGGACGCTTGCAGGGGAGGGCGATACCCACAATTGGATACCGCGGCATGCACTCCTACGAGATGTTTTATGACGACTTTTTCGTGCCCCAGGATGACCTCATCGGCGGCGAAGCAGGCACCGGTCGGGGTTTCTACTACACGATGCGGGGATTCATGGGTGGAAGGCTGCAAACCGCAGCTCGCGCGTGCGGCGTGATGCGAGCAGCCTTCGAAGACGCTGCGCAGTACACGAACGAACGCACTGTTTTCGGGAAACCAGTTGCCGCGTACCCGCTTTCCTCGGCCAAGTTTGCAAAAATGGGTGCAATGATCTGTGCATGCCGAGCTCTCACGCGTGACGTTGCAGACCTCATGGATGAGGGTGCCGGTGCGATGGAGGCAAGCCTGGTAAAACTCATCGCGTGCCGGTCGGCAGAGTGGGTCACCCGTGAGGCGGTTCAACTGTTCGGGGGAATGGGATATGCCGAGGAGTCGGCAGTCAGCCGGTACTTCGTCGATGCAAGGGTACTGAGCATATTCGAAGGCGCTGAAGAAACCCTCGCTGTCAGAGTAATCGGCAAGGCGCTTGTGGACCAGCAGCGTCAGCGAACCTCTGTCTGAAGAATGTCTGAGCCGGATATTTCCCGGACAGACTGCTAAAATTGATCGATTCGAAAAAGGTGTATTTGTATGGATATTTCATTCAGTGACAGCGACCGGCAGTTCCAGCAGGAGGTACGCGAGTGGCTGGAAAACGCATGGCCCCAGGAAATCCGCGACAAGCAGGGTAGAAGCGCTCTGGGGAAGCTCTCGAAAGACGACATCGTCGGGTGGCAGAAACGCCTCGCGGAAAAGGGCTGGGCCGCTACAAACTGGCCGTCAGAATATGGCGGTGCCAGTTTCACCCCTACGCAAAACTACATCTTCGATCTGGAACGGGCACGTGTTGGTGCCCCCAATGTCGTGCCTTTCGGTATCACCATGGTGGCGCCGGTGATCATGAAGTTCGGGACCCAGGAACAGAAAGACACCTTCCTTCCCTCCATTCTCAATTCCGATATCTGGTTCTGTCAGGGTTACTCCGAACCGGGTTCGGGTTCGGACCTCGCGAGTCTCAAAACCAAAGCTGAAGACAAAGGTGACCACTACCTGGTTAACGGAGTGAAAACGTGGACAACTCTCGCTCAATATGCCGACTGGATGTTCTGCCTGGTGCGCACCAGCGATGAAGACATCCGTCAGCTGGGTATCAGCTTCCTGCTGATCGATATGAACACACCGGGGATCGACGTCAAACCGATCGTCACCCTCGATGAACCAGGCGAAGGATTTCAGGAAATCAACATGGTGTATTTCGACAACGTCGAAGTACCAAAGGACAACCTGATTGGTGAAGAAGGAAAAGGCTGGACCTGTGCCAAGTACCTTCTCGAGTTCGAACGAGGGAATGCCTATTCACCTTCTCTGAATGGAGCGATGCAGCATCTGCAGTCATTTGCACAGGCAGAAGCTGCAGGTGATGGTGGTGTCTACTGGGAGAATGCAGATTTTCAGCGACGCTACAACGACGTCAAGGTGCAACTGCTGGCCATGGAGTATACCGAGCTCAGGATCCTCGGCGCGCTTGCCGCGGGACAGAATGTCGGACCCGAAAGTTCAATGCTCAAGACCCGGGGCACCGAACTGCAGCAGGCAGTGACCGAGCTCGCAATGGAGATTTCCGGGACCTACGCTTCACCGTTAGATCAGTCGACCCCTGCGCCAGGGGACAACTTCCAGTCTGTCGGCCCGAAAGATGCGAACGGTGTCTCACAGGAATATTTCAATACCCGCAAAGTGAGTATTTACGCGGGTTCTAATGAAATTCAACGGAATATCATGGCGAAACTAGTTTTGGGCCTATAACACGAACGGGCAGATGCCCGTCAGCCATCTTCGAGCGAACCTCGAATGCGAATTTCAAAATCAACGCATCTCGTTCGTCTCCTGCAGACGCAGGACGTTCTCGTTGCCACGCTGGGTTTTCTTCTGATCACTCAGCTTGCCGGGTTTCTCGGCATTTTCTCCCGCGACGTGATGTTCATACACCTGTGGTTGACACCACTTGTTCTGATACTGGCGTTCGTGGCCTCCACGACAAATACAGCTCGCCTGCATGGCCAGTCGTTGCTCCAACATGCCTTATCTGCGGCGAGATTCACCGGAATAGTCGTTGGCGGCCTGTTGATTGCCGTGTTTGCAAGCCAGTTAGGCGAAGTCAACCGAATTGTCATATTCAGCTACGCCGTCCTGTTGTTTGCCGCATTTCTCTTCATCAGGGCTTTCCTGTCCTGGTACTACCTCACCGGACGCAAAGAGCACGAGGACAACTTCCTGAAGGTGCTCATCATAGGCAGTGGTCCCCGGGCGAGGAAGCTCGCGGCCCGCTACTCTGAGCACTCAGATTGGGGAATCCAGATTGTCGCCATGCTCGACCCCGAACCTCAGAATCCGCATGTAACACCTGCTGAACGCAATGGACAGGTCAGGGCGCTCGACGAACTTCCTTTTATCCTCGATACCCAGGTCATCGACGAGGTTATCGTCTGCACGCCCAGGTCGTTCTCTGAAGAGATCACCAGTGTTGCGGCGGCGTGTGAGGAACACGGCGTGTGCCTGAAGTACATGGCAGACCTCTACGATATGCAAACCAAGCAGATTGGGCTGGAACATGTGGGAGAGCTTCCGGTGCTGTCTTTTGAACCCGTGGTCCAGGACGAATCCAAGCTCATCGTGAAACGGGTTGTGGATCTGATGCTCGTCATCGCCGCTACACCATTCATGCTGCCTTTATTCATCCTGGTTGCCCTGCTGATCAAGCTGGATTCGCGCGGTCCGGTGTTTTTCCTCCAACCCAGGGTTGGGCTCAACAAACGCCAATTCAAAATGATCAAATTCCGTTCCATGTTTACCGATGCAGAGGAACGTCTGAAAGAAGTCGAACACCTGAACGAGGCTGATGGCCCCATCTTCAAAATGAAAGACGACCCCCGCGTCACGCGGGTCGGTCGCTTCATACGGCGCACGAGCATCGATGAACTACCACAGCTCACTAATGTCCTGCTTGGTCAGATGAGTCTCGTTGGACCACGCCCAATGTCACTGAGAGATGTTGAACAATTCAGCCTGGGCGTTCAGCGCAAGCGATTCAGCGTCAAACCCGGGCTTGCCTGCCTGCGGGAGGTGTCAGGGCGCAGCGCACTGAGTTTTGACGAATGGCTGGCGTTGGATCTCAAATACATCGACGAGTGGAGTCTCAGTCTTGACTTCAAGATCCTGCTGAAACTCCTGCCTGCCGTCATCGCGGGAGACGGTGCGCAATAACCCTTTTCAGCTCAGGCGCCGGTACCAGCGCCGCAGCGTCCGGTAGTCGAAGCCGACCCGCACCGCAACACCTACCATGGCGCGACCGAACGGTCCCAGCT
The DNA here is from genome assembly GCA_028277965.1 of Pseudomonadales bacterium. Lineage (GTDB taxonomy): Bacteria > Pseudomonadota > Gammaproteobacteria > Pseudomonadales > Azotimanducaceae > UBA4421. Next base: position 9,322 of record JANQFF010000519.1, read on the forward strand.
CTCTGCGATTCGACAGTGCATTTGCGTGGGGTATCGGTTCAGACGGAATGGGTTTCCCAAGGAATTCGCAGAGTTCCGGCCAGCCCTGGCCCTGAGTGAAGTCGATCGTCAACAACCTCGAAGCCCTCTCGCCGCTGAAGTGTTCCTTGACCCGCTGGAGGTGAGTTTCATATACCCAGCGGTAGCGTTCCTCGTTGAACGTGCTGCATCCGAAGAGAATCGAATTGTAGAAATCCACGGTCGAACCTTTTTTAGGCCTCGCATAATCCTGGTTGAAACCGGCTTTGCGGGAAGATGCGATCCAGGCGTCGACGTCTCGCGTGGTCAGGATAAACAGTGAATCAGGGTACTGCTGATCGAGTTGAGCGAAAATTGCTGGTATCGGTGTATCCGATAGAACATCATAGCGTTCCAGGACCTTCAGCTCGTAGTCACCCTCGCGCAGCTGATTCTCGGTCGTCGGGTCATCAGGATTGTGATGGCACCTGTAGCCCAGCACGGTGAGCGCTTCATGCAGTGTCGATGTGCCTGATTTGGGCAGGCCTATGCCAAATATTTTGCTCAATTTGTGTGTTTCGTTCCGGTTGAAAGGGTGATTTGCGGTTAAGCTCATTGTACATATATCCCGGAATGGCAATCTGTGCACGACTTCCGTTCCGGCGCATGAACAGACCAAGATCAATCTATACAAAGGACTTATAGAACGTGTCAGGCGATGTCGAAGCGACAATAGGCGATATCCGTTCCGGCACACTGATGGCGGACACCGCTCACGTTAACACCTGCAGTGAATCACTGACGAAACGCTCCATACAGATCGCCCACTTTCGTGAGCTGGTCCCCAATCCACACCTGCTGCGCGAACACCTGAACGACCTAGTCGAAGACGTTTCAGAAACCGCGTATTCAATATACACGACCGGTCGGGCGGAGCAGGTCTACGCTCACGCGCCTGACGGTCTGCTGACTGTGATCGTGCCGAGCTACAACAGCGCGGCGTACATCATTGAGACACTGGAGTCCATCGCGCGGCAAACCTACGAGCATGTTCACGTTATCGTCGTCGACGACGGCTCTTCGGATGACACAGTCGAGATTGTCCGGGAATTCATGAAGCCCCGTACGAACACGCTATCCCTGGCATTGATGGCGATCCCACACGTCGGAAGCCCCAGCATCACCAGAAATGTGGCGTTGTACAACCTGTTACCTGAATCCACTGACTATGTTGCCTTCATGGACAGCGACGACCTGTATGCAGATCCATTGTCTCTGAGCCATCTCATCGATGCCCTGCAGACCAACCCGGACGCTACAGCCGCATACGGCGACTATGACTGGATCAATGCGCAAGGCACGCATGAGAAGCCAGCAGCCGGGCTGCGCAGGACTCGAAGCGGATACCGTTGGCGTCGGGATCAGTGTCTGACCTGGGAAAACCTTGCAACGGGGCGCATTGGAGTGTTTCACCTGCAGTGTCTGGCAGTCAGAACAGGAACGCCGTTCATCCCGTATCGCCCCCAGGGTGAAGACGAGGAGTTTTTTGCGCTCCTGTTCCGTGCTTCCGCCGAGGCAACCGGTGGCGCGCTGACCCGGATCGTTCAGGTGCCTGCGCTGGTTGCTCACTACCGCAAGCACAACGAGAGTTTCACGTCAGGCTCGCAGCCGGTCCGTCAGCTGCAAAACGTCAAAGTATTCACGCCAGATCCCGACGCGGACATCCCCCCTTTTTTTCAGTTTGCCGGCATCCCCAGGGAATACCAGACCCGTGCGTTCCTGTCCGAGTGGACGCTGCGCCGGGAAGTACGTCTGGCTGCACGCCGCGTCGTGCGCAGACGGCAAAGCCCGTTCAGCGCTGTGAAAAGGTTACTTACCCTGCCGAACATTCGAAAACGGGATCTGGTACTTGTTCCGCTTCGGCAGATTTCCTTTAAATTCTTTGGTTAGGTCATGAGAGTGAATCAGATAATCACACAACCCGCGGGTACATCAGCATGAAGATCGCATTGTTTGCAGACAGTTTCTTACCCGCTATCGGTGGCCGTGAACTGGTCGTTCACCACCTCGCGCTCCAGATGCAGGAACTGGGGCATACCCCGGTTGTCGTCGGTCCTGGAGGATGGTGGTCCAGGCGCCATCAGAAATACCCTTACCCGGTGGTGCGTTGCCCCTCGATTCCAGGGGTTCCTTTTTCACGGGTCAAACGCAGCAGGCTGCTGCAGGCACACCGGCGCTACAAGTTCGATGTGATCCATGCCCATGCGACTTACCCTTCCGGCTATATCGCCGCGCTTGCCGAAGATACCCTGGGTGTTCCCCTGGTCATCACACCTCACGGGGAAGATATCAACCTGGTCCCCGAAATAGACTTCGGGTACCGGCTCAATCCGGAACTCGATGCCAAGATTAAAACCGCGATTCAACACGCAGCCCGTGTCACTGCCATCAGCGACACGGTTCATGATTCGCTCGTCGATGCAGGTGCGCCTGAACATAAAATTGTCGATATACCGAACGGCGTGGATACGCGCCGCTTTACGCGACCCCAAGATGAGAGCACCCTGAAGCGCTTCGGCATCGATGCCGACAGTTTTGTGGCTGTGTCCATCGGCAATCTGCACCCACGGAAAGGACATGACGTTTCCATTCGCGCCATCAAGCAGATTGCAGGCGATTTACCCAATGTCAAACTGGTCATCGTTGGCGCGGGCACGGTACGGCTGGATACGCTCGTCACCGAAGTTGGGCTGACAGACCAGGTACAACTTGCAGGTACCATACCCACGCCTGATCCAAGCAAACCTGATCAGCCCGATCTTCTTGCCGCGTTGCTGAAACGAGCGAATGTGTACATAAGCGCCAGCGTCGGTGACGGTGCGGAGGGCCTTTCTCTTGCGCTCCTGGAAGCCATGGCTGCCAGCGCCTGCCCGCTGGTCACCGAAATATCGGGCAACCGGGACGTAATCGACAATGAACGCAATGGTCTTGTCGTTCCCCCGGGTTCGAGCGAGGCCATCGCAGCCGCGCTCAGGCGCCTTTATGGAGACAGGGACCTGTGTGAGCAACTGAGCGAGGCTGCCAGACTGGACGTCCAGGCGTCCGACTGGCTGGAAATCGCCAAAACCTATATCGAGTGTTACGAAGCGGTCATAGACAATCACAACTGCGCGATCAGCAGACGGAAAGTGTGATGTACCGCGCTCCAACCCGCGCACCTGTTCTGGTAGCCTAGCGCGCACGAGTAGGTATCATCAGGTCAATTCGTACGTCATGCTACTTGTCGTATCTTGAATTGCCGATTTTCTCGGAGAGATATATGAAAGGTTTTCTTTACAGTATGCGTGTGGCGCTTGCTGTGATCTGTACAGGCGCAGCACTTGGCGCAACTGCTGCTGACTTCTATGTCAGCAATAACGGCGACGACTCCAACGACGGTCGTTCCCACATTTCTGCCTGGCGGACCGTGGACAAGGTCAACAGTGCCAATATCCCCTCAGGTTCCAATGTGTATTTCCGCTCTGGAGATGTCTGGCACGACCAACAGCTGAAGGTTAACTGGGGCGGCAGCGCGTCTGATCCGGCAGAGATCGACTGCTACGTCGTTCGCTCAGGTGCAGCCCGTGTTTGCCGATCAAGCGATCCGAAACCGGAGATCAACGGTTCGCTCGAGGCCAGTTGTCTGGCCGATCTGTCCTGCACCATACATGGTGAACATCATGACGGCTCCTCGGGTCCCCGCTCGATACCGGCTTCCCGCTGGGAAGGGCTGATAGCGATAAACGCCAGCCACGTTCACGTGCGCAACTTCAGGATCCGCGAGTCGGCAGGAGCAGCGATCGTTACCGCAAACAGTCAGGATCTTCGGGGGTTCGTGTTCGAAAACCTCGACGTTTCGCTGACCGCTAACCGGCTCATCGCCTTCGGGCGCGATACCCGCGATATGATCGTGAGGAACAGCACGTTCTCCAAATACAACTACTGCGACTACGGGTCTGCGGACGAGGGTGCATGGGACATCTGTTCGGGTCCGGGCTGGCCGGGTGGCATTTTCATCTGGGATGCCCCAAATGCCAACGCGCTGATCGAAAACAACACGGTGACCCAGGGGTTTGGGGAAGGCATCAACTGTCTTCAGTCTTCACACGTCATTATTCGCGGCAACCGTGTTGGGAATCTGCGATCCGCCAGGATTTACCTGGACAACTGCTCCGACACCGTGGTCGAAAACAACATCACGTGGGGTGACCCGGACCTTAACTGGCACTTCACTGAACTCGGCGGAACCGGGGTTGCAGTTTCTCTGGAGAAGTACAAATTCCAGGGTCCCTCAGTTCGAAACCTCATCAGAAACAACATCATATCCGGTATCGGTACCTGCTTCAGTGTGGCGATCCAGGAAGAAGGTGACTGGCGGCTGGGCGCAGAAATCTATGGCAATACCTGTCTGCACCCCACCAACTACGGCATCAACTTCTCCAACAAGCTGACTGCGGAGAACGTTGTGGGCATGATTGTTAAGAACAACATTTTTTACGCACCCAACATACGTTCGAAAGAATGCCAGGTATCGTCCAGCGTCGCGTCGGTCGTCGATTTTGGCTACAACCTCTTCTCAAGCTCATCAAAGTCCGACTCCGGGTGTTTCGGACCAGGCACTGTCTTCGATAATCCGGAGACGCCAGCGAGCCCGAATGATGCAAGCCGCTGGTCCTACACCAGACAGCCGCGCTCTGCAGACTTTGCTCTCGATCGGACTTCTCCGGCCTTCAGTGCAGGAACATCACTGCTCGCGGACATAGACCACGTCTCCAACATCCCGATGAGTAACCAGACACAGTCGTGCACTCCGGACGAACAGGCTTTAAGCCGTGATTTCAATTGTCAGCTCAGGTCGGATCCTCCCTCCCTGGGCGCACTGGAGCCCTACGTCGCTCGCCCTAATCCGCCGGTGATCTTATTGAACTGACGTTCCAAACCAGACTGAGAAGGAGCTTTGTCGATGGGAAGAGTCTGTATACTGCTGCCGGGCCACTGGAGTGTGGTCAAGGGCGGAGCTGAGTATCAGGCTCATCTGCTGGCAGAATACATTGAGCAACACACGGAACACGACGTTTCGTATCTCACCGCCCGGGCAGATGACTCGCTGGAAACACCGTATGAGGTGCAGGTATTTCGTCGCTCATCGTTGTTTGCCCACCGCGGCTTTGGACACAGTGTCGACGCGGGGCGTGTTTACCGGGCGCTCAGGGACATTGCCCCGGACATACTGATCCAGATGGTTGCAAGCGCCCACACGGGCGTTGCGGCGTTTTACAGTAGGAAGTACGGCATCCCCATGTTCTGGTACCTCGCGAGCGATGCGGATCTCGATCCGATGCCAAATCTTGGTGTGCGCGGTCCTGCCAGATACCTGGACAAGCTCCTGTTCGAATATGGCCGGCGCCACTCGTCACATGTGATCGCTCAAACCTCGAACCAGGCTGAACTCATGAAAGCCCGGTTTCAGCGGACCTGCGACGCCGTCATTGCCAATTTTCATCCGCCCGCACAACAGGAGATTTCGCGTAGCCTGGACCAGTTTGTTGTCCTCTGGATTGCAAATCTGAAGAAGCTCAAGCGACCCGAGTTGTTTCTCGATATCGCCCGGAAATGCGAGGACAACCCCGCAATCCGGTTCAAACTGATCGGTGAGGCGGAACAGAGCGAATGGTGCGACACCGTTCTGCAGCAGGCTTCTGAAATGCGCAATGTAGATTACCTCGGGCAATTGAGCATCGACGAGGTCAACTGCCAGATTTCACGCTCACACCTTCTGGTCAATACCAGTGAATACGAAGGATTGCCCAATACGTTTCTTCAGGCCTGGATGCGTGAAGTACCAACCCTCACGCTTACCGTAGATCCCGACGGCGTGATCGGAAAACACAACCTCGGGTATGTACAGGATGATACCGCGGCGCTTGCGGATGAAATCCGCTCCTATGCTGACGACCCATGCAAACTGGGCACAACCGGCAGGAACGCGAAGCGGTATGCTGACAGCGCGTATTCAATGGCCAACGCACAGGCCATCGTCGACCTCATATCAGCGAGCGAGACACAATGACAGCCGCTTCATACCACAACTTCGTCATAGTCGGGACACAGCGCACCGGTTCGAGCGCACTTGCCGAGAGAATTGGACTGCACCCTCATGTCGCTTGCGGCTGGGAGTGGACAGAATCATTTCGCGTATTCGACAAGCTTGGCGCCATGGAACGTGGATTTGCGGGTGACTTCTCGAGGTTGCGGGATCACGAACGGCAGCACATGAACACATGCTGCGATGATGCAACGCGGTGGATAGGATTTCGCCGTTTATTCGGCGCTTCCGACAAATGGTGTTTCCATCCCCGGTACTCGTTGAAACTCATGACAGACAGGATGGATGATCATCTGCGATGGTTCAAAGCGCACCCGGAAGTGAACGTCATACACGTCATACGGGAAGACAATGTCGCCTGGCTGCGCTCCAAATTCGTTGCCAGGGAGAGCAACTCGTTTGCAGGAGAGGAGTATCCCGAAGACCTGGCAGTCCATATTCCACGGAAAGAGGCGCTCGCACGTTTGCGATCGAAACGCTGGGTCGACGAGACCCTGAAAGAGCTGGAGGGTACCAATCCGTACCTGCGCGTGACATACGAGGCTTTGTCTGCAGACATTGAGCAATCCAGTACTGAAGCTCTGCAATTTCTGGGCGCGGAACCTTCGCTATGCCCGACATCAGGTGCTTCGCTCAACAAACAGGCCACGCGCACCGATTCCGAATACATCGCGAACTACGATGCCCTGGTTGAGTACCTCGAATATGAGGGTTATCTGAAATGTTGATTCAGGTAATTGGCTGCCGTGGCATCGGGACAATTGAAGGCGGTATCGAACGCCACGTCGAAAAGCTCTACCCGAACCTCATCGACGATGACCTTGATGTCGAATTGTTGCTCAGGTCACCTTACCGTAATGGCATTACGGGGGACCGCATCAACGGGATGAAGGCCCGTTGGCTGTGGGCACCAAAATCAGGCAGCCTGGAGACAATAGTCCACTCGTTTATCGCTGTCCTTGTCGCCGCTGTGTCACGGCCTGATGTTCTGCACATTCACGGTATTGGTCCCGCCATATTTACCCCGTTGGCAAAGATGTTTGGATTGCGGGTCGTCGTCACCCACCATGGATTCGATTATGAACGCGAAAAATGGGGAAACTTTGCCCGGTTCGTTTTAAAGACCGGAGAACGGCTCGGAGCCAGGTACGCTGACTCCGTCATCGGTGTTTCAGACACTATCCGCGATCGGCTTGCGGAAAACTTCGCCGTATCAGCGACCTCAATACCTAACGGTGTAGACCTGCCACCGCTCAGAGAGGCCGGCAGTGTTCTGCAATCACATGGCCTTTGCGCTCGTAAGTATGTGCTGCAGGTCAGTCGATTTGTCCCTGAAAAACGGCAGGCTGACCTTGTCCGCGCCTTCACACATGCATCGCTTGATGGCTGGAAACTTGCCCTCGTTGGTGACGTCGAGGGGAGCGAATATGCAGATGAAGTCCGCGCTGCAGCCAATGACAACCAGAATGTGGTTCTGACAGGGCTATTAACGGGGCCGAGCCTCGAAGAGGTCTATGGCAATGCTTCCGCCTTTGTTCTGCCATCCTCACACGAGGGGTTACCAATCGTCATTCTCGAAGCCCTCAGCTACGGTCTGCCGGTCATCGCCAGCGACATCAAGCCAAACAAGGAACTGCCGCTTCCCGAAACCTGCTATTTCAAAGTCGGCGACGTGGATGCACTGACCGAGAGACTCTGCCAGCTGCCACGGGGCTGGGACGAACATTCAGCGAAACAGCGCAGGGATCATATGGCGAACTGCTTCAGCTGGGCGTCGATCGCAACAAAAACAAAGCAAGTCCTGATGGCGGTTAACGCCGCGTGAGTTGTCACAGGGAGTTTGAGGAGTACTTGTGTCTGATTTGAGTCTGGTTTTCATCATCGGTACCGGTCGTTGTGGCTCAACCCTGTTGCACAACATCATTGCGCGCCACAAAGACACCAGCTTCGTTTCCAATATTGAAGAACAGTACCGCCGCGGCAGACATCTCACTCCGTTCGCAAACTGGATGTGCCGGCACGACAACCTGCCACTTGTCAGTCGCTACGCCCATCGTTTTGAGCCGACGGAAGCCTATGGATTGATGAACCGGCAGGTATCTTCCATCTACTCCCGACCAACCAGAGACCTCACCAGAGAAGACGTGACACCCTGGCTCAGAAAACGTTTCACGGATTTTTTCCAGCACCGGCACGAAAAACTTGGCCAGCCCACTTTCCTGCATAAATACACCGGATGGTCACGGGTCGGGTTTTTTGGGGAGATTTTCCCGGAATCCCGATTCATACATGTCATGCGGGACGGAAGGGCAGTTGCCAACTCCTGGCTTCAGATGCCGTGGTGGGAAGGCTATCAGGGCCCCCAGCACTGGCAGTGGGGTGAATTGAAGGGTGAAGACCTGGAAATGTGGGAACGGTCTGGCCGATCGTTTGTCACCCTCGCAGGGCTTTGCTGGCTAAAACTCATCAGGGGATTTCGCCGTGTCACGGAAACCACAGAACCCGACCGGCTCCTGAATCTGAGGTATGAAGATTTCATCGAAGATCCAACCGGGAAACTGAGGGAACTTCTCGAATTTTCGGACCTGGAGTGGGATGCTGATTTCGAACGGCAGTTTGCACGCTTCAATGTGACTTCCTCCAGGGCCAACGCGTTCGAACGGGATCTGACGTCAGCACAGCAAAAGGAACTTGAATCCGTTATCTGCGGCGAACTCGAAGCTCACGGCTATCTCTAACCCCACCAGGCAAGAATCTTCAGCCTTAACTCTCCAACAGCCGCAGATACTCCCGCTCGACGTTCGACGCGATTGTCTCGTAGGTCCGGTTCGCCAGGACATACTGTTTGCCGCTGATCGCCATGTCACCAGCAAGTGCGGGATCCTTCAGAATTTCCACGATCGCCGCTGCAAATCGCTCTTCGTCGTATGGCACACAGATACCGCCGTGACTCTCTTCAATGATCAGGCTCTGTTCAGGATGATCATTAGCCACCACGGGTCTCTCCATGCCCATGTATTCCACCAGTTTCGTTGGTGACGTCGAATTGAGGATCGGTGTGGGGAAAAACGGTGATACGCAGACATCAGCAGCGCGGATGTAGGCAAACGCTTCTTCCCTTGGTAATCCGCCTGTCATGACCACTTTGTCGCGTACACCAAGCCTCTCGGCCTCACGTTCAATCAGGTCCATATCTCCCGGAAGCTCCTCCGGTCCCACAAGGTAGAGGGTAGCGTCCGGCCTCTCCTCCAATACACTCGCGAGCACTCTAACGAGGAAGTCGAGCTGCCGCGTTCCAAGCAACGTCCCAACGTAGACAACCGCCCCTGGGGGCAACGATATGTCACCGCCCACGCTCTCCAACATTGAGGAGGCAACACCCATGGGAACGGGTGTTACCTTGTCAGGATTAAAACCGAGGCTGCATACGTCTTGTTTCATCTGACGGCTCTGAACAAAGACATGCGCAGCATGCGCTTTCACGAGCCGGTACAGAACAAAAGAAAAGAACGCGCCACGTATACGATAGAGGAGGGGGTATCGAGCAGTTCCGACCTGTGCCTCGTAGGTACTGGCCTCCGGAAAAGGGTAAGACAACCAGTAGATGAATTTCGTACCTGTCCTGCGCGCAATCCATATGGCGAACATGGCAGCGACAAATTTATCTTTGACCTGAATGAAATCGTATTGCCCTGACTTGACGCGCCAAAGCGAGCGGATGTCGTTTGATATCGAGTAGAAGTGCTTCCGGAGTCTGCTGAAAATGGATTCACCCAGGTCCGTTTTCGCGAGAAACACCTGACCGGACTTCCAGGCAACACTTTCCGTCTCGTACCCTTCCTCCTCAGACTGCATCACCCAGTCAATTACGTGTCCGCGCGAACAGATTTCTTCGCCAAAGAGTTCGGTCACATCCACCCGGAAGGGCGGGAACAGGTCCGCCGACAAGAACAACAGGCGGAAACGGGGCTTCTGATTCGTCACCAGCGCTGACGCAAGTGGCCGGCGAGCACTCTGCCTACCCTCACACCAGGTTTCATCGAGAACGGGCGGCCGTCTCGTGCGATATCGGACTGATTGGGATACCTGCGACAGGGCGTTCCTTTTCCGGTACCGGCGCCATGCGTGTGCGGCTCAACTGCGCGACGGCGATACCGCCAAAAAACGCAAACATGATCGGTACAGTCTGCTGATGAAACATGTTCGTGTAGATGATGTTGAGAAACACAATCGTTGTGCACGCGAACACCGCTGCACCAAACGTACCCGTTAGCGACGCTTCCCGCGACAATGCCAGTGAATCACGGCTTACGAAATACATGAACAGCAGGTAGAAAAGTGTCCCCAGAATACCGGTTTCCCACATGAGGAAAGACAGGCCGGTACTTGCACCACCCAGTTCGAACTTGACGTACCGATACACAGCCCCTTCACCAAAGCTCGAATCCGTATTGCCGATGCCGAGCCCAAACAGAAAACGCAGTGGTGCATGCATCATCAATGAATCCACCGGCATACGCAGTGCATCCAGCCTGCCCACGTCGACCGGTTCGCTGGCGTATTCTTCAACCTGGGTACCGACGACATGCGGGTTTTCCCTGATAGGTTCAAACGGATTTGCGGTGATTCCTTTGTAGTTGTAGTTGTCAAACATCCGCTCTTTGTCTGTGATGAGGCCGAGAAAGCCCGTATTGCCATCGTCCCGGGAATAGAGAACGTCATATATCCCGACAAAGAGCCCCATCACGAGCACACCGACACTGGACAACATGATGAGCTGCTGTTTGCTCACCGACCCCCAACGCGCTATCAGAATACCGGCGGCACCTACAATCAGAAAAAACGGTGTCACTTTCGTCTCGCCGAGCGATGTCGGAAAGATAGCCAGCAGACAGAGAACGGCTGCTGTGACCATGCTGATACGCTTGTCGAGCAGGTAACACAGTGCAGCCACGATGCACATGGAACAGAACACGGCGAGGGCAGCCGTCGTCGCAAGAGACCCCGTTACGGAGTCTCCGGTGAATACGTTACTGAACTCGGAAAAACGCTGCCAGAGGGTCAACGGTGTCTGGATCACGAGCAGACCCAGCATCAGGCCAAGCATCTTGCGCAGATCGGCGCGCTCGTAATTGTATGCAAATGGCAGCAGGAAAATCGGCACGTATTTGAAGTAGGTGCGTATGCCCGCAAATATGACATCGGGCGAGACACCGTTGATCAGAGCCCCGGCTATGGTGACGTAGACAAAACCGAGGAACACGCCAATGTACTTCATCGGTATCGTCGCAATGTTGCCGGTGGCGATGAGCCGCAGGCCAACGAACAGGGCAATGCAGCCGATCATCAGGTCCGGTGCGTACCCCAGCCGCGGGGGGAGGTCAGGGTACTGATTCATGATCAGTGAGAGAAAGAACACCCCCACAAACAAACTGGTTGGCAGAGCAATCTTCATCGCAACCCTGGTGCGTTGATCAGCATTCTGGACTTCCTTGCCGTAGTGCCGTCGTACGGTTCACAATCGTCCCATTATCCCACAAGTAGACCTTGTGCGGCTGAAGGAACGCACAAATTCGTACGATTCGATTGAATTCTCAATTTTGTAGTGATTTGTCACGCAAATCGCGTAAACCGCGGATGTATAATCAATTCTGATCGAAGATGGAACTTAGGTAAATGCATCAAGTTGAGCACCCAGCTGTCGTTAAAAGCGCTTACGTCAAAGGAATGTGGGTACATGCGGCAGGCAAATTGAAACGGAAGTTACTTGGTTTTCGTAAAAACTATGTTGCGCCACTGGATCTCAGTCGCGTCGGCTACGACTTCAATGTCGTTGATGCGTGGCTGAACAACTATGGGGCGTTTACGGGCGAATCGATTACCGGAAAGACAGTGCTCGAACTGGGCCCCGGATCCAATCTGGGAACAGGCCTGATACTGCTATCACGCGGCGCAAAAAAATACCTCGCGATAGATGTATTCGATTCCGTACAGTATACGCAGGAAGTGTTCTACGACCACTTGTTTGAGCGTCTCGGCTGTGATGCCCTGCGCGCCGAACTCGCCCACCAGTATGAGCCCGATGGCCGCATTCACTACATGGTGGACCCACAGTTTCGGATCGAAAGGATCGACGAACCGGTCGATGTCATTTTCAGCCATTCGGCTTTCGAGCACTTTGACGATGTGGCTGAGGTCATACGTCAAATCACAGCTATTTCCGCCCCGGGTACCACCATCATTTCCCGTGTGGATCTGCAGACGCATGAGCTCGGTGTCCGCGACTGTGATCCACTGAATATCTACCGTTACAGCGATACGCTCTGGCGCTGGCTGGGGGACAAAGGTGCGCCTAACCGCACTCGTACCCCCGAATACCAGCGGATTCTGGAAGACCATGGGTGGGAAGCTGAAATTGAGCCTGTCAGAACACTCACACGCGAATACGTCGACAAAATGCTGCCCGGGCTGATCCGTCGCTACCAGAACTTCGGCACGGAAGAGATGGGGATCCTGGGTTTCTTCATGAGAGCAACCAAAAAATAGGGAAAGCGCCTCAGTCTGAAGAATTGCACGGGGCCTGTACGCCAAACCCGGCGTACAGGCGGCTCAGGCGGTCGTAGTAGGGCTTTTCCGAATACTCGGTTTCGAACAATGTCCGGCCTGCATCACCCATACTGCGGACCTGACTGTCCGACATGGACGCAGCCTCGCTCAGACATCCTGCGAGCCCGGGTACCGATCCGCTCTCAAACGTATATCCAGTCACACCGTGCTGCACCATTTCGGTGATGCCGCCAATCTCTGCCCCAATCACCGGTATACCTTCGCGGTAAGCCTCGAGAATGCTGATGGGGGCGTTCTCATACCACTCCGACGGCAGGACCAACCCCCGGGCATCCCTTAGCTGTTGCATCGCCGCGTCCTGCATCAGGTAACCGGTGAACTCGACATCAGCACCGGATTGTCGCGCCAGATCCTTCAGCATCTCTTCTTCGGGCCCTGTTCCGACGATCACGAGGGGAACACGCGCCTCGGCGCCAGCCCTGATGAGCGTGGCCACGCCCTTTTCAGGGCCGAGGCGTCCAATGTAGATAAAATGTTTACCCGGATCAGCCGGAGGCTCGTATGGCTTGTCCGGGATCGCGTTGGGAATGTAGGCAAGCTGTTCGGCGTTCACGCCCCATTCGATCATTTTGTCGCGCATAAACCGGCTTGGGGCAATCAGGCGGTCCACTTTGTGACGGTATGATCCGAGCGCATCGTGCAGTTTAGCCTCGAGGTACACGAGGCCGCTCAGGGCCATTGAGTTCTTAACACACCTGTTGGCGATAAGGTGGCGCTGATTACCGCCGCGACAACGTTCACAGACACCATCGTGCGTAAGCATCTTGTACGCCGGACAGGCGATTTTGAAATCATGCAATGTCAGGAACGTCGGTACGCCGCGATCTTTGAGCACGCTCAGTATGGACGGCGAGATATGATGGTAGATGTTGTGCAGATGAGCGACGTCGGGTCGGACGTCGTCGATCAGCCTGCCAAGCTTGCTCCTGGACTCGAAAGAATAGACGACTTTAGGCACCCTTCGTAAAGTCTCGAGCAGGTTGTAACCGGAGCCAAACTCCAGCTCGTCAATGAAGTACCGATCGTATTCATCAGCAAAATTGTCCGGGTGGTGCATTGCAAATGGAACAACGTCCCACGCATGCCGGCGGAACAGACCAATCTGGTTCAGGTAAACCATCTCCGCACCACCCCGGGCGTAGTGATAGTTGTTGACGCATAGAAGAGTCGACGATTGACGTGCCAAGATGTGAGTCCCTTTCGTCCTGCGCAGCCCACCCGGATTTCCGGGCGATGAAGGTAATCCCTGAACGGCTGTGGAATCGTTCATCGGATGTCTTCCATCATATCACCGCCTAAACCGTGCCTTCATAATTAATTCGTACGCGTGTGATGTATGCCCCTTTGTTCATGAACTGGTCCTGTATTCTTGATACCGTTAAACAGTACCCGTACTGTGCGCACAGCAATGGATGGCTGCACTTCATGTCCACGCAGCTCTGAGACGAGTGTATTTCCGTTCATATGGCGCAAAGCTCTGGCGAACAGCTAGACAACAGTTAGAGAAAGTTTGAGAAAGGACGCGAGACGATGGCTAACGAGGGCACCCTGGCATTGGATACAGAAAACGCCAACCCTATCCCCACAACGGCGACCGAGACAGCCCCGGAACTGTCAATCATTGTCCCGACGTTTAACGAAGCTGCAAATGTCACCGAACTGGTCAAAAAGCTGGACGAATGCCTGGGCGGGGTCAGGTGGGAAGTAATTTTTGTCGACGATAATTCCCCGGATGGTACTGCGGACCGGGTACGCGATCTTGCCCGACAGGATACCCGGGTGCGGTGTCTGCATCGCGTCGGTAGACGCGGCCTGTCGTCCGCCTGTGTTGAGGGCATGTTGTCGAGCTCAGCGCCCTACATGGCGGTCATGGACGGCGATCTGCAACACGATGAAACGCGTCTGCCGGAAATGCTTGACTTGCTCAGGAACAGCGACGTGGAACTGGTATACGGCAGCCGCTATACAGAAGGGGGAGGAATTGGAGATTGGGACGAATCACGGGCTCTCATCAGCCGTGTCGCAACCAAGCTCAGCCGCCTGATACTCAAGTCCGACATATCGGATCCGATGAGCGGATTTTTCATGTTGCGTCGCGAAGTGCTTGGAAACACCGTCGACAAGTTATCCCAGATAGGATTCAAGATTCTGGTCGACATCCTGTCTTCTGCCAATCCGCCCCTCAAAACGGCATCGGTTGCTTACGAGTTCCGAACCCGGTCGGAGGGTGAAAGCAAGATGGACAACCATGCAGCCATGGATTATCTCATGCTGCTGTTCGACAAAATGTTCGGGCACATCGTTCCGGCCCGGTTCGTCTCTTTCACAATCGTTGGCGGTACCGGGATATTCATTCATCTGGCCGTGATGTATCTGCTTTTCCAGGTCGGAAAGCTCGAATTTGTCGCCGCACAGGCAATTGCGACACTCATAGCCATGACGAGCAACTTCACGATCAACAACTTCCTCACGTATCACGACAGGAAACTCACCGGCTGGGGATGGATCAAGGGTCTCGTGACGTTCAACCTTGCATGTAGCATCGGCGCTATCACAAACGTCGGTATCGCTTCTTATATCTTTGCGATGGAAACCCAGTGGATACTGGCCTCTCTCGCCGGAATCATTGTCGGGGCAGTTTGGAACTACGCGGTAACAAGCGTGTACACCTGGAAATCCGCCTGAGGTAAAAAACTTGAACAGCGCAATACCAGCACCGTACAACCGGCTGGAGGCGGTTCTGCTGCTGGCCGTCCTGGGCGTCGCCACGCTTTTGAGATTCATCGGCATCGCAGATCACTCCCTGTCCGGTGACGAAATCACGACCATCGATTTTGCAGCCTTGAGTCTTGCCGAGATCGCCAACGAAATTCGCATCTGGGAAAACCATCCCCCGCTGTATTACTGGATCATGCATTTTGTCGTCGATCTCTTCGGCGTTTCCGAATACAGCATTCGTATTCCGTCCACCATCTTCGGCATTGCAGCGGTTTACTACACGTTCGTCCTCGCTCGTATGTTGTTCGGTACTGCTTCCGCGCTGGTTGTCGCGGCGCTGCTCGCGGTTTCTCCGTTCGCCGTCACGTACAGTCAGGACGGGCGAATGTATACGCTCCTGCTGCTGTTCAGCGTTATCTCGTCGGTGCGCTTCGTCATCTGGACGAGAGAAATGACGCTCAGAAATATGGTGTTCTACTGGGTGCCCAGCGTGTTGCTGGTGTATACGCACGTGTACGGAATTCTGTTTGTATTTGGTCAAACCGTATTCATGGCGTTTTACGTGTGGTCGCAGGACACGTCGACCCGCTGGCCGATGATCAGGACCTGGGTGACCGGTCAGTTTCTGCTGGTAGTTGCCTCGCTCCCCTGGTTGCTGGTGCTTGCAATTCGCGCCATGGATCACCAGGAGGATGGGTTCTGGATTGGCGTGCCCACACTACGCACGGTGATCAACATTCTGTTCGACTACACAGGGTCACGCGAAACCGCGGCCCTCTGGGTGCTGCTGTTAGGGACAGCGGTGTTTTCTGTATTCCAGTCGCGAGACAAATCCGGGGAATTCGCATTTACACGGTTCTGGGCGGTCGCGTTCTGCATCGTGACGATCGGCATTGTGCACGTGATACCGTTTCTGATGTCTCAGGTCAGTACACCTGTGTACCTCCACAAGTACACGCTGCCGGCAATGCCGGGTTTTTACATGCTCGGCATCCTCGGCGTCTCACTTCTGCACAGGGTCCCTGCAAAGGTTCTCGCGTGCCTGATCCTGTTGGCTGGCATGGTGCCCGGATACACCGGTAGCGATCGCATGTTCGCTTACTCGCCAGCATTGTCGGATGCGGCGAAATTCCTTAAGGCAAATGCTGCTGCAGAGGAGGGGGTTGTGCTCTGCGGTCGGAAGAATTTCCTGATGACCATCCCTCATTACCTCGAACGGGAACAGATCGAGAGTCCGGTGGTGATGGCGTGGACAAAACGCGTACGGCGCAGTGACCCGGAGAGTATTCTCCGCCCGGTCGTTGCGGCGCCCCCGCCCGTACCCGAACAGATCCGGCACCTGGACAAGGTCTGGTACCTGCATCTGGACGACGTGGGTGGGATCGGCTGTGAGCGCCCCCAGGACTGGGTAGGGGAGGACTTCGAGATAGTTGATCGCAACTCCTCCATATACCGGATACCCGCTACCAGGCTGGAACGTCGTTCGGTCCCATAACGGCTGAATCCGCACCAGGTTTAGGGCACCTCCTCGATGGCCATTTCAGGTGAAGGGCATTGAGGTGTCTGTGGGTGCTTCTTAGTCTTGAGTCAGCCGAATCATCCGCGTTTACAGAAGTCTACTCACCCAATGGGCAGCGGACCTGCCATTCAATCCTGCGAGAATCGCGGCTAAAGCCGCTCCTACATTGAGAACTCAGCTCTGGGTACCAGGCTGGAACGTCGTTCGGTCCCATAACGGCTGAACCCGCACCAGGTTTAGGGCACCTCCTCGATGGCCATTTCATTTGAAGGGCGTTGAGGTATCTGTGGGTGCTTCTTAGTCTTGAGTCAGCCGAATCATCCCCGTTTACAGACGATTTCTCACCTATGGGCAGCGGACCTGCCATTCAATCCTGCAAGAATCGCGGCTAAAGCCGCTCCTACATTGAGAACTCAGCCCTGGGTACCAGGCTGGAACGTCGTTCGGTCCCATAACGGCTGATCGCACCAGGTTTTAGGGCACTTCTAGAAACCTGGGTTTTGATCTGTAGGAGCGGCTTTAGCCGCGATGGCCATTTCAGTTGAAGGGCGTTGAGGTCTCTGTGGGTGCTTCTTAGTCTTGCAGAAAGGGTGACCTGCCAGCACCCAGGGTTAGAACTGGAAGTAGAGGAACTCGCTTGGTTCACTCAGGGACAGCAGACAGTACGATATGAAAACGCCCGCCATGAGTGCCCAGCTGAGTGACGGTTGCCAGGTGAGACGAACCGGACGGTAGGTCACCCGTTCGTTCATCTCCACACCCAGCCTGTCGTGGAACAGATCGAAGACATTCGGCGCCCAGAAAGCGATGACACCAGCGATGATCATGATCCCGAAGGCGGCTTCCCAACCGAGTCTCAAGTTCGGAAACAGGGGCCCGGCAATCACAACGTCACGGAGGAACTCCGGCATCATGGCCGCCACGGAGCCAGGCACCTCGATACCGGCCATCCCCGTCATGGTCGTGAGCATCAGCAATGCAGCGTCAAGGCTTTCAGCCCTGAAGAACACCCAACCGATCACAACGCACAGGAATGTCAGCCCCCAGGAGGCGTAGCTGTATGTGACTCCGGACGAAATGCTTTTGTAGAACGGCAGCGCACGCCAAAGGTGATTGACCGTCAGGTAGAAACCATGCAGTCCACCCCAGATGACAAAATTCCAGCCTGCGCCATGCCAGAGACCGCCCAGCAACATCGTGACGAACAGATTCCGGTAACGCGCGAGATCACCCTTGCGATTGCCGCCAAGGGCAATGTAGAGGTAGTCCCGCAGAAAGTTCGACAGGGTGATGTGCCAGAGCCGCCAGAACTCGACGATGCTCCTGGCTTTGTAGGGAGAGGCAAAATTGATCGGCAGTGTCAGACCAAACATCTGACCCAGCCCGATGGCCATATCAGAGTAACCCGAAAAGTCGAAGTAAAGCTGGAAGGTGTAGGCCAGCGCGCCTCCCCACGCTTCAGCGAAAGACAGTGTGCCGCCACCCAGAGCTGTGTCGAATACAGGATTGGCATACAGGGCAAGCTCATCCGCTATGGCCACTTTCTTGAACAGGCCAATCGCAAAAATTGTGAGGCCGATGCCCAGATTTCCGGAAAGGCCGCGCAACCGTTCTATCGAGCGGAACTGGGGCAACATATCCCTGTGGTGCACAATGGGGCCCGCAATCAGCTGCGGGAAGAATGTAACAAACGCCACGTATTCGATGATGCCGTGTTTCTCGACCTTACCCTGATAGCCGTCGACCAGGTAGGCGATCTGCTGAAACGTAAAGAACGATATGGCCAGAGGCAGAATGATCTGGTCAATTGACCAGTCCATCCCGGTCGCATAGGCAACTTCGTTAACAAAGAAGTTGGCGTACTTGAAATAACCGAGCAACCCCAGATTGAACGCAACACCCACAGCCGTTGCCCAGTACTTCTGACGCCCCTCCGAACTGACAATTAACTTACCCAGGCCGAAGTTGAAAAACACCGACGTCAGGATGAGCAGCAGGTAGATTGGATTCCAGTAGCCGTAGAAGCACAGTGACGCAAGGCTGAGCCAGATGAGGGCGCTCCGCGCGTCTGACAGGCGCAGATAGACAACAAGCGTCAGTGGCAGGAAGAGGAGTAAAAACTCGACCGAGTTGAACAGCATATGTGAGATTCCTTGCTCTTTACGAACGTGCTCGGTGGAGCGAAGTATCGGTCTGCGTCTGGATGAATGCTACGGCATGCGTCACGCATGTGGGTATGAACTTGTAAATTGCCCACTATTTCAAGTACATCACGGTTCCTTGAAGCTATAGTGACAATCTCCGACACATGGACTACGGACCCGGGCTGATCTGAGTCGGCCAGGTGCAAATCTCGATTGAAGAAAAAACTGATTATCGCCGCCAAACGCGCCGTCTGGAGCCTCTCACCGGCGCTATTCCGGAAAATAGCAAAAGATCAGCACCCGCAGACGTTTTCCGTCGCCATCTACCAGGGCAACTCACCGTTTGAGCTCAACGAGGCAGAGCAGGTACAGAATCCGGTGATATCGGCAATAAACGTCACGGACGCCCCTGCCGGTTTCGTCGCTGATCCGTTCATGCTGGAACAGGAAGGGTGCTGGTACATGTTTTTCGAAGTATTCGACAAAATTCTGCGAAGGGGACGTATTGGCCTTGCAACCAGCAACGATGGCTACAGCTGGAGTTACTCCAACATTGTCATCAAAGAACCCTTCCACATGGCGTACCCGCAGGTATTCGAATACGGAGGGGAAATCTTTCTCATCCCAGATACACCTGGACAGGGAGTCAGGGTCTATCGGGCGCTCGAGTTTCCCCACCGGTGGAAATTCCTCACAACGGTGCTGGACGATGCAACCATAGTGGACCCTACCGTCTTCAGGCACGGGGAGGGGTGGTGGATGCTCGCTGGCGGATTGACAGCTGAAGAAGCGTCCATGCCTCTGAGGTTATACACGTCACCCGATGTGACAGGTCCGTGGAGCGAACATCCCATGAGTCCAATCCCGGCAACGGATGAACGTTCGTCGAGACCATCGGGCCGAATCGCTAAGTTCGACAACCGGCTGTTCCGATTTGCCCAGGACGGCATACCTGTATATGGCAGTCGCGTACGGGCGTTCGAGATCACCGAACTCAGCCCTGCCTCGTACAAAGAATGCGAACTCAGCTGCAGTCCGATCCTGGATGCCGGATCACACCATTGGAACAGCGGCGGCATGCACCACATTGACGCACACCAGCTTGACGAGGACCGGTGGCTTGCCTGTGTGGACGGATGGTTTGCAACCTGACTCATGGAAGAGCCAAAACAGATGAAAGACACCGCCATGCCGAACCTCAGCCTCAACGTTCAAATCGAAGACACGCTGCGACCCGACCCCGCCTGGGACCAGCTCGCGCGAACCTGTAGTGGTGGATCGGTTTTCCTGACGTCCGGCTGGCTTTGCAGCTGGGCCGAGACCCTGGGCCTGGATGATGACCTGGTTATCGGGAAAGCGTTCGCAGGGGATCGGCTGGTTGGCGCTGTTGCCTGTACAGCCAACAACGGCGTCATCGAATTCGCGGGAAAAGGACCGACAGACTATTGTGACGTCCTGATTTCGGCCACATTGGATCAGGCGGAAGCGCAACAGGTATTCGACGCGCTGATCGCCGCGCTGGTCAAAGCCACTCCGCGCTTCCGTGCTTTTGATCTCGGGAGAATTCAGGCGCACAGCCGTACTCTCGATCTCTTGCAGAACTCACTATTGCATACCGAGATCGAGTCTCAGGTTGAGACACCCCGAATGGACATGAGCGCAGCCCCCGAGGCGTTGCGGAAAAAAAGCCTCCGCAGACATGCAAAAGGACTCGAAAAGCGCGGGGAAGTGAGTTGCACAACCTACACGGCAACTACCGAGATTCTTCCACGGCTGGACGGCTTATTTGATCTGCACATCAAGCGATGGTCACAAACGGATACCCCGAGCGCTTTTCTTGACGATGCACAGCGCGAGTTCTACCGATCGCTGATCCGCAATATGGATGGGACCGACTGGATACGTTTCACAGAACTGCGCCTGAATGATGAGCTTGTGGCAGCTCATTTCGGGTTCCTCCTTGACGGGATCTTTACCTGGTATAAACCCTGCTACGACACAACGCTGTCCAAGCTGTCACCAGGAGAAGTGCTGATCAAACAGCTGATCGAACTGTGTGTTGCGGAACAGGCTGATGTGTTCGACTTCACCATCGGCGCCGAAAAATTCAAGCTCCGTTTCGCAACCGAGGTTCCATTCGCCATGAGAGCTTATGTCACCGACTCCTGGCTGCGATTCCAGGTACGACGTTTGCTGCGCTCCGCCAGGCGTGCGTTCAGAACAGCTCAGGACAAACAGTCGTAGACACCCCGGGTCATCCGGGCAATTTCTTTCCAGTCGAGTTCAAGCGCTTTTCTGCGGCTCGCTTCGCTCATGGTCTGAAGATCGAGTTCCCCACGACATATGGCCATGACCGCATCCACCATGGGTCTGGCATCTCCATGAGGGTGAAGTATCCGATTCGCCTCATCGGTATAGTCGCAAACGCCTTGCAGATCTGTCGAAAGTACCGGCAAACCACATGCCATCCCCTCCAGCAGGGAATTGTTGGCCGTTGCGTCCCTGAGGGGAAGAAGCAGGGCGTCCGAAGTCAGATACTCGTTCAGAAGTTCCTCATCAGACACGCCTGATTTGCAGATGACGTTCTCCATCCCCTGGACGGGTCCAACCCGATCCGGCCATGCAATGACAACAAACTTTACTTTGGGGAACTCACGCCCCACCACGGTTGCCACTTCAGCCAGAACCTCAAAATCCCGCAAATGATGGCCAACCGTCAGGAACTGAAGATCCTCTGCAGATCTCTCGGTCGGCGCGGGCCGGAAATACCCCGTGTCCACCCCATGGGGTACAAAAAATACGCGATCTTCACCCAGTTCAGACTGAAAAAACGGCATCTGGCTGCGCGACATGACAATGACAGCGTCCAGCTCTTTAATGCGGCGGGTATTGCGAACGAGTTCCTGCATACGCCAATCCGGCGTGTGGTAGGTCGCGACGAGCAGATTCTCTTTCGGGAATCGCTTATTGATTCTGCCCATGTAATGGTAGACATTCTCGCCGTACAAAAAGTGAAAGACACGGCTATTGGTTCTGAGCCAGCAGTTAGCCGTACGAAATTCGGCGAGCAAACTTGCACGGTTGTACCAGGTCGCGTCGGCATGACGCACCATTGGTCTCAACGTTCTGGTCAGAGCTTTTTGAGTCGGTGTCGCAGGAGGTTTCAATCGTATGACGTCGACATCCCCATCCATTTCGGTCACGAGACGATCGTAACCCGATGCCTGGGCATGGTGGCCCATACGCAGCGTGATGAATGTCACAGGTTTGGTAGTACTCATGGCGCACGCAGTGTATTACAGAGTGTCAGATGCGCCCATCGAATCTACAGAGTTGCTTACAAAAACCCCCGCCAGACAAAGCGCTCAGCAGCAAACTACTTACGAAATATGTGCACTACACAACTAGTTCCGGGACGCCTTTGCGGTACTATCTCGCAGTCGGTTTCCGATCCACGATCGAGGCGTCGCATATACATGGATAATTTATTGGCTCCAAAAGGAAGGAATCGAGGATGAAAAAACCCGTCATTGCAATAGGACTCGACGCAGCAGATCCGGTATTGGTGGAAGAGTGGCTTGCCGCCGGACACCTGCCGAATCTGGCCAGGCTCAAGGAAGAGGGCGGCTACGGCCATCTCGAAAATCTCGACTACTACAAAGCCGAGACACCCTGGACAACGTTTCTTACCGGGTGTATGCCCGAACGGTCGGGTTACTGGTCTCCGGTCGACTTTGTCGAAGGAACCTACGATGTCAAGGAAATCGAGGCCTACGAGTTCGACGAATACCCTCCCTTTTATGCCCTGGGAGACAACTACCGGGTCGCCGCATTCGACATCCCGCAGTCTGTACTTTCTGACGACGTCAACGGACCGCAGGTACTGGCCTGGGGTGCACATTCCCCACAAACACCCAGTCATTCCCAACCCCCTGAACTGTTCGATCAGATTAACGAGAAGTACGGAGAGCATCCGGCTCTGCACCGCGACCACGGAGAGTGGTGGAACGCTGCCTATCTGAAGCGGGTTCACGGAGCGATGAAGACCGGCATTCAGCGCCGTGTCGAAATCTGCAAAGACATGCTGAGCGAAGAACGCTGGGATCTGTTTTTCACGATCTTCGGTGAACCGCATTCAGCCGGCCACGACCTGTGGCACCTGAGTCGGTCCGACCATCCCCTTTATGGTGAGATGAAAGGCGTGTTCGGTTTCGATCCTCTGCTGGATATTTTTCAGGATGTGGATCGCGCCGTTGGAGAAATCCTCGACGCTGCACCCGAGGACGCCTACAAGGTGGTCTTCTCCGTTCACGGCAGCGACAACAACGTCACCGACGTTGCGAGCATGGTGCTGCTGCCCGAACTCATGTACCGCTACTCTTTCCCCGGAAAGGCAATGATGGCGGTCGGTAATCCGAACAAAGACGTCAAACCACATGCATGGCCGATAAGAATGCGCGAGTGGCAACAGGAGATCTGGGATTACCGTTTCGATCCTAATCCACTCCGCCGCGCTTTGAAGAGCGTGGCCCCCGCAAAAGCCCATCGCCGCATAAACAGACTGTTCGGTGGAGAGCTGGCGCCAGACCTCACATCTCAGCAGGAGCTCAAACAACAGGGCAAGGACGTGTGCTGGCAACCCACAACCTGGTACAGCAACGTCTGGAAGGATATGAAGGCTTTTGCGCTGCCGACGTTTTCGGAAGGTTACATCCGCATCAATCTGAAAGATCGCGAACCCATGGGTACTGTCGATCCGCAGGATTACGATGCCGTTTGCGAAGATATCACCAGGCAGCTGACGGAACTCAGGAATCCACGAACGGGCAAACCCGTCGTGAAGAAGGTTGTTAAAACCCGGGACGCCGGATCAAACCGGGATCCCAATCTGCCACCGGCGGACCTGGTTGTCGTGTGGGCAGAAGAGCCCGCTGACGTTGTGGACCATCCGCAACTCGGACGAATCGGACCCGTGCCGTATCGGCGTACCGGCAGCCATCGCGGCAGGGGGTTCTGGTTCGCGACCGGGAAGGGCATTGAATCCGGCGCCGAGTTTCCGGATGCCCACGCTGTAGACCTGACAGCAACTCTCGTTGCGCTCCTGGGCGCGGAAGTTCCCCCCTACATGGATGGCAAACCGATCGGTTCGTTCAACAAGGTAGCGATTGCGAGCTGACCGGGTACAAGGATTCCAGGCAAAGGATTGCGTTGGCTGAAATGATTAAGTGTGTCGTGCTGAGTACACAGCGGTCAGGATCGACCCTGTTGACCGACTACCTGTCGAGTGGAGATGGATTTCTCATCCATTCCGAACTCTTTCAGGTGCTCGATTCGCGCTACGAGCGCGAGAATGAACCACGGCACTACAAGATCTCGTACGAGCGCTATCGCAGGCGTTCACTGATTCGTCAGCTTACCCACAAATTCGCTCGCAAAAGCCTGATCGAGAAATATCTCACTGAGATTTATCGACCGACTGACGAGCAGGCCGTTGTGGGCATGAAGCTCATGTACGGTCAGGTCGACAGGTATCCCGAAGTAATGCCGTGGCTGCGCGACAATGACGTCAGGTTCATCCATCTGATTCGCGAAAACTCTCTCGATATGATCGTGTCACGCGAGCTTGCGGCTGCACGCGGTACACACTCAATGCTCAAAGACCTGCCGATGGTCAGGTTGAAACTTGAACCCGATAATCTGTTGCAGGAACTGGATCGCTGCGCACAGGAAATCGAACACTTCCGCAGTCTCTGCTCCGGGTTCCCCTGTCACGAGGTGACCTACGAGGCGTTTGTCGATGACATGGCAACACAAGCAAAACGTATTCTCGATTTCCTCGGGCTCCCCGCTGAACGCAAGCTTTCGAGCGTGCTCAAGAAAACCAACCCCAACGCCAAAGCAGACACCATAGAGAACTGGGATGAGGTTGTGAGCGCGCTTGAAGGAAGCAAATTCAAAGCGTACCTCGGCTAGACGGGAGGCGACCAGGACATGCTTTTGTATCTAGTCGGTTTCGGGGAAACGAATGGCGCAGCGTTCAATCGTCACTTCCGCCAGGTCCAGCGCTCGTTGCCAATCGATCAGGCAGATGCCTGGGAGCTCGATATCCCGGGCAGGTTCCACCTGCTGGTTTCAGGTCTGGCTTCACAACCCGGGAGTTTTCACGAGTCTCCTGAACGCGTGACTTTTGTTGATGGTTGCCCTTTCACCAATTCGCCGGATCTGCCTGATGCGGAACACATCGCGTCCCTCGGCGAGCATCCCGAAGAGAAGCTGGATGGTGAATACGTCCTGTTCGATCTGAACCGCACAACGGGACGGGTCGTCATCACAACTGACGCCATGGGGCAACGCCCGGCGTTTGTCTACAGAGACGCCAGAGCGACGTTTATCAGCAACTCCGTACGGCTTCTGACCTTGTTTAAGAACAGGCATGAGCTGTGCCCCGAGGCCATAGCAATGCTACTCAACGCTGATTACATCTCGCGGCCTCACACCCTGGAGCGGGACGTTACATGGTTGGAGCCAGGTACCAGGTATGTAGCGAGTTCAGGTGACAGCCTGGTCAGCAAAGAGCCGTACTTTTCGCTGACGCGCCTCCTGCAAGACCGCAATGCCATACGTAAAGAAGGCCGGACCCGCGACGTCTCCGCTTTCATTGATCAATCGAAAAACATGTTTGCCGCTCTCGCAGCGTCCGAACGAACAG
Source organism: Pseudomonadales bacterium (assembly GCA_028277965.1). GTDB lineage: Bacteria > Pseudomonadota > Gammaproteobacteria > Pseudomonadales > Azotimanducaceae > UBA4421. The sequence goes on from JANQFF010000519.1 coordinate 35,181, forward strand.
CTTACGTGGCGACAAGCGGCGGTATGGATTCACGCGTTGTCGGATCAACCGCACTTGAGGTCGCGGACCAGCTCATTTTCTGGGCGAATGGTCTGAAGGGAGAGCCCGACATAGAAACGGCGGGCGAGCTGACACGGCGATGGGGTGTGAAACTCCTCCGGTCAGAATTCGCAGACCTTGACACCAATGTGGACTGGCGTGCTCACGCGTCCGAATTTCTTAATCGTAGCGATGGGCTGTCCAACCTCTCCCAGATGTTTGCAAACATTGGCCGTATTGCAACCGGCGTAATGGCGACACCTGTTCATCAGGGACCGGGTGTTCCTGTAGTCGTGACGGGGAACGGCGCAGATCTCGCGAGGGAATCCACCCTTCCGGCGCACTTCTGGCTGCGTCTTAAACAAGGTGTCTCACCACTCGATCGTATGCTCGAAAAGCAGATCAACCGCCATCCCGCACCACGACAGGTCGCGCGCGAGATGTGCGGGCTCCAGTTCCGCGACCGTCTGGAGAGTACCCTCGATATTGGCTTTTCGATCGAAGACATGGTGCACGTGCGGTACCTCATCGAGCGGATCATGGGGTGGCAGGCCAACAACCGTGTAGCACTTGTCAAAGGTGCCGATTACATGGCGGCATTCCACACAAGGGAATACATGACCCGGGCGTTTGCGCTGTCTTTCCTGGACCGGAGCCGCGCCATTCTGCACTACAACACCCTGCGTGAACTGAGCCCTGAAGCGCTGGATCTCGAGTTTGCCGGACGGCGTCCGGGAGGCAACCGGATTATGATCGTCGCAAGCCAGTTGTTTGGCCGTATCACGCGCTCCCGCTTCAAAAAAACATCCGGCCCGCCCGTCGGTCAGGCACAGACCCAGTGGATCGATTGGATGAGTTTTGCGCTCCCTGAACTTGGAGCGCAGATCCTGGACAGCAGCCCCGATCTCATCTGGGACCTGATCGACCGCTCCAAAGTCGAGGAGATCCTGCGTACGGCTCAGGACCGCTTGACGAGGAGCCCGGCCATCTTCCTCTTCAACCTGGCCAATGTCGTTTTGTACGACGAGCTCATACGCGAGAACCTGCAAGCGTCAGCACATGCCGGTGAAGACCCGAACGAACACCACCAAAACACAGTCAACGGATGACCGTATGACCCACCCCATCAGTATCAACGGCGCCCTGACGTAAGCGCCTGGAGGTTAAGAAATGATCATCGACTCACGGGAACTCTCGAACAATTCCGTCGTTCAGACGGATGTCTGCGTGATTGGCGCTGGCATAGCAGGTATCACCCTTGCTCGAGAGTTCGACGGTAAGGGAGTGTCAGTCGCTTTGCTTGAAGGTGGAGGCCTCGAGCCGGAAGAAATGGCTGACCTCTATCGTGGCGAAATAACCGGCCACCCGTATCACAACCTCGAACGCTCACGCACACGCGGTTACGGCGGTTCCGGAAACTGCTGGGGCGGTTTTTGCTTTCCTTACGACGATTTCGATCTGGAAGAACGCGAGCGCATCCCAAACTCGGGCTGGCCGCTCAAGCTCAGCGATCTGGACAACTACATTGAACGCGCCCGGGAAGTTGCCCAGCTCAACACCCTCGGTTTCGAATTCGACGCATGGAAGGAGCTGTCATCGGAATTGAGTGAAAATCCATTCAAGGAAGGGGCAGTTGAACTGCGCATTCTGCAGAAGTCCCGTTTCGGGGGCGGGCGGCTGATTGTCGAGCCGGAAAACTACCTGGACCTCGTCGGACAATCGGACAACGTGACGCTCTATCACCACGCGAATGCCGTTGAGCTGAAGAGCGAGGATGCGGCCGGAAAAGAGATCAAACAGGTCCGCGTCAGAACGGTGACGGGGGTTGAGTATTTTGTTGAAGCGAAAGTATTCATCCTGTCGTCAGGCGGGATCGAGAACCCGCGTTTGTTGCTCGCGTCCGACAACAGGAAGGGTATCGGCAACGAACACGACCTCGTGGGCAGGTACTTCATGGATCACCTGAGCGTGCGTGTGGGATGGTTCCACCCGGAACAGGAACACATCAGAACCCGTTACTTCGCCCACTGGCACCACATCGACGCGGAGAACATACGCATTAAAAGCAGCGCGGGTGTCTCAAGAAAAGTGCGCGGTGAGAAACAGCTGCTGAGAACGTTCTTTGAGCTGTCCCTGCACAACGCCAGCCGCTATGGTTGGGCTTCTCTGATGTACATACGCCGCACCCTGCGACACGGAGGCTGGCCAATCAACTGGCGGTTTCACCTGGGATGTATATGGGCAGATCGCAAAGCCCTGTGGAAGAGACTTCGTGGCGACCGCTGCGACGGCGCTTTTTCGGCATTCCCGCTGTACGCCTCCTCTGAACCGGCCCCGAACTACGACAGCCGGGTTTTACTTTCCAACAAAACAGATCAGCTGGGCATGCCTGTTGCGAGACTCGACTGGCGAATCAGCGATGTCGACCTCGAACACATCGATGAGTCTGTCGATCTCTTCAATCAGGAAACTGAACGCGCTGGTCTCGGCAAACTGGTGAAAGACCCGATCAGGAGCTGGCCCATTTACGGGCACTACCACCACATCGGCACAACCCGCATGAGCGAAGACCCTGCCGAGGGTGTGGTCGATCCCAGCTGTCGTGTCCACAGCACATCGAACCTGTTCGTTGCCGGAAGCTCGATCTTCCCAACAGCGGGAGGCGGCACCGCGACCTACATGATTATGGCGCTGAGCATACGGCTGGCAGATCACATCAGCGGCCTGCTCGAAACCCAGGAAGTTCCTGAAGCGGTCAACAGCTAGAAAGAATATCCCACGGATGGGATGCGGGCACGACCAGGCCCGATGAATCCGCTTCGGCGCGCTTAAGCCACGCGCCGAAAGCAACAAGGAGGTTACAAAAGCATGCTTTTGTACTTGATGGCATTGGGCGCGCACGATCAGCCCTTGCTGAATCGGCGATTCCGCCAGGTGCAGCAGACGCTAACCGTGGATCAGGGTTCTCCCTGGGAATTGCATATCCCCGGACAACTTCACTGTGTGGTCTCTGCAGGACCCCCCTGTCTGTACGAAACACCGGACCGTGTCCTGTTCTACGACGGATGTCCGTTCCTGTTGGATTCGTCAGACCCTGTCACTGCAGAACACCTGTACCACCAGGGTCATGAGCTCGAGGAGCGGCTCGATGGAGAGTGCGTTCTCCTCGATATCGACCGGTCATCGGGACACGTCTGCGTGACAACGGATGTTTTCGGTCAACGTCCCGCGTTCATCTATCAGAACGGGGAAACCACCTACCTCAGCAACTCAGTTCGGCTGTTGACGCTGATAAGAGGCACGCACGAGTTATCCATCGAGGCTGTCGCGACGCTCCTGAATGCAGACTACATTTCCCGCCCACACACCCTGGAAACCGGTATTTTCTGGCTGGAACCTGCATCGGTTTACAGCGCAAAGCTGGGAGAGCGCGCATTTCAGCAAAGAGAGTACTTCTCACTGAATCGCCTGCTCGATGAAAGGAACCAGATCAGAAAACAACGTGCAGCCCGGGACACAGAGACATTCGTTTCCGAATCCAGGAACATGTTTGCCGCGCTGGCTACTGCAGACCGGCCAACCTATGTCGCCATGAGTGGCGGGAGTGATTCCCGACTGGTAGGTGTCATGGGACAAAACGTTGCAGACAAGTTGGTTTTCTGGACCAACGGCCAGCGTGGCGAGCCGGACATCGACGTGGCGCAAATAGTGGCCGACCAGTGGGGTGTCGACCTCGTTCGTTCAAAATTTGCCGATATCACACCCGACATGGATTGGCGCTCCCATGCGACCGAGTTTCTCCATCGCAGTGACGGTGTCTCCAATCTTTCACAGATGTTTGCGAATATCGGGCGAATCGCAAACGGCGTTATGAGAGCCCCTGTTTACCAGGGTCACGAAACGCCTCTTGTCATGACCGGCAACGGCGCTGGCCTCGTCAAACCCGGCACGGTTCCGGCCACGTACTGGCTTCGATTCATCCAGGGTAAATCAGCCATCGAACGGATCATGAGCAACCAGACGCAGCGCCATGGAGCACCTCTTCAGACCGCTCGTGAAATCTGCGATCGGCAAATTCGATCCCGACTCATGGGTGCCCTGGATTCCGGATTTTCACCGGAAGATCTGCCGTACCTTCAGTTTCTCCAGGAACGCGTTCGAGGATGGCAGGCCAACAACCGGGTCGCGCTCGTCAAAGGCGCAGACTACATGGCCCCGTTTCATACACGGGAGTTGCTGCGACGGTCATTTGCCCTGTCGTTCCTGGATCGCTGCCGTGCAATCCTGCACTACGAGGTATTTCGATCAGAATACCCCGAATCGCTCCGTATCGAATTTGCGGGCAAACGCCCCGGCGGCAGCCGGATGAGCAAGGTTTTGTCCCCGTTGCTGGAACGCCATGTCGGGTCCCGTTTCAGGAAACCACCCGGAAAAGCTGTTGGGCAAGCCCAAACCCAATGGATCGAGTGGCTGTCTCTGGCGTTACCTGAGCTTGGAGCTCAGATCCTCGAAAGCAGCCCTGACCAGATATGGAACCTTATTGACAGGAAATACGTCCAAGACATGTTGCTTGAAGCCGAGGTTCGGTTGACGAGAACACCCGCCATCTTCCTATTCAACCTGGCTAACGTCGTTCTGTACGACCAGTTCACTCGCGATGCCCTGGCATCTGGAGACGCGCGCCCGCTGGCCGCGCCCCCTCACGATCTGGATACAGAAAGCACTAAGGGGCGCAGAAAGCGTTGATATTGGGCCGCAGCGCGTTGAACCAGTTATCGGAGATCAGTGCATCACCCACATCGTTCGGGTGCAGCTCGTCAGCCTGATTGTGAACCGAGTTGTCGTATCCGGTCTCATGATCCACGAGTATGACCGGTGACTGGACTGTATCTTCTTCTGCGGCCAGATCACTCATCAGGCCGTTGTACGTGGCGATTGTCGCATCGAACGAGGGTGCCCGTTTGATGATCTGCGCCAGGTAGATGGTGACATCGGGGTTGGCCGCACGGAGTTTCGTGATGATAGAGCGCAGGAACTCCTTGGACTGGTTCAGATCCGATCCCTGGGTAATGTCGTTTGTTCCCAGGTGGATGAGGACCACGTCCGGAACGTTACCTGGCAGATAGTTGTTAATTTCCGTGTCAATCTGATCCGTCCGGAAACCCCCGTGACCCTCATGGTCCTTGTCAAATAGACCAGGTGTGGGCGGTGGAGGTGTCGGGGTACGGTCAGCCCCGTGTTGTGTACCCACCATGTCGTACCGGCACTGATCGGCATCCAGAAGGCCGACGAGATCCTCGCGATAACTCCACGTGAAGTTTTTACCGCGGGTAATCGAATCACCGAGAGGCATGATCCGGAGTTGCGGATCGTTGATACCGTCCAGAAGCCAGATGACTGCCGCGTTGAAGAGATCCTGGGCATCAGCCGTCCACGTATCGTGACCGTCCTGGTACAGGTAGAAGTAGGCGCGCTTCGCCGGTGCGGTAAAGGATGTCAACTGAGCCCCGGCATCATACGAGAATATTCGCCCGCGGCTGGCATTGCTCGTGGAGACTGCAATGACGTCAGCGCTGGCCAGCGGTATCCCGTAGGTCACCGTTGTTGGATCCGTATTGATTGTTGTCGTTCCCGACTTGCCGACTGCCAGGGGGTGAGCTCCGCCAACCACATCGATTTCGGTCACGTTGAATTCTTTGACCCCGCCGGAATTGGACATGCCGAGCTCATCGAGAAGGGCGGCTTCCCAGGTGAGCACAGGGACGGCTGTGTTTGTAAATGTAGTTCCAATCTGCCCCGAACTGACGGTGGAAGAGATGATGACCAGGTCTTTACCAACAGCGTCAGCCTCACTCTCTGAAAAATGGTCCACCACTTCCACATTGAGGTTCAGAATGTGTTCCAGCTGAAACAATATGCGCTCGTCTTCTGCGCCTACAGGATTAAACCGCGTCACGAACAGGACATCTTTGGTTGCGGACAGCGCTTCAACCGTGATCGTCACCGTGTCAGTATCGTTAAACTCGGTGTCGTCAACTTCGAGTTCCAGTTCATATTCACCTTCGAGCGTAAACGTGACGGTGCTGGCAGGATCGTTCAGATCGTCGATGACGGCGCTCCCTCCGGCAGGCGTCTGCAGGACATGCCACGTTGCGGTAACAGGCGTCGCAACACCGTCATCGACAAAGCTCCCATCGAGTGTCGTCTGGACGTTTACGGTGACATTCTTGTCAGGACCGGCATTGGCTTCCGGCGGCTGGTTGGTCACCGCTGGCGGATCGAGCAGCCATGCGATCGCAGCATCGAAAAGAGCCTGGCCATCTGCTGTGAAATTGGCAGCAGTGCTGTTCGACAGGAACATCGCAACACGGGGCGCAGGCGCGGTCATACCCACCATCGTTGCACCTGTGGTGTAGCTGAAAATAGTCGCTCGTGAAGCGTTCCCAACAATCGTTGCTGTGACAACCGCGTTGGGGGAAGGCATACCCCAGCGAAACGCCTGGTTGTTGTTTGACACCTGGGTGATGCCGGACAGGCCTGCCGCCAGCGGACCACCGCCAATGATATCGATCGATTGCTGACCTCCCTGTGTCCCGTAATCACTTCCGTTTGTGGGACCTGTCAGCTGCAGATCGTCAAACAGTGCAGACTCCCAGACCAGGAGGGGAAGGGCTGTGTTCGTGAATTTGGTATTCACCTTGCCTGACAGGGTCGTCGACGAGATCACAATCAGGTCGTTGCCGTTTGCATCAGAGGTTTCGACCGCATCGTCATCAACTGTCGTGACCGTATATCCCGCTCCCTCGAGACGGTCAATATTCGCCTGATCGCTGGAGTTGATCGGGAGATTCAGCACATAAAGCACATCGTGACCCGGAGGAGGGGGAGGCGCATCTTCCTCTACTTCCACTACGACGGTCGTATCAACAGAAAAGCCAGGGTCCGACGCTTCAAAGCGCAGCGTGTAAGATCCCTCCGTATCGAAGCTGGCAGTTGTATCGGGATCGAATTCGTCCGAAAAAGTCACTATCGCGCCGCCTGGGGCGGAGTCCACATGCCATTGTGTTGTCACGGGCAGAGAAACACCGTCGTCCGTGTAAAGTCCATCGAGCTGAACTACCGTGTCAATCTCAACCGGGCTCGGAGCACTTGCTGAAACCTCCGGCGGCAGATTGGTTTCCGGCGACAGCGCCCAGATGATCATGTTGTCGAAGAGCGCCTGAGCTGTGGAATTCCAGTTTGACCCCGTTGCGTTGTCGAAAAACCACCCAAGGCGACGCGCCGGAGCCACGCCATCGACCATATTGTCCCCGGTTGCGTAATGGAAAATGACCGGCTTGGACGGATCTCCCACAATATGGGCGGAAATCACAGCGCTGGCACTCGGGATACCCCAGCGCACCCGATTGTTGGCGCTGGCAAACTGGACCGTCCCTTCGAGCAGAGCAGTCAGGGTATGGGTTCCGACCAGCGTAATAGACTGCTGGTTGAATTCGCCCCCGTAATTCACACCGCTGCCGGTACCGGTCATCCCCATGTCGTCGAATATCCACGCCTCCCAGGTGACCACCGGCAGAAGGGAAAAACGGAACTTGTCGGAAACCTGAGATGACCCAACAGTTGACGATATGAGGATGAGATCCTTGCCAACGTCGTCTCCGGACTGAGAAGCAGAATCTTCGACAACAGTGACGTTGTGCCCGTTACCCGTGAGGCGGTCGATCAGAACCTGGTCGCCTGACGCCGGCGGGTTGGTTCCTGCGACAAACAGAATCTCTGCTGCGAGGACCGGTTTCGCAAGCGCAAAACAGGCACACAAAAACAACGCATGCAGCAGGAAGCCTGCGTTTTTCTTCCCCAAACAATGGAAACTGCTCGATACCATAATGTGGTCTCACCGACAAGGCCCAATCAGTCGTAATAGTAGCAAAGCCGGTAAGTCAATTGCCTGTTATCTTGTGAGTAAAAAGTACCGTTTAACGGGACAACTTGTCAATATACTGGACTATTTCCTTCCTGACATCAGGATCGTCAATCCCCGGCATAATCATTGTTGTGCCGGGAATCTCTGCCTGGGGATCTGCCAGAAACGCATCCAGGCGCTCCTCGGTCCACAATCCACCATAAGCCTGCATGGCCGGTGAATACTGAAAACCCTCGTGAAAAGCCACTCTGCGCCCCACAACGGACATCAGGTCCGGACCAATACCGTGTGTATCGCTGCGTAACGCGTGGCATCCATTGCAGTATGAAAAGACGTGACTGGCCGACTCAACGAGTTGTAGTGATCGGACCCCGTCCCACAGAAGGAGCCTGCCGTCTGAGAGTTCAATAAGGTCCCGTACCCGCATCCCAACCGGTATCCGTTCGACAACGCGTACACTTTCGTCATATAACTTGACTCTGTTCAATGCAAACCCGTTGCCCTTGGCATCGAGAGCTGCAACCAGAAAGTCTCCTTTCCAGGCTGTAAACAACTGACCATCCACCCGCAGAAGATTCGATACACCGATCGAAGGCACCCAGGCATAGATTGGCCGTACACCTTCCGAATGATCTCCCGGCTTGCTGTTGGCCGGCCAGTGTTTCATACCGTATTCCGTTCCGTAGGTCACCCGGGGCCAGCCGTAGTTACCGCCTGCAACAATTCTGTTCAGCTCGTCACCGCCCTGGGGACCATGTTCCGTTGCCCAGATACCATCATCATCCACCCACAGACCCTGTGGATTCCGGTGCCCGCTACTGAGTGTCGATATGCTCCAGTCTTCTCTGTTCAGAATGAGAATCTTTCCGTAGCTGGCATCGGGATCCTGAGCAAGATGTGAGTGATCCATACTGGTCTCACCCACCGTCAGGAGAAGCTCACTCCCCGTGTAGGCAGCAATCCGGCCACCCGTGGTGTTATGCAGACCATCGGCGGGTAAACAGGGACTCGATTCGAAGACAATCTGCCATTCCGGCGCCATCCCACCGAAATCACCCATGTCCAGCGTCGTTTCTGCAAGTCTCAGCGTGACGCAACGCTCTGCGCCGTCCCAGTGGTGATAGCTCACCCAGACTCTATGGGTCTGTCCACTGACATGCTCAGTCAACATGTCCGTGACGCGGAAGTAGCGGGTCGGATTTTCGACGTCGTTCATGAACCCGGCGCTTTCATAAGGGCTCGCAACCGCACCAGGCGCTGCCACGGGGCGGGAACCGTCCGTTTCCAGCAAGCGGATTTCGCCATCGCCGGTGACGAGCAGGGCGGACCTGTCATCCAGGATGCTCAACGCGCCGCCTGGCTGGAACGTTCGCGTTTCCAGGAGGGGCAGGGTGGTCAGTTTCAGGTCGTATAACGAACTGAAGGCTACATCAAATTCTTCGGTCATGGTTGCAGCCTTCGGCGCGAACCGTTCCTCCAGCGCCATTCTCGATTCCTGCGTAAACATCGGCTGGAGGGCCAGCACAACGGCGATAACGTTCAGCCCAAGCAGCATCCACCTCCCAAGCGGGAGCTGATTGAGCACCACGAGCCCCACAACAACGACGAACTCTCCAGCCAGCGCCATCCGGCCAATGTGAGCGATCGCGACATATCCGAGGACCGCAACGGGCAGGCACACGATCACACCAATCGTCCCGGACTTGATGAGATTAATGACAATACCTGTCGCCGGTCTTTTTATGGCATTCAGATAGAGCGTGGCGACGAGATACGACATTGCAAACCCGAATCCCACCAGCATGGGAACCGCCTTCAGCATCCAGGGCGCTTCCTGCCTGAAAAGCCCCACGAAGAGCAGGCTGGCGAGCGCGCCTGCTCCCCACGTCACCACCTGCAGGAATGAGGGTGCTTTTACATCCGTATCAGTCAACGAGCGTCTCCAGAAAATCTATCGCAACATCGATTTCTTCCGGGTCCTGCATGCCGAAAGCCATGGTAGAACCGGATGCAAATGCCTGAGGATTACCCAGAAAGTGACGCAGACTCTCCCGATCCCAGTTGCTATCTGCCATCTGCAAAGACTCGGAAAACTCGAATCCCTGTCCTGACGCGATGCGTCTATCCATCACGTTCCAGAGATTAGGTCCAATTCCGTGATCTCCATCCCTGGTGAACGTGTGGCAGGCAGAACATTGCGCAACGACATTCGCCCTTGGCGATATGTCCGGCTCGAGAACGAACAGGACGTTGGAATCGGGTTTCAGGATCACCCGGCCGTCGCTGAGCTCGATGAGATCCCTGATACGCTGACCAACATTCAATATGGGCTCAGAAAGGACGACACGGCCGTCTCTGAGACGCACGCGGTATAACGTCTTCTGCTTCAGCGAAGAAACGAGGAGATCACCTTTCCAGCGTTCAAACAGCGTACCGCGCACAGAGATCACATTGGAAATCCCGATGCTCGGCACCCAGCTGTAGATCGGTAATTCGTAGTCTCCCGCGTGCTCCCCGATTGTCCAGTTGAGGCGTGAGTTTCCGGAAAGACCGTCATCGTCTGCACAGCTGCCGGCTTCTATACAGGTGCGGCCGTAGCTGACGAGGGGCCAACCATAGTTCGCACCTTCCTCGATCAGGTTCAGTTCATCCCCACCTACAGGACCATGCTCGGTTGCATACACCTTTCCTGTGTCGGTGAGAACGAGACCCTGCGGATTCCTGTGACCTTTCGTGTACACCCGCGACGTCCCCCCAACGGGATCGATCAGCATCGTCTTGCCGTAATCGCTGTCGTCGAGCTGAGGCCGGAGCACACCCTGTGACTTCATACCGTCATATCCAAAGTCACCAACGGTGAGCAGCAACTGACCATTGTCTAGCTGGATCAGACGTCCACCTCCATCTTCCATCCAGATGTAGCCTGAATCCTCCGCCAGTCCCAGACAGGGTGCAGACTCATACAGGCGCTGCCAGCTTTCCGGATGCGCTGTCTGTCCACCTGGCAGTTCAAGCTGCAGCGCGGCGACGTTGACCGTCAGGCACTGGTCTTCCTCGTACCAGTAAAAATACGCGGCATAGAGCGTTGCTTTGCCTGCCTGCTCTATGACGAGAATATCCCGGACACCAAAACGCGCAGCTGCGCGAGCTGTCCAGTTTTCACGGTAGGGTTCCAGCTGTGCATAGGGTATTGCACTGTTCTGGTATTCACCCGTGTTGGTGGGGACCTGGAAGTCCTGTTTGACTGCATTGAACTGATCGTCCAGCAGCCAGGCTTCGCCGTGGCGGTCGACAACCAGCAGATTTCCGTTCAGCTCGTCGATACCTCCATAGTTGCTGCGGAACGACAGGCGTACCGGTTTCTTAACAACGTTGTAGAGGCTGGTAATTTCGGTTGAAACCCTGAGGGAGGGATCTTCCCTGGGAAGAAAAGTCGATGCCCCGACATAGACCGTGATGGCACCAACCGCCAGCAGTCCCGCGGCAAGCGCCAGCTTCATCAAGGTATTCAACGACCTCAGTCGTTCGACAACAGCCTTCATGTTTACGCCTGTGGTTTGTTGGTGAGCCTGCCCACATCGCCGTTGGAAACAAGGAAGCGACGCATCTCATCCAGGGCGCGGGATTCCCTGTCACGGTATTGCAGGCGTCGGTGTTCAACCTCTGCAAGCCAACCCTGCAGATTGGTGGAGTCAATCCGACGCCCCATCTCTCCGGTTTTACCCAGCAGAACACGATCGAGCACGATGTTTCCGAGCTCTTTCGTATAGTGGCTCGATTCCCAGTACCACTTCATTCTCGCATCGGAGTCATCAATCGGCGGAGGAGAAGACTGCGAGTAGGTGTTGTAGTCTGCAAAGTCCCAGAGATCGAATGCAGAGGCGCCGTGAGCTGCGGCCATCTGCTCATTCTGCTCTACCAGGAACTCTTTCCAGCCAACAAAGGACTGCCACAAACCCAGCTCGGAAATGACTTCCCACTGCCGGGAATGTGACGGCGATATGATGACTCGCAAGTCAACGTCGTGCGCATGACAGAGCTCGAGAATGTCGGCAAACGCCTGGCCATCCTCCGGGCGGAACCCTCCGGCCGGGAATCCCAGGTACAACGCATCGTCATTGAAGTAGTGGTGTTCGTTTCTCAGGAAAGCGACAAACTGCGATCCGCTGATCCGCAGTGCCTTTTCTTTGGCCTCATGCCCACGGCTGCCATTGTTGAGATACACACTGCTGAGAGCGGATTCGTCTTCGAGCAGGGTGAGAAGACTTTTACGGGAGAACAGCAGGGTAGGCAGGTCACAGAGCCTGGCTTCGACGCTGCTGACAAAAGATCCAGGTTCCAGTAACCGGCACTCTTTGAAATCCGGTCTAGGAGAAAGTGTCGGATTGAACTGAAAAAAGTCCAGGGCAAGGACAGCCTGTTTAAGGTCACTGACTGCTATCGCATGCCGCAGGTACTCTTTGATCTCGTGGATGCTGGCCTGTGGCAGACCAAGATTGTAGACACGAGTGTGATCCCACCCCGGGTGGTCGGGCGCCAGACCCACCTCTGCCCGGGAGCTTCCAAGGATGACAGCATCCGGTTCAAAATCTGCCGTGATGTGCGCCTTGGCCAGCCTGACATTCGTATCGAATAACAATGCACTTTGAACACGATCGTCAATGCTCGGATTGAACACGCCGAAAACGTTTGCTGAATAGTTGATCACCATGCTGGCACTCATCACGACAGCGATGATCACCACAGCGACAGACGTATAACGCGAGTGGGTCATCCTGATACCCTCACAGCCTCCAGCAGGCTCTGTTTAGCAATACCACGAAGCTGGTGGCGCCGGAGTTTTGCCAGCAGCTTCTCCCGGTCCGTTTTGTAGCCCCCGGACCCGAGGGAACGCTTGGAGATGGACAGAAACTGGCGACATGCATCGAACAGACTTTTCAGGTGCACAGCACGGGAAACATGTTCAACCTGGGTGTCAAATACAACCTTCGAGACGCCCTGCCAGTATGATCGGCTGATGAGCCAATCGGGATCGAGCCGCTCAGCAGGGATCCTGTGATGCAGGACTGCTCGAGCTGCGTAATAGACTTTCAGATCAGCACCAGCGATGCGGTAGAAGAGCTCACTCTCTTCGTTGGAGAGCAGCGAATAACCAATGCGACCGAGGTTTGGATTAAACCGACCCACGGTATCGAAGACGCTGCGGCGAAATGCCATATTTACGCCGAAAGGGTGCTCGGGATAGGTCATCGCCCTGTCCTGCGGTCCGGACGAGGTTGCTCCGTAAAACTTCACCATCGACTCGTCGAGCCATTCCGGACGTGGTATCTCAAAAGCCGGGAGAGTCATGCCTCCTACACAGTGATAGTCCGGATTGTTGGCAAAAGCCTCCATCAGCTGATTCAGCCACTGCGGGTCGAAATACACATCGTCGTCAACGAACGCGACAATCGCCCCGTGAGCTTCCTCTATACCCCTGTTCCTCGCATTCGACAGTCCGCTTTCGGCTTCGTAGACGTATCGATACACACCGGGGTGCGTCACACTCAGGTCTTCGACTTCAGCCCGGGTGGAATCGGTGGAGGCATTGTCAATAACAATGAACTCAACGGTCCAGCGATCGCTTTCGACGTCCAACCAGCTTTCCAGCGCATCCCGCATGACGGACGCGCGATTGTAGGTACACATCAGGATCGAAACATCAGGCACAGGTTCGACGCACTCCGCATCCGCACTTCCCTGGCAAACCGCTGAATCCATCTGGTGCATTGTTGTTCCTAGACCGCTTCCCGGCTCGTCTGCTTCTCTGGGTTGATCATCAAAGTGGCGGGTGGTTTGTCTTCGACCAGGTCACCCTTCTCCAGGCGGAACACCCGGTCGCATCCCTCGATGGTCGAAAGCCGGTGTGCAACGATCAGGATGGTCTTTGTACCGTGCATGGCATTGACCGCATCCATGACGGCTTTTTCTGTCTGTGTATCGAGCGAACTGGTCGCTTCGTCGAGAACGAGTACTTCGGGATCGTGGTACAGAGCTCTGGCGATACCAATCCGTTGTCGCTGGCCGCCAGAAAGTTTGACACCCCTTTCACCAACCATGGTTTCGAGGCCTTCCGGCAAACCGTCGATGAATTCGTCCAGTTGCGCCGATCTGATTGCGCGCTCAACAGCGGCATCGTCAATCTCGTCCTCGGTGAGGCCAAATGCGACGTTGCGCCGGAGAGTGTCGTCCGTCAGGTAGATGGTTTGCGGAACATATCCGATCTGTTCCTGCCAGTTACGTATATCCTCATATATGTCCACCCCGTCAACGAGAACCTTCCCGGAGGAGGGCAGCAGCATGCCGAGAACCACATCGATCAGGGTACTCTTGCCCGACCCGCTCGTCCCCACGAAACCGACGGACGTGCCGCGGTCTATCTTAAGGGTGACATCGCGTAATGCCGGTTCTGTCGTTTCCGGATAGCTGAACGTAATGCCATCCAGTTCTATAGAATTCTGAATTCCCTGTGCTGTTCCGTTTTTCCTTACCGGGGGTTGTGCAGGCAAGGCAAGGTCGTTGGAAACATTGATGATGACGGGCGTCATGAACCGCAGCGTTTGAACAGCCCCGAGAACCTTGTTGACTGACGGCAACATGCGGAAAGCAGCCGCCGCAAAAAGCGCCAGTGTGGGCACCACCGTGGATATCGCGCCACTGCTCCGGGCAACCATCGTCACAACGAGAAGCGCCATCCCGGAAACCGCCAGAAGTTCCAGCCACAGCCTCGGCATCTGATTCAGAACCTGTTGGTTCTGGCCCATCTTGGCCCCATTTCGCGTATGGGTCATGTATCGGTCCACGAGATCACCCTCGCGCCCGAGGAGCTTGATGTCTTTCACCCCGTCCAGCCCCTGCTGGATATACTGCAGCCTGAGACCTTCGTGATGAATGCGCTGTTCAGACCATCGGGTCAGGTGGTTTTTGGTGAATCTCTGAAACGCCCAGGCGGCCGACCCCAGGACAACCGCAACAGCCAGCGTACCCATCGGTTCTACAATCAGCAGAAGTATCGACAGACCAAGCAGAACTGCACCATCCGTAAACAGGCCCACACCTGGCATCATCGTGCCAACCGTTGCCTGGTGAACCTCCGTCAGGATGTTCCGAATCAGCTTCGACGAGTTGCGTTGCAGGTGAAAGACATAAGGCTGACGAACGTATTTGGTAAAGAGGTCACGCGATACCCGAACCCTGACAGAAAAGAAAAACCGCGTGCGGAACCACGTCAGAAACAGCAGGTAGATGGATTTGACGACATAGACACCAACCAGCGTCAGCATGCCCGCGACGATCAATGTCTGCTGATCGGGATTCCCCAGAAAATCCAGGACCGGCTGCAACTCCGGATGGGCAGCACCCAGGTTTTCCTGGGTCATCAGCAGGATGGTGGGGATCACCAGGCCGATGCCGAACATCTCGAGCAATACCCCGATGAACGTCAGCCCCATGATCAGGACCATGCGCCTGCGTTCCCGGCCTGTCAGTAGTCCCCAGACCCTTTTGGCGACACCTGGTTCTCGCGCGTTGCTCATCGCTTGCCGCCTGCATCTCTGATGAACATTCGTCTAACGCACATAGGTCATTCCTTTGACTGCGTGGCGTTTTCCATGGATTTTCAACGCCATCCCGCCAATTGTAGCCGGTAGCCGGCTGCTGATGTGTGATGTGCAAGGCAATGGCATGATTCCGTCAAGCCGTCCTGGCGTTCAAACGTCTTTCTTGAGCCGGGCAGCGGCTCGTTCAATGGTCGAGACGTTGCCGCGCTTCTTGGCCCCGTCCTGCGCAGGTGCGGACTCCGTTGTACCGAAGTGCAGCATTTCATCGCTGTCCTCGTCCCGGGTCGTCTGTTGCGGTTCAGCAGCGGGGCGTCCTGCACCCAGATTGCGGCGTTTCCCGATCGGGGAAAACCCGGCTTCTTTATCTACCAGGACCTGTTCAACAATCTTGTTGCCTATGTGCTCAGCCTCCTGGGCATAGCCGTACACCAGGGCAGTATCACAGACCAGATTGATCAGGCGGGGCACACCACCTGTGGCATCGAAAATCGTCTCATAGGTCTCCGGCAGGAAAATCGCTTCATCGCCACCTGCCTGGTGGAGACGGTAGCGAATGAACTCTCCCGTCGTTTCCGCACTATCCAGTGGAGAAAGGAAATAGTCATAAGATATCCGCTGGGCGAACTGCGAAAGCTCGGGGCGTCGCAACAGATCCCACAATTCCGGCTGCCCGACCAGAATCGTCTGCAGGACCTGGCCCTTTTCCGTGTTGACGTTAGACAGCATCCTGAGCTGTTCGAGAATATCGAATCCAAGGTGCTGGGCTTCGTCGATGATCAGGGTGACCGGACTTCCTTTGTCATGCTGATCGATCATGTACCGCACAAAATCGTCATACATTTCGACTTTGTCTTTGTTGCGATATTCAAGATCAAACGCCAGCAGTATCCAGCGCAGGAATTCTTCGAACGACTCACACTGGGTGTTGCTGACCACACCCACATCAATGTCGATGTCCAGTTCCTGCAGCAGCCGCCGGATGAGGGTGGTTTTCCCTGCACCAACGTCACCTGTCACAACACAAAAACCCGCACGCGCCAGCAGCGCGTATTTCAGGGTCGCAAGCCCTCGCTGGTGCTGCGGACTCAGGTATAGAAACTCCGGATCCGGGATATTCGCAAACGGGGGCTGGTTGAGATCGTAGAACTGCTCGTACATGTTTTAGTAGCCAGTTCCGTAGTACCCGTCGAAATTGTCCTGGCGTTCGCCGGAGTTGTTCAGAATCGTGCCGATCACCGTTGTCGACGTCCCCGCGAGGAGATCTGCGGTCTGTTTCAACTCGTCGACGTTTGTGATGCCTTCACACACCACGAGGAGGACACAATCCAGATTTGGTGTCAGAGCGATGACGTCGTCACCGACCAGCACAGGTGGCAGATCGACCACAACCACACTGTCCTTGTCGCTTTTTGAGCGGCCCGGTGAATTGAGCAGGTCACGCATGCGTTCCGACCCGATCAATTCAGGATTGGCATCGTCCGGAGGACTACCGGCTCCCGGGACAATCGTCAGGCGATCGACCAGGGTAGGGGTGAGCATGACATCATCGAGTGAAGCCGAGCCAGTCAGGTATTCGTTGATGCCCTGTTCCGCGTCGATGCCGAGGGTCTTGCCGATCGCCGGCCGCCTGAGATCCGCGTCCACCAGCATGACGTCATAGGCCCCGTCCCTTGCAATCGCAAATGACAGATTGATTGCATTGAGCGTTTTGCCGGACTTTGGTCCCGCGCTCGTGACACCAAGCTTGGTCCACCCGTTGGCACGCATGATCTGCAGAACCCGCGTCCTCAGGAGTCGATAGACATCTGTTGTTCTTGGATCGAGTTTCGAGTCGTAGATAATGCGGTTTGCCTGCAGAATCTGCGGGTCCAGTTCGACCTCGCTGCCGGTTGGTCGTTCTGTTACAACCGTACGCTTTGCCTGTGTGTCGGGCCGTACCCAACTGCGCACGGATTTTCGTTCTTCCGCGGCTTTTTCGAGCGCTTTGCTGATGTGGTCCATTCTGTCGCGGTCCTCTTCTCTGGCGCTGTCCGTCATGATCTGCTGGTTGGGCTGAACTGGGGAATGATCGCCAGCGGTGGCGCTCCCATGCTGCGTGTCAGCATGCGCGAGCCACGAATCGTCTTATCGAGATATTCCGCAATGGCGGCAAAACCTGCACCCACGGCAGCACCGAGAAGGCCTGCCAGAAGCATAATGCCTAAACGATTCGGAGAATCGGGTGTGCGCGGCGTATACGGCGGGCTCGCGAGAATGAATTTCTCCGCTTTCTCGCCAGTTTCGAGTGTCTGTGCTAGCTCAGCCTGGAGCTGCTTCTCACGAAGTTCCCGGTACTTGCTGATCGTGTTGTCATAGTCGCGGCTGAGCGTCTTGAAATCCCGTTCCACTACCGGGGTCTGATACAGGCGTTCCTCGTAGTCCTCGAGTTTCTGGTTGAGGTCCTTCAGACGCTCGCGTTCAGCGGTAAGATTGGATTTCAATGTTTCGAGCTGCGTTTTCAGGGCGACATAACGCGGATTGTCAGGTGGAGTCGCATGCAGTTCTTCACCTTCGTCAGTGACAAGCGCTGTCTGGAAACCCCTCTGCAGCGCTGCTATCGAACTCTCGAGCCGCGCCACCTCCGGGTGATCGTCGGTGTACTGCTGACGCGTCTCCCGCAACCGATCCTGCAACCGGGCCAGTTCAGCCATGAGCTCATCTGCACGTGCTGCGGTGCCGGTCTGCTCTGCAAGCACACGTATCTCGCGGCTCAGCTTCTTAACGTCAGGGTGCTGCGCCGAATAGCGGGATGAGAGCTGCAGGTATTCAGCGGTCAGAACACTGAGACGCTCCGCGCCCGTGAGCATGACCGTGCCTTGTTCGGTTCTCACTTCTTCGTAGGGTTCGGTCAACGACAGCTCGGACTGCGTCACGTTGATCTGATCTTCAATCGACCGGATTCTCTCCTGGGTCAGCTGAATCTGCTGGTCTGTTCGCTCAAACAGGTTCAGGTTCATCGACATGAGTTCAGGCAACTGACGAAGTTCCTCCTGTTTGAATCCAGCCAACTGCTGGTCGAGGTCCGCAATTTCGATCGCCAGCTTGTCAGCTTCCGAATCGAGGAACACCGTGACGTCTTCCGCCCGGCCTTCACGGGACGCCCGGTGTATCTCCATATATCGCTCCGTGAGTTCCTGTGTCACGTTACGCGCGATTTCGGGAGTATCTCCGGTGTAAGCCACCGTAAACGCGATGGTCGCCACACGCTGACCTGCACGGTCCGGGTCGCTGGCAGCGACGTCAACCATCTCTACCTCGATGTTTTCTCGAATCAACGCTACCGCGAGACGCGGTTCGTTCTCCAGGTGTTCCGGATAGAGCAGGAATTCATCAGCCAGGCTGATGAGTGCATCGTGCGCCACAAGACGCTGCCTGATCTGCTGGATCTGCTCCTGGACATACGTGGTGACCGTGGTCGCCACCAGATTCTGCGGTATCGCCTGGCGTTCGATCAGGAACGTGGCTTCCGAGCGGTATTTCGCAGGTAACACGTAAGCGAGGGTAGCGCCCGCTAACACGACCAGCAGGAACGGTATGAGCGCGTGGTATTTCCGGCGCAGAAATATCTGCCAGTAATCACGCAGTTCGATCGGGTTGTCTGTGTAGCTCATTTTTGGGGTTCGTTGGTTTGTTTAGCGTTACAGCTGACTCTGCGGTTGCCAGATGAGCGATACCGAAAAGATATTGCCCGTGTGACTGTCCATATCGCTCTCACGATCAGCATACCGATACGTATAACTGAAGCCTGCCCGCAGTTCTTCGGTCAATCGCCATCTGAGTGACGGTTCGATCGTGACAAATTCGCGGTCGTTCCCCGATGTGCCACTATCGCGTGAGGTCTTGAATCCGGTCGCGGATATCCGAAAGTTGATGAGGTCGGACAGTTCGCGACTGTATGACACACCAAACCGGTCGGTTTCCGCTACATCGCCGAACGCGGTCGGCGTTGCAGTACGCGAGTAGTTTGCTGACAAAGCACCCAGCTGGGTGCGGTATTGAGCGTTTGCGCGAACGACGAAACCGTCGTCGTCGTTGAAGGCACTCTCCACACGCCGCATTCCTGCCGCAATACCGAAACGGAAACGTTCCGATACGTTGCGATTCCAGCCGATCGTTACTTCGTCGGTGTCCGTGTCCTGTCCCGCATCGGGTTCAAACTCCGAGACACGCAGATTGAGGTTGACACGATCCCGTTCACTCAAAGAGTGAGTGAGATTCGTATAGACAGCCCGTGAGTCGCTGTCCTGCAGGCCGAATCCCTCACCCGTTGAGTCGTAGCGCATGATGATGTGCTGATATCCAACACGAAGATTGGTGCGTTCGGTCAGCTGGTAACCGATGAAAGGATCGATGGCGACGAGGCTTCTGCGTATCTGCTCGCGGGTCGCGTTGACGTCGGTGAAACCTGCTTCATCAGCCAGATCTTCGGCATCCTGAACACCGCCTTCCTCGGGAAACTCACCGGTGTCGTCGCCAGGAATGAAGACCGAGCGGCGCATCAGGAGATCCCTGCGCATCGCGGTTCGCACGCCGACAAAAGTCCGTTCGAAACTGCGTTGCGCTATGAGCGCCAGGTTCTGCTCATCTTTGTCATCGGGCTCGATCCGGCCCGGCACGTCATCAACACCGGCATACACGCGATAGAGGAGGTTGCCCACCATCGAAACGCTGGATGTCTCCGTCACGTTGGCAAGGCGTGCCTGAATACTGGCTGTGGACGTGTAACCTTCCTGTTCAGGATCGTCCAGGCCAATGTTGTCTTCGTAACTTGCGCGTATCTGCGCAGAGGGATCAACCACCCACGCAGCATTCGCCAGTGGGCCAATCAGAAGCGCCGTTGTCAGAAGTACCAGTCTCACCGCCAATCCTTGCAATAGACTCGAGTCGATCACGGGACGACAACTATATCATCGGCCTGCAGCATTATATTTTGCGCCAGGTCACGTCCACGCTTTACTCGTGAATAGTTAAATTTGAAGATTTCTTCACCCGCAGAGGTGCGTCGGATGACCTGTATGCCGCTCTCATCAGCAAAAGGCGTCAACCCGCCCGCAAGGGTAATGGCCTGCAGCACGTCTACGTAACGGCCAACCAGGAACTGCCCGGGATTACGGACTTTACCCGACACATAGATGCGCAAGCCGCGCAACTCGACAACCGAAACAGTGACCACCGAATCGGGTATGAATTGATCAAGACGCGACTTGATGTCCTGCTCGAGCTGCTGGGGGGTCCTGCCTGCAGCGGGTATGTCACCTACAAGGGGGAAGGAGATACCCCCGTCAGGCCGTACAATGACCTGTCGCTGCAGTTCCGGTTCTTTCCAGACCGAGATTTCCAGAACGTCTTCAGCACTGATCTCGTAATCGGGCGCCACACCCTGGGCCAGTGCACCCGGTGTCCAGAGAGTGAGGCTCAACACAGCGATGAGAACAAACAGCAACGCATGGACGGGACGCTGCTCGTCTTTGAATCGGTTGCTCAGAATTGGGGTTCTTACTGGTGGCATACGATTGTTTCCTGTCAATTTAATTGCAAATGGCCCTAAAGGGCAACGCACTCGTCCTTTAGGCTTTCATGCTCCAGATAGACTGGTACTTTATTAGATCTATCAGCACCTTATGTCTATATAATGTAACGCAGTATAAGCAACTTTTAGGCAGTCTTCTGCCCTTGCCTGAACCGCTTGAAACCCCACAACAACCCATTTTTGCCGATATGTTAAGCCGCGTCCGGTAAATCGGGTGTGACTTGTGTGGTCGTTCACACTCATGGGGGAGGGGAAATGCAAACTCCAGCACACCCAACAGGTGGATTCCCAATATAGGCTTGGCGTGGCTGCGCGGTTCAACAGGACTTTGATGACCAACCCGGAAACAGGCACGACGAATCCCATATTCAACGTCGACAGGCGCCTGGCGCTGGGTCTTGTTTTCGGGTGTGTGTGCCTTGCCTATCTGGATGATCTCCTGCTGGTCATTGATGCGTGGCTTGCCGTACGCGGCTTTTTCAGCCACGGATTTCTGGTCCTGGGTGTAGTGGGGCTGTTGTTGTGGGAACGGCGCGCCACAATCCTGAACACACCCGAACCTGTATCCTGGGTTCTGCTGTCGCTGACATTTGCCGGCACCCTCGTCTGGTTAGTCGCCTGGGCCGCAGATATCCAGGCCCTGCGTCTCGCAGCCATGGTCGGGATTCTACTGTGCGCCTGCACCGCGGTGCTGGGGAATCGCTCGCTGCTGACATTCGGCATACCGTTTGCTCTGCTGTTTCTCGCGGTGCCGATCTGGCGACCGCTGGTACCTGTACTGCAGTCGATTGCCGCCGATGTCGTTCATCAGGTGATTGCGGCGACACAGATTCCGGCTTTCATAGACGGAAATTTCATACATATCCCTGCGGGTATCTTCGAAGTGGCAGGCGGGTGCAGCGGGCTGGGTTTTCTGCTTGTTTCAGTCTTTTTCGCCATCTACCTGCTGCTGCAGGCAAAACACCGCATTTCCACAATTGTCACGACAATCTCCGTCGCTGTGTTGTTCGGGCTCCTGGTCAACTGGCTGCGGATTTTTCTGATCATTACGGTCGCGCACCTGTTCGGATTCGACAACTGGGTGGTCACGGAACATGTCTGGTTCGGGTGGACAATCTACGTGACGCTGGGTCTGCCTCTGGGCTGGTGGGCCAGCAAAAAGTTCATGCAGGCGCCTCCGGCAACGGATGGGGTGAAGATAAATCCCCGGACCGTGTCCGCTTCATTTCCTGCTCTGCTTGTCGCGCTCTGCGTGGCCGTGCCACTGTTCAGCCTGACGATGGAACGTATGGCCAGCGAGGGAACACTCCAGAAAACACTCGAAAAGGTTCAACCGGACAGATTCGAACGGGTTCATGAGGCACCCATGCTGCACTGGGGTCCTGAGTACCCATATGCCGACTACACGTACCACGCAACGTTCACAGACCAGTTGTCCGGAGATCAGCTGCAAGTCCTCGAAGCCGTTTACGTCAGCCAGACGGACGGCCAGGAGCTGATCGGTATGCACAATCAGATTGCCGATCCACGTTATTGGAGACCTTTTGCCGGCCGCAACCGGGAGATCTCATCCGGTGGTCAATCGTATCGACTTTCCGAAGCGCTGTTCCGCAATGAAAACAACGAATACCTGTGTGTGTGGTACTGGTACCGGATCGGAACTGAGTATGCCGGGAACGAGGCAACCGCCAAGCTGAACCAGATCACTGACAAGCTCAGGGGCCGCACAGGCGGGACAATTGTGGCTGCAGCCATGCCCGGCACTGACGGTCACTGTGACAACGCAGCAGGTACGTTGACCCGATATCATTCCAGCGCGCTTGCCGCCAATGGGTTCTGAACAGGTATCCAGGAACACAGGCTGATCGAATTGCGCATAATATATATTATGTTAAATAGACGATAAACAAGACGTTAAGACGGGTTCCCCGCTGATCACCGTTCAATTGCCCGATACACCCGCTTTGCATGTTTCCGACAGTCCGCCAGAATACAGAGACCGCTGGCGACAGCAGGATCTTTTGACCACCTCCTGAATTTCCTTTGAACGAAGACGCCAACAAATCGCTACTACCCAACGCTTTCGCAAGCTGGCTCGCTTATGGCACAACTGCGGTGATCGGGTTTGTCATGCCCCGGGTGGTGCTCGAATCCGTTGGCCAGGAGCTGCTCGGTATCTGGGACCTCTGCTGGTCATTTGTCGCGTTTCTGACGTTTTCTGGCATCGGTTTTGGACCGAGTGTGAGCCACTATGTGCCGCGCGCTGAAAACACCGCTGATATCTGCAGAGTCACCGCATCAGCTTTTTATCCCCAGCTTCTGATCGCGGTGCTCGCCGCCATGATCTTCGGGGCGCTTGTACTGGGCATTCCAACCGCTATTGGCAGTCTCGCGCTCCAGGCTGAGCTTGCCCTTGCACTTGGTCTGTACATCGGTGGCACGGTGATGCTCGTCATGATCGGAGATATTCCTCATGGCGCTTTGATCGGCGCGCATCTGGCACGGCGCACGGAGGCGATCAACGTTGTACACGATATCTGTCTTGCGATAGCGATGATTGCTGTCCTCCTGGGCGATCAGGGCATTCTGGGGCTCGCTGCCGTCACGTTTGCCGTGCGTGCCGTTTTCGAAGCCCTGCGATTTTTCATTGCTTTCCGGAATGTTCCGGGATTTGCGCTTCGACCCGGATACCTCGATATGTCGTCCGTGCGCAGCCAGGCTCTGTACGCCACAAAAACCTCCATCTACGGCATCCAGGAACTGGCCGTCTACCAGTCAATCCGCGTGGGCCTGTTTGTGATAGCAGGTCCACTGGTATTTGCCGCGTTTTCCCGCTACGCGACAATTGCTCGCCAGATAAACCGGTTTCTGGATCGTCTCTCCCTCGCTGTACCCGCTCTCACGAGTGATCTGGCCGCAGCCGGTGAATCGGTGCGTGTGCAGGATGTGTACAGTTACGGCCTGCGTGCGGTGTTGATGATCTCTTTACCTGCTCTCATTGTTTTCGGCACCTTCGGTGACGAGCTGGTTTACCTGTGGATGGGGTCGGACAGTTTCATCGTACCCGGACTCGCCTGGGGATTTGTCTTCGCCTGCTTCCTGCACGCTCAATACTCGATGAGCTCAAAAGTTCTGGCAGGGATCAATGCCCACGGGCGAATCTCTCTCGCCTGCCTGGTGATCTCAGCCGCGGCTGTGGCGCTGGTTTATCTGGTTCAGCCACCTGTCGACGGCAATTCGGCTGTGCTTTCTATTGCTATCATCATGTTTGTGAGTGTGCATCTGCCCCACGTCATCTTCGCATCCTGGAAACTCGCTATTCCAATTCGAATTCAGATTCGAGATATTTACTATAAGACATTGATTTATAATGGAGTATTTCTACTTGTTACGCTGCATATAAAGCAGCTCATCGGTGCTGAGCACTATCTTACGGCGACACTTTTCGGTATTGCGGGTTTCATTGGCCTGATGCTTGCCTACTGGTTCTCCGTCTGCGACGACCGGATGCGCGTCCAGCTCAGGCACGTATTGCCGAGCAACCGGCTTGCTCAACCCTAGGTGTACAACTGATGCATATACGGATATTCAGACATTACATACACATGCCCTACCTGCTTGCGGCATTCGCTGAACTCGTCACCATCAGTGCCGCCGCCTACACGGGTCACTTCACACGTTTCGGGATGTTTCCCGACTTTTTTGAGCACCTGCCGTTTGCCATTACATTTGCAGTCGTCCAGTCGTTTTTCATGGCCGCCATGGGTGTGTACGAAGCCCGGCTCAGAGAGGGGTTCCTCGGCGTTCTCCTGCGCCTGGCGGTCGCCATGTTTCTGCTCGGTACGCTGGGTATGGCGGTCATCCTCTTTTTCGCAACGGGTTTGTCTGACGGTCGTGGGGTGCTTTTTTTCTCGACAATCGAAGCGTTTGCTGCCGTTGCGGTTCTGCGCTGGCTGACTTACCGCTTCATCTCCGAGGACATACTGAAAAATCGTGTGCTGATATTCGGTACAGGAGAGCGTGCCCTGAAGATTGCCAGTCGCATGCGACGTCGATCTGACCGACGTGGATTCATCCTGGTCGGCTATCTCCAACCCGACGACACCGTTGATCTCGTATCTGAATACGCTGCGAATATCCTGCCCTACCCCAACCAGCCACTCGTCGAATTCTGCAAAGACCAGGCAATCGATGAAATTGTGATCGCCACCGATGAGCGCAGAGCCGATGACCCGGGCGCTGCTGCCCTGCCCTTTGATGAGCTCGTGGATTGCCGTCTGTCGGGCATCCACGTGTGTGAAATACAGACGTTTGTCGAGCGGGAAGCTGCAAAACTCGACGTGGACCTGTTGCAGCGCTCATGGCTTGTTTACTCAGAGGGGTTTGTCACCGGGTGGTATCGCGCCGCCACAAAAAGGGCATTCGATATCATCGTGGCGGGTGGCCTGATACTTCTCACCTTGCCATTCATGTTGCTGACGGCGCTTGCCGTCCTGATTGGTGATCGTTTCAGTGGCCCAATCCTCTACCGTCAGCAACGCGTTGGAGTGAACGGAGAGGTGATCACGGTGATGAAGTTCCGCACCATGATTGTCGATGCGGAAGAATCCGGGGCCGTGTGGGCCCAGCACGACGACCCCCGGGTCACCAGGGTGGGTCAGTTCCTGCGGCGTGCCCGTCTGGATGAACTGCCTCAACTATTCAGTGTGCTGAGCGGCAAGATGAGCATGGTTGGGCCAAGACCTGAGCGCCCCGTTTTTGTGGACTACCTGGCGGACCAGTTGCCGTTTTACGAACAACGACATCGAATCAAACCAGGGATCACCGGGTGGGCTCAGTTATGTCACCCCTACGGCGCTTCCGTTGCGGACGCCAAGGAAAAACTGCAATACGATCTCTACTACCTCAAAAACCACAGTATCCTGCTCGATCTGATCATCATTCTGCAGACCATCGAAGTGGTGCTCGTCGGAGAGGGAGCGCGATGAGCGAACCAGAAAACCCTGATCCGGCTGACGTCGACCTGCCAAACCAGTCAAGAATGGCGCTGGTCTGGGACGTCATCGTCTTCCAGTTCAAGCTGGCAGCTGATGGCTTGCGCGACCTCCTTCTCGTCCCCGTATCGCTGTTTGCGGCCCTGGCAGGTCTCCTGACAAGCGGGTCAGATCCCGGCCGTTATTACCGGATGGTATTGAGACTGGGACGGCGGTCCGAGTACTGGATCAACCTGTTCGGGCATCGAAAACACCGCGGCACCGCTGATGAATTCATTCAACCCATGCAGGAAAAGGTGTTTGCCCAGGTTGAAGGCAGTCCCCTGTTACGCAAAGCCGGAGCGGGTATCGACAGGTCGCTCGACAGCATCAACCGGTCCATCGAGGAACAGGTTGCCGCGCGCGGTGGCAGCAAGGAGTCGGATGCCGACTCGGACGCTGGCCGGAAAACCGACTCAGACTAAAGATTGATTCAAATCTTCAGGCTGACTGCGCTTTCAGACAATCCGCCTCGAAACCCTCCAGAAACTGCGCATAAACGCCACCGAGGCGATCCAGCACGAAACGACTGAAAAGTTCATTCACGAACGCCAGAACCTGCGGGTCGGATTCGAAATTCCCGCAGGACGTGACAAAAAGGTATGCGACCTTTCGCGGACTCAGAGGGAGGTTGACCCACTCCCCGGTCTCACCGCTCTCAACTGTCTCCGCGGTCTCCCCGGAATCATCCCGGACGGCCAATGCCATCCTTTCGAGAAGGGGACCGAAGTGCCCTTCACTCTTGGATGCCATTCTCACAGCAACCGCCCAACGGTCACCGTCCGGAGTCTGCGTTTCGGTAAACCAATCCTTCTGCGCCCCTCGAAGCTTCTTCCCGAACGAATTCAGAAGTTGAGTTCTTCGAGACCGCAGCTCACGCATGAGCTCCACGGACTGTCGCTGTCGCTCTCGATCTTTCTCGCGAAACGCGAGTTCGAATAGTCCATCTTCGATATTGCTGAAAAACCCTTCCATGAGCTGCATCAGATCCGCTGTTGACTGCATATGCATTGCGCAGATCTGAGCGCGCGCGTCATGGAACTGGCTCATTCGATAATCGCCTCTCTCATATGGCTATTCCCACAATCTCTCACTTTCAGTCTAGGACCGACAGCACACTGAATCGTTGATACAGGGCGCAGAAAGGATGTGAACCGGTTCTCAGTTCAGCCTGATCTGGGCGTTGACGTTCCCCGGCGTTTCGTGCGCATCGAATGTCGCGCGCTCCACGATGACGCCGTTGTTCTCTTCGAGTTGTGCCGTCCATAGAATGATCTGGTTGAAGGATTGCTCCTGAAGGACAACACTGACCACACCGTTGGACTCCGGCTGGAGGCGATTCAAACTGAGGTTGTGCGCTTTAGCCGCGCGATTAATGATGGGGATCAGTGCTCGGGATCCCTGCGTCTCGGTATTCTGGTCACTGGCAGCCCGCGCCCTGTCTTCGTTGGACCGCAACCAATCGAGCAACTGCTGATGGACCTGCTGATCGTTCACCGCGAGTGCTTTCCAGTCAGAAACCGGCTTCCAGATAAACGCCCAGAGAATCAGCACGAGGCTCGCGAGCCCGAGCAGCGCAAGAATCCTTCGTTCTTTCGCTTCCCTGCCGAGATACCACTGACCGGCTCCCGAACGCCGCACTGAATCAGACAGACGCTGCAGAGTTGCGTTCATCCGCTGACACCTTCATACCGCACCCGCAGGCGGGATCTCACCCTCTGCCCCTCCTGTTCCGCGTTCGCAACATCCACTGTCACCCCAACCCTGGCCAGTTCCCCTTTGATCACCTCGAGATCGTCATAGCTGCCCAGAATGACTTCCGCTGTCAGCTCGCGCCGTTGATCCGTGTAACTCAGGGATTCGAGCAAGTGGCCGGTCGATATGGTATTTGACAGATGAGCTGTCAGGCCAACGAAGTCGCTGCCTGCTTCAGCCGCACCGCCACGCATCCCCAGTTTGGCGCGCATCCGTCTGCGGAGCTGCTCGGCACTGACAGGCTGACTTTCATCTGGAAAGAGCGATGCGTAAAAGTCGAAGCTCTCGGCTCTGAGACGCTCCGCTTCCGATTGCGCCCACCACGCCTGGACGACCATGCCGAGAAACGCGACTACCAGCCATACCGCTGCCAATACACCGACACTGCGCCACTTAAGCGCGTCTTTGCTGACCCTGCGTGCGGGTTGGTAAGCACCCTGCAGCAGGTTGATGTGCGAGTTTGCAGAATCCGGTTTCAGGAACTGCTCGGCAAAGTACTGCAGGATCCCATGGTCCGGCAACGCCACCTCCTCGACATCGGGTGCGGTTTCCAACTGGCCCCGAACAAGCTCCGGAATGCTGCCGTTAATGGCATAAATCTTCTGCGCTCCCAGGCCACCCAGCGCAAATCCGATGTTTGCCCGATCAACGACCGCTGCCTGGCCCATACCACTTACGACAACGGTATTGCGCTCGAACAGGGCACTTGCCTCGTTCTCTCCCCCTGGAAGGACACCTGCGTCGGCCACAAACCAGCCCGGGTTGATACCAAGGTAGCTAAAACATTCCAGCCAGCCTTCCAATATGTGCTGGCTGATGACATGACAGGTTACCGGCTCACCGACCCTGACATCTCCGTGAGCGATGTGCATGGTTTCAATGTCGGACGCGACGTACTCTTCTACGGCAAATGGCAGTGCCCGCCTGATCTGACCGGCATTACGCCCCGGTACTTCACAATCGAGCATCAACACGAACTGGCTCGGAATAAAAACGACCGTGTTGTCCGGATCGGCTAGCCAGTCGGTGTTCGGATCCGCTACATCGGACAGGCCACGAAAGTCAGTAGACCCGGACCCACGGATACTCCCATCGTCCTCGCGAATCAGCCACTCAACGGCAAACTCGTAGCCATCTTCATCCTCGACGGCGTGCGCTTCACTCAGTGCGCGAAGAAAAAGCTGGGGCATGGGTCCTCAGATTGTGGGTTCAATGTCGATCTGGACTCTGGATTTGAAGAGTTTACCAAAATCCCTCTGCATCACCGCGACCTCACCCGTCGTTCCATCCCGGTGCAGGAGACTTCTCAGCGTCACGGAAGATTCGCCAACATTAGCAGAGACATGCACGGCAAAATAGTTGCTGCTCACGGTTAACAGGGACTGAGCGGCCTCAAACCCCGAATGGGCTGAAAGGAAATCAGTGACCTCCCTGTAAGCGCGTTCGGATGCCACAATCGGCTCCACAATGCTCTCCGTGAGACCTTTATCGAGCGCCATCAGCGTGCTCGCATTCGCCGTGTTGACGTTTACCTTGAGCTCCTGCTGGGGGAGCAGACAAACAACTTCGATAAGTCGCTCGTAGTACTCCGGTGACATATCCCTTAGCAGCCCCAGCTCTGACAGGTCCAGCACCCGCTGGTTCGGCGTCCGGTGTGGCGGCTGAGCGAGCAGATACTCAGAATCTTCAGCGCCCCACCCTGTCGCAGATTCGTCACTGTCAATCCAGTCTTTCCACTGTTCAGCGATCTGTTCAGGGATACCCAGGGAAACCAGCAGGCGCTTTCCAATCTCCATGGCGCGTTCAGCGTCCGATCCGGCCAGCGCATTGAGGTTGAAACAGCCATTCAGGTCTCGCACCTGGGCTTCCATGAAGCCACCTTCGTCGAGCTCGAACGGCATGATGTCGCGCGCCCATATCTCACCTGTGTGATCGAGGTCTTTACCGGAATTGTGAAAGTCATCGTATAGCGCCTGGATCGCCAGGGTTTCAGCTCCAAGCGCATAATGCAGCGCCTGGTCAGACTCGAATACCGTCTGATGCTGATTGATCACCAGGTTGTGGCTGGCGAGCAACCGGCTCGCGACAGCCATCAGGATGGCGACGATGAGGAGCACGCTCACGAGCGCAACGCCCAATTGTCGACTGGCAGGAAGCTCAGCCCGCATGTCTCACCGATCGTCGCAACGAGGGCGTGATGGCCATAAGAAAACAAGGTAAGGCAGTGTTTTTGCAGCCTTCGCGACCGCAGTAGAGAATCGGCGAAATATGCAGGTCAGGCACGAGGCACTTCCCAGACACGTTCAACGAGCCCGAAGGGGGCGACTTCCATCCGGACAATCACACCCACCAGCGCTGTGGCCGGATCGAGAGCACTACGCCCGGCTACAGGCCAGAAAGGATATTCATTGCCGCTCGCGTCCACCGCAAAAAACTCAATAGCGCTGACGTCCGTCAGGACAGTCTGGTAGGCCGGTTCACTGTCCTGTGCCCGGTCGAGAACTGTCCAGTAGCCTCTGAGCAATGAATTGTCCTGCATGAGATAGGCCACCCGTTGCACCTCGGAACGCGGCAGCCGCAACGGGTTGCGCCAGCCGTTCCGGGTGAACTCTATCGATCCATCGCTGCCAATCAGAAGCGGTCCGCGAACGTCACCGTATGTATCCCGGATTGAACGATTCGTGAGTTGCATGAGATCCCTCTGCAGTACGCTCATCGCTCTGTGTATCTCATTGAGCCTCGAGCCCCTGTCACTCAGGGTCTCATTGGCGTTGAGGGTCTGCGAGACGAGCTGGCTGCTGATAAATCCCACTATCGCGAAGATCAGAAACGCAATCAGGATCTCAATGAGAGTAAATCCGCCCTGGCGTTTCACTGAGAGCTCCCCAGAAACGCAACCTGGGTGTCGTACGGCCCTTCGCGTTCGCCGTCAAACACCTCGTAAACCTCAACGTCCACACGACGAATCAGCGGAAGTTCGGTTTTGGTTATCTCCGTGCGTACTTCCCATTCGCGTGAACCCATGAAAAGCCGGCTGCTGTCCTTACCTTCCGGGACCGCCCCGGCGTTGGTACGCGCCATACGCAGACGGTGGATATGATTCTGACCAACCCAGTGGGCCATTGTCCTGCGCTCGAGCGTGTGTGTCTGACTCGCCACACCGCCGATGGCTGTCGATATGGCTGTGCCGGTCAACCCGATCACAACAACCGCAAGCAGCATCTCCAGCAGGGTAAAGCCTCTGCTGATGTTCAACGAAGGTTTCATCCCCTCACCTCCCGCTCGACGGAGGTTCGCGTGAAACCGTCGCTGATCAGTACCCATCCGGAACCCAGGCCCGTTCGGGGTTCAATTTCGATCCGGAAAGGTGTCGTTTCGCCACTCGAGAAGAGGATCACATGGGGCATCCGCTCTTCTTCCTGCGAAGAATTATCCTGTTCTGAAACAAAGAACTGCTCCTGTGCCTGACTTGTGCCCGGCAGCAGGCCGTCTTCTATTGTGACTTCAAACTGGAGCTCACGAGAGATGGCTTCCTGACCAAAAGGTCTGGCGAGTTTCGGTACCCAGTGCCCGTTGACTTCATCGAACTCAGCAAACTGTATCCCGTCGCTCTCAACGTAGAGCCCCCATTCACGATTACCCTGTATGGCTTTGTCCCGCGCAAGCTCGATACGCTGAGCAAGGCGCTGGGCGTAACCTGTGAGCGTCTGCTCCCTGTCCACCCCGGAAAAGCCAGCCACCACAACACCCATCAGGATCGCCACGACAACCATGACAATCAGGATTTCTACCAGCGTAAACCCGCGGTTCCGGCGATATATGTCCGATGGTCCCTGCCTGTTTATCCCTGGACGCTCAGGTCGATAAGACCGCTGGTTAGAGCTCACTCAGGCGGATATCCGAATTCAGACCGTCACCACCTTCCTGGCCATCCGCGCCGAGGCTGTAGAGGGTGAACGCCAGGTCCGTCCGCTCATAAATATACGGTGACCCCCACGGATCAGTTGGCAGCTTCTTGATATAGCCCTCGGGGTTGTAGTTTTTGGGTTCGGGAAACCCGTTGGGTCGTGAAACCAGCGCTTCAAGGCCCTGCTCACTCGACGGATACTGGAAGTTGTCCAGGCGGTAAACATCAAGCGCGTTGGAAAGTGTCTTGAGATCCGTCTGCGCAGCCTGAATTCTCGCAGTATCCGGCCGGCCCATGATCTGTGGCACGACAACCGCGCCGAGAATTCCTAGAATGACCACAACGACCAGTATCTCGATCAGTGTGAATCCCCTGTATTGATCCTTCTTTGGCATTTGTACCTCCTATACCAACTGATTCATGCTCAATATCGGCAAAAGAATTGCCATGACAATGAACAAAACCACACCGCCCATCAAAAGGAGCATCAGTGGTTCAAACATTTTGACAATCGTCGTAACGATTCGCTCAACTTCAGCCTGCTGGTAGTCCGCTACCCGGCGCAGCATGTCGTCGAGCTCACCACTCTGTTCACCGCTGCCGACCATATGCAGAAGCATTGCGGGGAACTGGCCCACCTGCTCCAACGCCAGTTTCAGGCTCATCCCCTCGCTGACAGTCTGGGTTGCGTCCTGCAGGCGTTTCCTGAGATGCATGTTGTTGACGACCTCGCTCGCGATGTTCATCGACTCAACCAGGGGGACACCCGCGCTTGTCAGAATTGACAGCGTATTGGCATAGCGAGCGGAACTTGAACTCCGGGTAATGCGCCGGACGAGTGGAATTCTGAATTTCTGACGGTCCCATGCGAGACGTATTCCCGGTTGGCGCAGCAGCGACCGCACAGTGATCACAATCACGCCAATACCAAGCAGCAGCATCCACCAGTAACTACGCACCGTTTCGGTAATGCCAATGAGAAGCACGGTAAACCACGGTAGTGTCTGTCCGGTGTCTTCTATGACACTGATCATGTCGGGCACGATGTAGACCATGAGAGCACCAACGATGATCACCGCAAATATGAGAAGCGCAACGGGATAGAACAACGCCATTTCAACGTTACGTGTCGACTCGAACTGACGATCCAGATAATCCGCAAGGTTTTCGAGAACACGGTCGAGATGACCGGACTGTTCACCTGCAGCCACAGAGGAACAATAAAGAGCACTGAAACTCCCGGGGTAGTCCCTCAAGCTTGCGGCGAGGGAGTGCCCCTCGAGAACTTTGCTGCGGATGCCCAGGATCAGCGCGCTGACATGACGTTTTTCCGCCTGTTGAGCAACAGCCTGCAAAGCCTCTTCAACAGGCAGGCTGGATGCGATCAGCGTTGCAAGCTGGCGGGTAAAAAGCACCCTGTCCAGCGCTGAGAGGTCACGGGAGAAACGCCACACCGACGCTGGAGAGTCTTTTCCGCTGATCCGGCCGCTGGCGGGAGACACCTCGAGGGGCATGAGCCCCTGATCGCGCAACATCTGTCTCAGCTGTCGCGCGGAGTCTGCCTCCATGACACCTTTGTTCTGCTTGCCCCTGGCATCAAGAACTACATATTCAAATGCAGCCATCGATCGCTTTCCATTGGATCAGTTGCACATACATATCGTTGGTGCCGTGTCTTTGGTGCGTAAGAGGAGGATGAACCACCCTATTCGTCAAGGGTGACGCGAAGAACTTCCTGCACGGTGGTCACCCCTGCGAGCACCTTTGCTTTACCGTCCTCCCGGATACTCGGAGCCTTGCGGCGGGCATACCCGGACAATTCCTGCTCACTGACACGGTCGTGAATGAGCCCGCGTATCGTATCGTCGACAACAACCAGTTCGTAAATACCAACACGCCCACGATAACCGGTATGGCCGCAGGCATCGCAACCGCCTGCGTCGAATACCAGCGCTCCGGGTTCCCGCAGGAACTGCAGTTCGGCGGCGGTCGCAGGTCGCTGCACACGACACTCATCGCACAGCCTGCGCACGAGGCGCTGTGCCAGAACCCCGACGAGGCTGGAAGAAAGCAGAAATGGCTCGACACCCATATCGATCATCCGCGTTACCGCGCCAATTGCCGTGTTGGTATGTAACGTGGACATCACAAGGTGACCTGTGAGACTGGCCTGAACTGCAATTTCGGCCGTTTCCAGGTCACGAATCTCACCCACCATCACAACATCCGGATCCTGTCTAAGGATGGCTCGCAATCCCCGTGCAAACGTCATGTCTGCCTTTGTATTGACCTGCGTCTGACCAATCCCCGGCAGGTTGTACTCGATGGGATCTTCAACAGTGAGGATGTTGATCGTACGTGTGGAAAGCTCTGCAAGTGACGCATAAAGTGTTGTCGTTTTCCCCGACCCGGTCGGCCCGGTAACGAGAAAAATGCCGTGCGGCAGATGTACGACGGAACTCAGGCGCTCGAGCGTATGTGGCGCCATGCCGAGGTTTTCGAGTCGCAAACGTCCCGCCTGTTTATCCAGGAGACGCAGAACCACCCGCTCTCCCGAGCTTGCGGGCATCGTGGATACACGCACGTCCACTTCCCGTCCGCCAATCCTCAGGGAAATGCGCCCATCCTGTGGGATTCTTTTCTCCGCTATGTCGAGGCGGGCCATGACCTTGATTCGCGAGACAAGAAGCGGCGCCAGTTCGCGTTTGGGTTTGACGACTTCGCGCATTACCCCGTCCACCCTGAAACGAACGACGAGTTCTTTCTCAAAGGTCTCTATGTGGATGTCTGATGCGTTTTCACGTATCGCTTCAGCCAGCAACGCGTTGATGAGACGGATAATCGGCGCGTCGTCTTCCTGCTCCAGCAGGTCTTCCGTTTCGGGTACCGAATTGGCAAGACTGGCAAGGTCCATTTCCTCGCCGAGATCTTCGACCATCTGGCGGGCCTCGGACGAATCCCTGGCGTATGTTTCCGTCAGTATCCTCTCAAAATCCTCTTCACCCACCGGTCGCAGTGCAAGTTCCCTGCCGGCGAGACGCCTGACTTCCGCCAGCGTTGCCAGTGCGGGTTGAGATTTGCAGACGACGTCCGCTTTGTCACCATTCAGAACAACACCCGTTATCACAACACCAAACCGGCGCGCAAAGGCAAATGGCAGCGTACCAACCCCTTCAGCCGTCTCCGCGCGTGCCTCCTCCGCAGCGTTTTCGAGTTGCGGCTCTATTCGGGATGTGACTTCTTGGACTGTCATTTGTTTCGCTGTGATGTCTCGGGCGCCTTACATGGCAGCTTGGCTGCTATCAGGATGTTAATGGTATCAATAACTTAGCTTCAAACTAAGCTCCACGATCAGGCTCGCGCACCAGGCGAGATCCGGTTCGTCAACTCAGTCACAGAAATTATCTTTCAGATTTATGACAACCATGTTGATTAGACCGTCAATCTCCTAAAAATCAGCGCTGAAGCGGGCAAAAAAGTACCTGCCGAGCGCACTGTACAGGCTGAGGTCGGTATTCCTGGCCTGGGAAAAGACATACGGCGGGTCCCTGTCGAAAACGTCGTTAACGCCAAAGAGCATATTGTATTTGCGCCAATTGAGCCTGACGGTCAGGTCATGCTCAGTGTGTGACCGGATGTCTTCATAACCGAAGGCGTTGAATTCCTTGCGGAAATCCGGGTCGCGCATGCTGTGGATGTACCTGATTCGCCACTGACCACTCCAGTCACCCCGGCTCACATTGAGTTCAAGGCGCGCTTTGATACGCGGCATGGAACCCAGCTCATCAGCGCCACCAACCCCCGGAGCGAACGTGTTTTCCTTGATGTATGTGCCCTCGAAGTTGACGTTGACGATACTGTCGAACAATCCGTCAAACTCATATTGAATCGCGGCGTCAAACCCGTCAGTGGACACCTGATCCAGATTCGCCAGTCGGTTTTCCATATTGATGACAGCAACGCCCGCACCGGTCAGCGTCAGATCAAACTGGTCACACTCCGGTGCCAGCAAACCGACCGGACCCGCCAGGCAGGCATCCACGATCGAGTCGGATGTGCGACGTCCGATCAGGTTATCAACTTCGATATCCCAGTAGTCGACGGTCACTGTAAGACCGTCGAGGAATCCAGGAGTGAAGACCAGGCCAATGCTGTTGGTATCGGCCGTTTCCGGTTCCAGGGCCTCATTTGCGCCGGAAAGGACCGCAAATTGAGCTGCTGCCTGACGGAATGGGAGCGCAATACCCTTGAACGTACAGTTGAGATCCACATTGGGGTTGGTGAACCGGACGAAAAAGTTCGAACAGGGAATGGAGAAATTGTCGAAGGTTGTCACACCGCCCCCAAACAGGTCCGTCACCTGTGGCGCGCGGTACGCTGTACTCCTCGACACTCGCAATCGCAGGTCGTTGCTGAACTGCCAGTTCAACCCCAGCCGCTCGACCGTCTCCTCTCCAAAGATTGAATAGTGCGAATTCCTGATCTGCGCATTCAGATCCAATGACTGAAAAATCCCTACATCAGCCAGCAGAGGAACATCGACTTCCGCGAAGACATCACGCACCTCGTAACTTCCCCGGGTCGGAAAGACCTGGTTCGATATGGATTCCCCTGCCTCGGTCACCGCATCGTTGCCCGCCTGGCCGCGGTCCCGGCGCGTCTCGAAACCAATCGCTACCTGCACATCGCCCGCGGGCAGTTGCCAAACAGGACCGCTCATCAGGCCATACCAGCCGCGCGTACGAAATTCCGCGTCGCTGGAAGCCGCGTGCCTGAGATAGCCTATTTCCGCAGCTGTCCAGTTGCCCGGACGGATGACATCAAGCGCGCCTGAAGGGTTTACAACCTGACTGCAGAGTGAATCTAGTGCACATGCTGCCGGGTCGACAATCGTCAGGAAGCGCGCCAGATTCCAGTTGAAATCCGTATCGATCTCGCTTTCCACCTCAGTGTGGAGGTACGAAAGCTCCCAGTTCCAGGCTGATCCCATGCCTGTAAAATCGGGAAGTTCGCCCCGGAAACCCGCGACCACGCGTGACGTCGAAACTTCAAAATCAGCTTCTCTTGCACCTATCGTCGAACTCGGTCTGAAGAGAAACAGACCCCCCGAGAAGCCCGCCGGTAGATGAGGGTTGGTCCCTGGTACGCGGCTCCCCCCCGGAAATCTCAGCGTTCCAAAGGAACCTGGGGCTGCGTCCAGAATCCTGTTCCCCGTGCGGCGCGAATGCTGAGCCTCAACAAATCCCTCTATGTGACGGGTGATGTCCAGAACGCCGTAAGCGGCAAACGTATCGAGTTCCGCCCGGGTAGCGATGTCCTGAACGAGACCCGAGTCATAACTGAGAAACTCAACCGCGTCAGGGTCCGATACGAGTTGCCCCCGGAAAAACTCCAGTGCGGGACAATCAGGATCAAGCGTGATTTCGTCGCCGCCAAAGGCGACAGGTGTGGTGCAGAACAGTCCACCGTTGTCCGCTATAAACAGGCCACCGGGTGAGAACGGCGTTCCCTGGCGGATCCCCCCTCCTCCAAGCTCGGATGTGACGGGAAGCGCCCAGTCGCGATCGCGCTGCGAGATGTTGTTGCTGGAGCGGTGCTCAATGCCAACGATGATCGATCCGCGTGCACCGGAGGCCCCCCAGGTGAGATCAGCGTTGTACTGCTCCCCGTCCCCGAGGTCCGAAAGCCCGGTTGAGAAACCGGCTCGAAATCCCTCAAAGCGTTCTTTGAGAATGACGTTAACCACACCTGATATGGCGTCTGATCCGTAGATTGCCGAGGCCCCGTCTCGCAGGATATCAACCCGGTCAATCATCGCTATGGGTACAAAACTCAGATCAATGAACTGGTTCGCGAGCGCATCGGCAAAGCTTGCGACGCGTTTGCCGTTTATGAGAATCAGAAGCCGGTTCTGCCCCAGATTACGCAGATCAACCGACGATGCGCCCCCACCGTTGAGAACGCTTGACTGATTGAATCCGGCACTTCCGGCTATCGACAAGCTCCTCAACGCTTCGCCCAGATTGGAAAAGCCGGATTCGAGGATGGATTCACCGGTGATAACTGTCACAGGGCTGGTTGAGGCTGATGCCGAGTTCTTGATGTGCGTGCCCGTGACGACCAGGTTTTCGACACCCCCATCGTTTTCAGGCGGATCGTCTTCATTCTGTGCCTGGACGTTGTGTGAGCACACGGCCAAGAAGCAAAAGAAGCAGTAGATCAGGCAGACAGTTAACGGTCTCATGGTCGGGCGGGCGATATTCGGCACGCTTGTTTCCTTTCAAGCAGGTCTGGGTAAGGTACATGATAAACAAGACGCTGTTCGCATTTTGTGCGGATGCGCCCGGTTCTGTATCATGCGCGCGGGCGATCCGGAGGACCTGTTTGGAATTTGTAGGCAACCATATTCTCTCTGTAGACCAGTTCGACAGACAGGACGTGGAACGTATTTTTGCCGTTGCCGACCAGATGGAGCCTTACGCTCTGCGCCGCCGCATCACTCGTGTTCTCGAGGGTGCAATCATGTCGAACATGTTCTTCGAGCCGAGCACGCGAACGCGTGTATCGTTTGGTTCCGCATTTAATCTCCTTGGCGGTGAAGTCAGAGAAACCACTGAAGTCAAAGCTTCCGCCCTGGCCAAAGGAGAATCGCTATACGACACGGCGAGAGTGTTGTCCGGCTACAGCGATGTCATCGTGATGCGTCACCCAGAGGCAGGCAGTGTCGCTGAATTCGCCCACGCCAGCAGGGTGCCTGTCATCAATGGCGGAGACGGTCCAAACGAACACCCCAGTCAGGCCCTGCTCGACCTCTACACCATGCGCCAGGAAATGAACGGCCGCGACCGAAACCTGGACCGGCTCTCCATCGCGCTGATTGGCGATCTCAAATATGGCCGTGCGGTGCACTCACTGTGCAAACTTCTGGGTCTCTACGAGAATATCCGCCTGCACTTCGTTTCACCTCCCGAACTGGAGATTCCGGCAGACATTGCGGACGACCTGGTACACGGGGGACATGAGGTGCGCACCTTTCACAACCTCGAAGAAGGGATTCACGACGTCGACATTCTCTATGTGACGCGGACCCAGGAAGAACGATTTCCATCACAGGATGAAGCTGACAGGTACCGGGGTTTGTTCCGCCTCAACGAATCAATCTACACAGAACACTGCGAGCCCAACACCGTAATCATGCACCCCTTGCCGCGGGATTCACGGTCCCAGGCCCAGGAGCTGGACGACGACCTGAACCAG
Source organism: Pseudomonadales bacterium (assembly GCA_028277965.1). Classification (GTDB taxonomy): domain Bacteria; phylum Pseudomonadota; class Gammaproteobacteria; order Pseudomonadales; family Azotimanducaceae; genus UBA4421. The sequence continues at coordinate 74,263 of JANQFF010000519.1, forward strand.
AATCCAAACCTCGCGATCTTCAAACAGACAGACAACGGGGTACTGGTACGGATGGCGCTATTTGCCCTTGTTCTCGACGTGGTCGACGAGGTCGACAATCACTCGCAACCGGTCACCTGGTTCACAGCGAAGCGCCACCAGTTGAGCTGACCAGTTCTCTCGGACGTACTACTTCCTGGCGGCCTTTTTCGGCGGACGCTTGGGCACTTTCGGCATGCGGTCTTTCCAGCCTCTCGGAACGCTCTTGTAACCGCGACATGCAGCCAGAAAACGTGTCGCCTGCTTCCACGCCTCTTCTGCGCCGAGACGTTTGACAGAGAACTCCCTCACGTGAGACTTGCCGTTGGTCTGGACCTGTACCCTGAACGCAGGTGAAGGACGGAAGACGAGATTGATGCCCCGAACCCCCGTCGAATGCTTCTTGTCAGTACCTGCTTCGCGGACACGTTTGGCTTTGGCTGCCTGCTGCTTGTCCGCCCACTTCTGATCCAGCGCCTTTGCGTTCCTTCGCACTTCTCTTTGCTTGGTCTTGTTGAGACCGATCAGACTGAAGTATTGCTGCTGCAACTTACCGTCAATACTTCTGGCAACCCGCAACAGTTGACCGTTATTGAGTTCATAGACTGCCACCTGGAATTGCTCCTTGTTGCTTGGCTAGTCCATGAGACTATAACAGAGCTTCGAGTTCAGGTAATGCCTGGAACAGGTCTGCAACAAGGCCGTAATCCGCCACCTGAAAAATCGGGGCATCTTCGTCTTTGTTAATCGCAACAATGACCTTGCTGTCCTTCATTCCGGCAAGATGCTGAATCGCTCCGGATATACCAACCGCAATGTAGAGCTCCGGCGCAACAATTTTGCCGGTCTGACCAACCTGCATGTCGTTTGGTACAAAACCAGCATCAACAGCAGCACGTGAGGCACCAATCGCCGCACCCAGCTTGTCAGCAATACCTTCCAGCAGATTAAAGTTGTCTCCGCTCTGCATACCACGACCCCCGGAAATGATGACCCCCGCGGAAGTCAGTTCCGGGCGCTCGGATTTCGCGATCTCTTCACCGATAAACGAGGACTTCCCCGAGTCGCTCACGGCGTCCACGCTCTCGATGGATGCGCTGCCGCCTTCTGCCGCGACAGGGTCATAGGCGGTACCGCGTACCGATATAACCTTTTTGGCGTCGTTGGACTTGACCGTGGCAATCGCGTTTCCGGCATAGATGGGGCGCTTGAATGTATCTTCGCTGTCGACACCCACAATGTCCGAGATTTGAGCGACATCGAGAAGAGCCGCAACTCGCGGAAGGTAGTTTTTGCCCGTTGTCGTGTGAGCGGTAACGATATGTGAGTAGTCAGCAGCAAGCTCTACGACAAGGCCCGCGATATTCTCAGCAAGCTGATTTTCGTACGCTGCGTTGTCCGCACAGAGTACCTTGCCAATCCCGGGAACAGCGGCGGCGGCGTTTGCCACACCATCTACACCCGATCCAGCAACGAGAATGTCCACGTCCCCGCCAATGGCCTGAGCAGCAGCAACCGCAACAAGCGTTTGCGCCTTAAGACTTTCGTTATCGTGTTCTGCGATTACAAGCGTACTCATTCGATTACCTTTGCTTCGTTTTTGAGTTTGTCGACAAGCTCTTCGACAGTTTCCACTTTGATACCCGCCTGACGCTCCGCCGGGGGTTCGACCGAAAGCACTTCAGTCGTTGGCGTGAGGTCAACACCCAGCTCATCGGGGCTTACGGTATCGAGGGGCTTCTTCTTGGCTTTCATGATGTTCGGCAGCGACGCATAGCGGGGTTCGTTCAACCGCAGGTCAGTTGTGACAACAGCCGGCAGATCTATGGAAACTGTCTGAAGACCGCCATCGACTTCCCGGACAACCTGCGCTTTGCCGTCCGCGATAGTGACCTCGGATGCGAATGTACCCTGGGGCATACCCGTGAGCGCCGCAAACATCTGGCCGGTCTGCCCGTTGTCACCGTCAATACTCTGTTTGCCGAAGATGACAACTTCAGCGCTTTCCCGCTCCTGAAGCGCAGCGAGCGCCTTGGCGATCCCCAGCGGCTGCACATCCAGATCCG
>JANQFF010000037.1 GCA_028277965.1 Pseudomonadales bacterium
TATGCTCGATATTACCTGCGGCACGCGCCTTGCTGCGAAACATCCGGGACAGCCTGAGCTTTGAAGAGGTTATTAGAGGTGCCTTAAAGCCGCTCCTACTTAAGATAGCTGAATCACTCTGTAGGAGCGGCTTTAGCCGCGATTCCGCCTACTCTGTCGGACTTGAATTGTGTTCACGCCATCCCTGGCGCGATGTCTTCAGGTTGTAGTCACCCCAGGACTCGCTTCACCGTTCGCGGCCGGTATGCCGCTCTACAGAGATAGCTGAATCACTCTGTAGGAGCGGCTTTAGCCGCGATTCCGCCTACCCTGTCGGACTTGAATTGTGTTCACGCCATCCCTGGCGCGATGTCTTCAGGTTGTAGTCACCCCAGGGCTCGCATCACCGTTCGCGGCTGATAAGCCGCTCTCTGCTCGCCCGCGTGAGGCGGTGCCTCACGCCCCAGGGCTCGCATCACCGCAAATGGCTAGTACGCCATTTGCTGCTCGCCCCCTGTTCAGCTTGAATTGTGTTCACGCCATCCCTGGCGCAACGTTATCAGGGTGTAGTCACACCAGGCCTCGCATCACCGTTCGCGGCTAGTACGCCGCTCACTGCTCGGCCGCCAAATCTATCGATTTGGCCCACGATTCATCGGATACGGTTGCCATCGTTCCAGCTGAACCCTCGGTAATACCGTCGGATTCACACAGCTCATTGGCCACTTGCCTCTCAGAACCAGCGCAACCTCACGGCCCACCCGACGGCGTGTCTCGGGCCTCATGCGGGTTGTTGCTGACGCGACGTGGGGAGTGACAACGACATTTTCCATGCTGAGGAGCGGGTTATCGGGTTCCGGTGGTTCCTGTTCCAGGACGTCAAGGCCGGCACCTGCAATCTGACCCTGGTTGAGTGCTTCGATGAGCGCTCTTTCGTCGATGATTGGCCCACGAGCCGTGTTGATGATGACGGCTGTTTCTTTCATGCGTTCGAATGCACCTGCATCGAATGAGTGCTCGGTTTCGTCGTTGTGCGGCGCGTGGACAGAGATGTAGTCAGACCTTTCGAGGAGCTCCGAAAAACTGACGGGCTCCACCCCTTCACCGCTGATCTCGAGTTCGCTCACGTATGGGTCGCAGGCAATGACCCGCATGCCGAAGGCTTTCGCTCTGCGGGCTGTGCAATGAGCCACGTTTCCAAACGCAAAGAGTCCAAGTGTCTGACCCAACAGGCGCGGGATTTTGCTCAATAACGGACGCGCCTGATACCAGTCCCCCGTCTTTGCCATACGCACCATCGTTGGGGTGCGGCGGGCCATATCGAGCAATAATGCCATCGCATGGTCGGCTACCTCTTCGATGAAGACATCCGGGACATTGGTCACGACCAGACCGGCGGCAGTAGCGGCCTCAATATCGACCATATCGACACCAACGCTGCCAACGCCGATGACTGTGGCGTTCTTAAGACTGTCGATGACCTCTTTGTCGATGCGCAGACCCCAGGATGTAATGATGGCATCGAGATCCCCGACACCCGCCGCAAATTCTGCGGGTGTGTCTGCCCTGATTTCGACGATGTCGGCTATTGGCGCGAGCGCTTCGAGTTCGAGCGACCAGCGCTCCTCCACGGTCTGATTCTGGGCCTGTTTAGGCAATCGTATGCCGACTTTCTTCCTGGTCACGCGGGTCTCCCTCTGATTTTCCGCGTATATGCTGGTGGTGCGTCGATCTGAGATCAACCCCAGGGGAAGGACAAAACAGGACTTGAACGGGAAAAAGAGGTGGACATCCCTGTCCTAATGCCTCCGTGGAGGGTTGTGGCCGGTGGGTGACCACTTGATGGGGATAACGATGCCAGTGACAGCCCACTGAAAAAAGTAGGCCTTAAGTACGGATAAGTCGGTCGGCAACTACGTTGCGCGTAAAAGCGCGTGTAGCCCTTCTTATTCGCTTGTCATACACTGGAAACGCCCTGTTTCGGGGCGCACCGAGGGAAGGCGAGGAGAAGTTGGCGGACGGAGAGGATGAGACTCGCAACGTGCTGACGACTTTCAAGCTGCAGGCGCTGATCGACGCCAGGCTTGAATCTGACATAGGCAATCGGAAGGCACTGGCGCGTGAATTGAGCAGTCGCGGTGAACGGATTTCCGTTCACGGTGTGGATGCATGGTTCAAGCGCAATGACTCCAACTACGCCATAGAGCGACCGTCGCTGCATCCGGATCATCTCAGTTTTGCGATTCCGCGGGCCCGATGGAGCAACATCCTTGCGATTTTTGGTCTCCAGTTGGCTGACATTGACCGGGACGATCAATCGTTTGTCGACTGGGTATTTGAACGGGCCGTTGAAAGACAGGAAGTACCCGACGAAAACGTGTGGCGCATCGCAATGTGTTACAACCAGGACGAAAGCGTATCAGCGCTCGCTGACAAAGAAATCCTGATTGCAAATGGATACGAAGTTGTTGATTCGTTTGCAGTCACGCAGCACTCGGATTGGTCGGTGCAGCGGGTTTTCAATCATGCCCAGGCAGCGGTTGTTTACCTCACGGACAGATCGTTAAGCACAAGCCTCGTTCGTGAGATTGTCGACTTTGCGCAGGTGCATCATTTGCCGCTCATCAGCGTTCTGTGCTGTGTCGACGAAACGGATGTGCGCAGACAGGTCGGAGACTTTGAGCGCTTCATCGTCAACGAATCGAAGAAGCCGACGCCGGGACTGGAAGCAGCCCTTCAGGAGGTCATGGAACCTCAGCGGACAAGCGTTCCGGAGCGCACGTGGGAAACACAGGAGCTGTTTGAAAGCAGACCCTCGATTGCGGTTCTGCCTTTTGCCAATTTCACGGGTAACGCTGATTGGGATGAATTTGCCGATGCCATGGCAGAAGACATCACGGCCCTCCTGTCGCGTTTACCCGAATTGTTTGTGATTTCCTCATCAACCACACGCATGTACAAGAACCAGCTCCCGGATAGTCGTCTCGTCCGTGAAGACCTTGGGGTGCGATACGTTCTCGAAGGGAGCATGCGCATAGCAGACAGCAACCGTTTCAGGATCACTGCCCAGTTGGTCGATACCACCAATCGGCGTGGCCTCTGGTCAAAACGGTTCGAACAGCATTCGGAAAGTCCTTTCGATGCGATTGATGAACTGGCCGTCGCAATTTGTGCGCAGCTCGAGCCCACCATACGCCAGGACAACATTCAGGAAGGCGCACGGTTGTCGTCTGCCCCTGCGTGGCGATTGTGGCAGGAAGGCTGGCAGCTGATGTTCGTAGATGCGCCATTTCCAAGCCCGCAGAGATCGTTGGACCTTTTCAATGAAGCGCTCGAGGTGGACCCGGAGTATCCGCTTGCCCATGCAGGCTATTCCATTGCGCTTTCGACAGGCGTTTTGTGGGGAGGACTGAGCCCCGCAAGGGTGCCCGAAGCGATGGAGCACGCAGAAATTGCGTACAAGAAATTGCCCGAAAATGCCGCGTCCAACTATGCCGTCGCCATGTCGCTCTTCGTACAGCCGACACCCCTCGAGCCGGTGCTCGAATACGTCTCGCGCGCGACCGAACTCGAACCGAGCAATCCCATGTACCGGGGGATTCTGGGATTTCTTCTGGCCCACATGGGTCGGAGTGCAGAAGGGGTGCAGCAGGCCAGATATGCAATGCGTCTGTCGCCGAAAGATGCCCGTGAACCGTTTCTCTGTTACATGCTTGGGAACGCCCTGGCGGCTGACGAACAATTCCAGGAAGCAATCAGCGTCTTTTCCGGAGCCAGCCTTTTTTCAGAGGTGGACTTCATCTGGCTGGTTGTCGCGTATGCCCACCATCGCCTCGGTGATACGTCAGCCGCGCACGAGGCACTGAATCGCATCGTGAATCCCCGTCCGCTGGCATTCTATGAATGGGCAGTGGATTACCGCTTGTGGCTCGGTCACGATCGGAGCGACAAAGACGGATTCAAGTCACTCCTTGCCTCGTGGTATCAGGCGCGCATCGCCGCGAAAGCGCCGAACAGTGCAAGCCGCGCGCCGACAGGATCAAATTCGGCAAGCTGAATCAACTGTTGCATCTGGGGTGGGATGGGCGTGGTCGGCTGTATAGGCACCTCAGGTGTTTCGGATGCGTATTGTATGCGGATGTGTTCTGCAGCATTGCGACCCGTCCGAACAGCACCCTCCATGGAGGTGACATCCGTGTCATTCTGGGTGAAATCCCCTGCGAGGAAGAGATTTGGAGACGCTGTCAGCGGCTCGGGCCGGGCATCCCAGGTATTCACGTCGTTAACGAACAAGGGAACATCCATGTTGGTATGCGGCACGAAGAAGGCAACGTCATCCGGGATTTCGGGGTAGTAGCGTTTCAGTTCGTCAACAATTACCGATATGAAGCCTTCAGCGTCGAGGCCGGTCAGGGAGCGTGAGTTCGCTGCCACGAGCTGTATAACGGATCCTGGATAGTCGGCAAGCTCCGGCCAATGCTGGGATATTTCAAAACCGGTAAGTCCCCAGTAAGAGTCCTGCAGGGTGAAGTGTTCTTCCGGCATGCCGTCGAGTTTCCTGGTAAAAAATACATCGAGGGCGGTAAAAGGGTTGGAGCGGAGATAGTGGAGCTTTGAAAGCTGCGGCAGACTTGTGAAAAGCTGCTGGCTATTGAAAGACCTCAGGATCTCCTGAGGGATTGCCAGAATGATCGGATCCTTCGCGAGCTGGCGCGTAACAGGATTACCGTCGCCCTCGATTGTTACGACAGCGAAGCCGTCATCATCGAGCTCGAGGTCGATCATGCTGTGACCGTAGTGAATTGTGCAGCTTGTGCCTGCGTTTTCCGCTTCTTTATGTATAGCTGCTTCAAGGCGGTCGATGAGAACCCTTTGCAAACTCCCTCGCAATGCGTCCCAGTTTTTTTCTGGAAATACCGGTATCCATTGACGGAACACGTTGCGACAGGCACGGGACGATATGTCTGCATCACCTATGGTGAGCGCATTGAGAATGAACGAATTCAGCGAGATGGGGTTATCCGGCTGGAAGTAATCACGCGAGTGCAGAAAAGCCTGGAGCGTCAGGTTGTCGACTGCTTTGTCCGGCTGCAGAAAAAGGTCGCAGATGGCCATGAGCTGCTGGGGTGACGCATCCTCTTCTTTCGCAACCGGCTGACGGACACCGTCTGTTGCAGGAGGCTGGTCCAGGTACAGTAGGCCTTCATAAACGTCCTCAGAGCCGACGCCAATCTGTTCCCACAACTGACGCATGTTTGTGTACCACTTCGGGAAAACGTGATAGCCGTGGTCACTTGCGACACCGTCGGGCAATGACAGCTTCGGATCCAGTTTGCCATGCTTGTCGAACAGACATATGTTGTAGTCGCTGCCTGCTTTGCCACCAAGGCGTGAGGTGCTTTCATAGAGGTCAACATCGAATCCACGCTGCACGAGCTCATATGCGGCGACCATTCCGGCCAAACCACCCCCGACGACGTTGAGCTTGATGTTGTCCGCCATTGATTTCCCCAGCGCGTGGATAGACTGATGAACTTTACGCGATGGGCGTGTTGCGGCCTATGGGGAGTCTTTGCGTAGTTACCTACGTCTAAGTACGTTAATCCTCATGCAGGTCGAGGCTAGCCAACAGCGATGATGTTCGGATCGCGGGGTTGCGGATCAGACTCGTCCTGATTGCGTACCGTGTTCGCCACATGCTCCAGGGGCAGCTTCAGCATGTTTTTGAGTTCATCGCTCGCCCCGGTTTTCTCCAGCGCTGTTTCCATACACTTCAGCCATTGTTCCGTCTGTCGGGGCCCAATGTGGAAAGGTGCGTGGGGGTCTGTGAGGCAAACCGTGCCATGGACAGCCAGGTAAACTGGTGGGCCGCCCATCCAGCCAATCAGATAGTTGGTGAGTTTCTTGCGAACAGGGCCGAGGTCGTCTGCGTGCATGGCGCGGATCTCTGCGGCTTCAGGCAGGGTACCCATTGCATCGTAGAACGCATCCACGAGCTTTCGAATCCCCTCGTCACCCAGTATCTCGTAGGGTGTTTGTGGTTGTTCTTCCATACCCATATTCTGCCGAAAAAGCTGCGGATTTAGAAATTGGTTGGTGAGCCCGGATATTGTGCTCAGAATATTCGGGCTAAACTGGGTTTTTCGTTTGGGAGGCGGGACATGGCTGAAGCCAGAGATCTGGAAACTGTTGAAAAGATGGTTGTGTGTTCGAGCTGCGACGGATTCTGTCCGGTTCGGGCAACCGTTGTGGATGGTCAGGTGACCAAGGTTGCGGCACGCAAAGATCCATTTCTGAAAGACGTCATTTGCAAAAAGGGAGCGTACGCACCGAAATCGTTTGCCCATCCCGATCGGCTGATGCATCCGCTCAAGCGTGTTGGCGACCGTGGTGGCAACCAATGGGTACAGATCTCCTGGGATCAGGCGTATGACGAGATTGCGCAGAAGCTGGCAGACATTGTTGCTCAATATGGGGCTGAGGCTGTCGCCGTTTCCAGCAGCAACTGGAATACAACGGTAGACAGCGGTCTTTCGCGCCGTTTCATGAATCTGCTGGGTACACCTAACTACATCAGTGGGGTTGCCTACTGCCTGGGGAATACCTCAGCGGTCGCGAGGATGGTCTACGGGTGGTATCCGCAGACAGACATCCTGAGCTCAAAGTGTATTGTGCTCTTTGGCCACAATCCTCGTCGACACAGCTGGACGGCTGAATTCAAAGCCATACGTGTTGCCCAGTCGATGGGGGCGAAGCTCATTGTCATGGATCCACGCAAAAGTGAGAACGCAGAGCTTGCTGATCTCTGGCTGCCGATACGAGCAGGCACTGACGCGGCGCTCAGTTTCGGATGGCTGAGCGTCATCATTGAGGAAGAGCTCTACGACAAAGCGTTTGTGGAAAACTGGACGGTGGGCTGGGAAGAACTTGTCGAGCGGGTCAAAGAGTATCCGGTCGAGCGTGTCGCTGAAATCTGTGGAGTGTCAGAGGACCTGATACGCGAATCGGCACGCATGTACGCGACATCAGAGTCTGCGGTGATTCCCTGGTCACCGATTACAGATCAACAGGTCTCGAGCACATCGGCGATCCGGCTGCAATGTATTCTTGTTGCGCTGACAGGCAATCTCGACGTCAAAGGCGGCCACAAGTTCAATCCCTTCAACTCCAATGTCGTCTCGGACACGGACATGGAACTGCATGATGTCCTGCCTGCCGAACAACGGAAGAAACAGCTTGGCGCCGATCAGTATCCGGTGTTCACCTACCGAGGTATGGAACCGCTTGGGGAGCCCATGAAGAAGACCTGGGGCCGGGAGTGGGCCAATCTCGTTGGTGGCAACTACATGGCCAATCCCACAGCAACCTTCAGAGCGATGGCAGAGGAGGACCCGTACCCGGTCAAGGCGTTGCTATCGCTGGGCAACAATACGCTCATGGCGTATGCCAACGCCAGGCAGATCTACAAAGGTCTGATGAACCAGGAACTGATTGTGGTCCACGATCACATGATGACACCTACTGCCCAGCTTGCTGACTACGTGTTGCCGGGTGACGCCTGGCTCGAACGCCCAAGTATGATGGTTGGTGTGAGTGAGCAGGCCATGGAGCCGCCGGGGGAGTGCCGAAGCGTATTCGATTTCTGGACCCAACTCGGCAGGCGCATGGGATTTGCTGAGCACTTTCCGTGGGACAGCCTCGAAGATCTTTATGACTACCGGCTGACGGCGTCTGGCAAGACATTCGCCGACGTGGTTGCAGACGGTGTTGTGCCGACTGATGCCTACGAAGAGAAGAAATACGAGCAGACAGGGTTTGCGACGCCCTCCGGCAAAGTGGAGTTGTATTCATCGGTTCTCGAGGGTTTTGGATTCGATCCGTTGCCGTACTATCGCGAAGCTGCGGAACCGGATGCGGATTATCCGCTGTCACTGTTCGTCGGCGTACGCGACGATGAATATTTTCAGACCGGTCACAGGCATGTACCGGAACTCAGAAAACGAGCTCCGGAGCCTACCCTGTTCATTCATCCGAGGACGGCTGAAGAACATGGTTTGACGCACGGTGCCTGGGCATATGTAGAAACAACTGCCGGAAGGATTGTCCACCGGGCAGACCTGAGGGATCAGATGCCGGAAGGTCTTGTCCGTATCCCGCACGGTTGGTGGAAACCGGAAGCGGTTCAGGGCGGGGATCAACTGGCCGGGTTCTGGGACTTCTGCGATGCCCTGCTGAATGATGATTCTGACCCGCGGCTGATGGACTCAGAGCAGGGGATACCACACCTGAAAGGTGTGCCCTGTAAACTGACCCCGCTCAGCGCTGAAGAAGTGGGAGCGCTCGAGGCGAAATACGGTGTCGCTGGCGCGTTACCCCAGGGGCCTTCAGCCCGGGTTCTGCAATCGAAGCGGGATGCGCCGGAAGATTTCATGTACGACCCGGAAGTCGGAGATGGTGTGGAGTTCCAGGCTGTGGAACTTGCTCTGTATGGAAAGGGTTCGTTGAATTAGAACTGTATAATGATCGATTTCGACTTTATTGGGGGCTCGAAATGAGTCAGACGGCGATATCTGTTGATCCCGAGACGGGGCTCAAGCGATTTCATACGCGTGCTGCGAAATCCACCGACAAGATTATGGGGAAAGGTTACTCCGTTCTTGATGATGAGGAACTGAAGACACTGCCACCGGAACCGGTCGGTGCGGTATTCAATGCGGAAGAACAGGCCAGGTACCGCGAGTTCAAAGAAGCCCGTCGGGGTGCCGCGGATTACATGGCTATGGAAGGTGAGTTTTCTAAATACCTGGAAGATGTCTATTCAGAGCCGCCAATCGAACGGGAAGCCCTGACAGATGAATGCGAAATCCTGGTTGTGGGTGCAGGGTTTGCGGGTCTGCTTCTATGGCATAAGTTGAGCAGTGCAGGCTTCACTGACATCAGGTTCTGCGAAAAAGGCGGGGATGTTGGGGGAACCTGGTACTGGAATCGCTACCCGGGAATTGCCTGCGATGTTGAAGCCTACAGCTACCTCCCCCTGCTCGAGGAGATGGGATACATCCCGAGCATGAAGTTCGCATCGGGATTCGAAATCCTCGAGTACTGTCAGGACATGGCAGAAAAATTTGGTTTTTACGAAAAGTGCCTGTTCCACACGACAGTCGACCGAACAGACTGGGATGAGTCAACGGGCCGCTGGACAGTACATACAGACCGGGGTGATGCCATGCGCGCACGGTATGTCATTCTGGCGAACGGCATTCTGACGACCCCAAAACTCGCCCGTATCGCCGGGATGGAGAAGTTCGAGGGTGAGTCTTTCCATACCTCCCGGTGGAATTATCACATCGACCTCGAGGACAAGACGGTTGGGATCATCGGCACCGGAGCGACAGCAGTCCAGGTCATCCCGGAAATTGCCAAAGTCGTGAAAGAGCTTTATGTATTTCAGCGCACACCGTCATCAATCGATGTTCGTGACCAGCGGGAAACGACTGACGAAGAACGTGAGACGTGGGCGAACGAACCCGGATGGGCCCGGGCCCGGCGGGCACGGTTTGCCAAAATATCGGCGGGGCGAACCGCGATAAAAGCCAACGATGACTATCTCTCAGGCAAGGTCGCTGACTTCAAAGAACGCAAACAACATGAGCGACAGCTCAGCCCTGAGGAGATGATCCAGAAACAGCTGGATTCGAACTTCAGGATCATGGAACAGATCCGCGCGCGGGTTGATGCGATTGTCGAGGATCCTGAGACGGCTCAGGCCCTGAAGCCCTACTATCCTTATGGTTGTAAACGTCCAACGTTCCACGACGAGTACCTGCCGACGTTCAACAAACCCAACGTGCACCTCGTTGATACCGTCCCGATGGGCGTTCAGGAGATCAACGAACGTGGCGTTGTGCATGACGGTAAAGAGTATCCGTTGGATGTGCTGATCTACGCGACAGGATTTCAGTGGATGGCAACATCTACCTTCAACATGATCACGGGGCGAGATGGCGTAACGTTGCGTGACAAGTGGCAAAACGAGGGTACGAAAACCTTTCTCGGTATACACAGTCACGGTTTCCCCAATCTATTCATCATCTCAGGACCTCAGGGCGGTGGGGGCAGTTTCAACTTCACAGACGCGATCGATACGCATGCGGACTACGTGGTCTGGATGCTGGAGACGTTGCGTGATCAGAACGCGAACGTCGTCGATATCCACGAAGAACCGGAAGTGGAATACGCGGAACATTGTAAGCAGGCTGACATTCTCTCAGCGCCACTCCGGGACTGCTTGTCCTATTACAACGGGCATGGCGATGCCGACCCGGGCAGCCTTGCTTATTATGGGGGCGGGCGCTGGCACAAGTTCCGTATTCGCGCGCAGGACAATCTGGAGCCTTACGTCTTCTCCCGAATTTAGAGAAGTCAATCGCGGCTAAAGCCGCTCCCACAGGAGATAGCTAGATTGCTCCTTGTAGGAGCGGCTTTAGCCGCGATTTCTTTTTTAGACAGACGGGTTCCATGGACCGTCCACCGTTTCGGCTTCATCGTCCCCTGGCCACGGGGGTATAGTGACGCCTACAGCAGTCAACGGTTCGTCAGTTGTGTTTCGAAACTGGAAGTGAGTACTTGCCGGAATTGAAATGCTCACATCGGGAAGCAGGGGGATGATTTCCTCCAACTCCCCCTGACGCAGCCACATTTCCCCTTCGCCACTGAGAAAGAACCAGAGTTCATCCACCGTTTTGTGGGAAACTGCAACCGAGATATCCCGGGCGTTGAGCGTAAAGTGCGCCATGCTGCCGGTGTCTGAGCGGACAAGTGGCTCCACGGAAGACCCGTCCGGGGCAGTCTCTATGGGCTGTCCGGATCGCAACGTTGACACGAAGCGTGCAATTTCTGTCATTGAAATCTCAGGAGTCCGGATACAGCGACAGTGCAACCTGGCCGACATATCGTCGTATGTCGACGGGTGAATGCGGCTGCATGAACGGACCTGCCCGCACATCACGATACAGTCTGGATAGCGGATGGCCGCTCATGAAAGCACCGCCTCCGGACAGATCCATCGCTTTGTCGACGATTTCGATAGCCCCTCGGTTGATCGACCACTTGGATGCCTGGTACGCCTGCATGAGTGAGTGAGCTTCCTCCCGGGACGGGGGGTTTGGAATGGCGTTGCGTAGCCAGTCGTCGATACCCCGGCCCGTGTAATCGAGGAGTGCCCGGCAACGCGTGAGTTCAATTTCCATTTCACCAACATGTTGCTGGACGGCGGGACTCGAGGAGACCGCCTCTCCATTGCGCGTCTGTTTCGCGAGAGATTCGAGTGCAATCTCCCGTGCGTGTTCAGCCACACCCAGAAAGGCTGCGACCAGAGTGACGTTTCCGAGTGTCCGGTTCACCAGAACGCCGGTACTCCATTCACCCCAGGGCCCCAGGCGGCGTAAGGATTTTCTCTCGACGCGAACGTTGTCGAATTGGATGGACTGGCTGCCGGAACCGCGCATGCCCAGGGCGTCCCAATCATCCTGAGGATTCAGGCCTGGTGTGTCGATCGGCATCATTGTCGTGACGAGGTGGTCGCCTTCTGCGTCACGCAAACGCAGGTTCATCGCCAGATGCGTAGCAAGGGGCGACATGGTCACAAAGAGTTTTGTCCCGTTGATAAACCACTCACCGTCTGTGTCCGTTGCTTCAGTCAGGGGGTGCAGGTTATCTGAGCCACGCTCGGTTGCCGTTGCACAGATGAGCATCTGCTGATTTGCGATGGCCTTCAGCGGGGCGGCAGATCTCGATTCAATATTTCCACCGGATTGCTGAAAGGCAGTGGACATGCCTCGTGATACGGCCAGGTGCATGTTGATGCCAATTGCTATAGACGCATCTCCCCGGGCGAGAGCCGCAATTCCAAGCATCCAGTCTCTTATGGAACTCAGACCCCAGCCACCGAGTTCCTCGGGGACAAACGCCGCGGCGATACCACTTTGCTGCAGCGCTTCTATGCTCGCTGCTGCCATGGTGCTTGTGCTGTCCGCGGCGTTCGCGTTCGACCGCAGATCAGGGATGAGTTCTGCGGCGGTATCGACGAACTTTTTGCCAGGTTCGGTTTCTGGTTCGAGCGTGAAGGTCATCCAGGCAAGTTAGCACCGTTGTCCCGTGAATCAAGGAGTAGTAGCGTGATCCTTTTTGAAGTGGGGAGACTTATGGGTGACGACACGCCTTTTTTTCTCGAGACGGCACACGAACGTGTGGGTGAGAAACTCGGTACCAGCGACTGGGTGTTCATCGATCAGGTTCAGGTGAACGTTTTCGGCGAGGTGACACGTTGGCGCACGCCGGGCCACAGCGATCCGGAATATGCGAAAACAACACCCTTTGGTGGAACGCTCATTCACGGCTTTCACATCGTTTCGCTGCTGTCTCACTTTTTCCGGGATACGGGTCAATGGCCGGTGGACGGGCAATACCCGCTCAACTACGGACTGGACAAGGTGAGGGTGTTGAAGCCAGTTGTTATTGGAGATGGCGTTCGCCTGCGGTCGCATGTCAGCCTGCTCGAAGTGGATCAGAAGGCGCCAACGGAATACCTCATAAAGAACTGCCACGAGATCGAGGCAGAGGGAATTGAGGGGCATGTTCTATATGCGGAATATTTGACTTACTGGTATCAGAAAAAGGATGCGCTAAGCGCCGGCTGACAAAGAGAGGAACGATGCAACAAACAGCACCATTGGAAATTGGGATCCCGGTGATCGACCTTGAGGGCATGGTCGATTTTTATACCCGTGTGTTCAGTTGTGAAGAAGTCAGGCGCGCGGACATCCCTGCAGAGCTCAGTTCCCAGATCAGGGTCGCAGAGTCGGGATACACGAACGTCTGGTTGCAGCTGCCCGGGGGAGAGGTGATCAAGCTGGTTGCTCCCTCAGAGCCACCAGCCCCGGCAGAGAGGCTTGAGTACTCTTCTACCAGGACGGGTATTGCGTATTTCACGCTGTATTGCGACGACATCACCACAGCGGTGGCCACGGCAGAAGAAGCCGGAGCCAGACTGCTGTCCGAACGAACCCTCGTTGATGAAGGTGTCGGGGTTCGTCTTGGATTCCTGAGCGATCCGGAGGGAAACATCTTTGAATTTGTACAGGCTTGAACCATGAAGAAGGTACTCATCGGTATATCGGTTGGGCTGAATGTTCTCGTCATGGCGATTCTTGTCTGGGCCCTCGCCGCACCCATGTCGATCGTTCAGCTTTTGTTCGGTGACTTCATTGCCACGTCTCACGAACGGTGGGTCTCGCAGTTCGAAGAACTGGCCATCAGCGAAGGTGACATTGTCTTTCTGGGAGATTCGATCACGGAGGGTGGATCCTGGCACGAACTCTTTCCCGGCTTGCCTGTCATCAATCGCGGTATTGGCGGAGATACAACCTCCGGTGTGCTTGCCCGTCTCGATCAGGTCCTCACGGCCAGCCCGAGCAAGATCTTCCTGAAAATCGGTACGAACGACCTGTTCATCGGTATTGAGCAGGCAAACATAGTGGCCAACATCGATGAGATCATCCGCAGGGTTAAAGAGGCTTCACCCACAACAGAGTTTTATCTCCAGAGTGTGTTGCCGCGCGATGTGGGCATGAAGGAGCAAGTTGAAGCACTGAATGCTGAACTGGAAATGCTTGCAGGTGAAAGCGGCGTAACCTGGGTGAATCTGTATCCGTTGTTCCTGGACGATGACGGCTCAATACGCGACTCGCTCGCGAACGACGAGCTCCACCTGATGGGGGCGGGTTACGTGATCTGGCGGGACCATATCCGGTTGTTGGTTGAGTAACACCGTGAGCGAACGGATTGAAATCGAATTGCCGGAAGACAAACTGTCCGACCTGCTCGCGCGGTTGAACCGGGTCAACTGGCCACCGGTAGTAGGTTTAGACAGCTGGGCGTATGGCGTACCCCAGGAGTGGCTGAAATCCATGGTGGATTACTGGTCTGATCACTGGGACTGGAGTACCCAGGCGGAGGCGATGAACCAATGGGCACACTACCGGACGACCATCGACGGTGTGCCCATCCATTATTTGCATGCACCTGCTGAGGTCGATGATGCGCCGGGACTCATCCTGACACACGGCTGGCCCTGGACGTTCTGGGACTTCAAAGAGGTCATTGGACCATTGAGCAGACCGTCCGAGTATGGGGGAAGCTCGGACCAGGCGTTTAACGTCGTTGTGCCGTCGCTTCCTGGGTTCGGGTTTTCCACGCCGCTGGTTCGAGCCGGAGTTGATGTTGCCGCCATAGCAGACATGTGGGTCAAACTCATGACGGAGGAGCTGGGGTATACGCGTTTTGCAGCCCACGGAGGTGACTGGGGTGCATTGATCACGGCGCAACTCGCCCATGCCCACGCAGAACACCTGATCGGTGCGCATCTGGGTCTTGCGGTCATCCCTGGTGTAAACCGTCAAGGTGTGGCGGATGAGTACACCGAAGAAGAGCAATGGATGGTCGCTCGAAACGCGGAGTCAGTGGATACCATAACCAGTCATGTTGCGGTGCACCGCCTGGATCCACAGACACTTGCGTATGGCCTGGCTGATTCTCCGCTCGGTACAGCGGCATGGATCTGGGAGCGCCGTCGCAATTGGAGTGACTGTGACGGCGACGTGGAACGGGCGTTTGACCGGGACCATCTCTGTACAACTGCATCCATTTACTGGTGTACAGGATCGATCACCAGTTCGTTGCGTCTCTACTTCGAGCACTTTGGCAAGCCGTGGCCGCTCGTTCATGAGCGACACCCGGTGCTTGAGGCACCGTCAGCAATTGCGGTCTTTCCGAAGGATGTGGTGCACACGCCGCGCTCCGTCATCGAGCGGGAAGCCAATCTGAAACGTTACACCGTGATGCCCAGAGGCGGGCATTTTGGCGCTGCCGAAGCGCCGGAACTGCTCGTGGACGAGCTCAGGGAGTTTTTTCATGTTGATCTGGCGTAGTTCAAGTGACCAGTCCGGATTCCTGATGTGAATACGGACGTTGAGATCGTCAAATTTCCTGACACGCGCGTTGCTGCGGTTGAATACCGGGGCCCTGAACGTCACTCCTTGCGGGCGACCTGGCAGCTGATCGACTGGCGTCGCGAGAACGGGGTAACGCCGCTGAGCGGCCGGACGTACGGTGTCCATTACACCAATCCGGATGACATGCCTGCTCAGGAGTTTCGGCTCGACATCTGTGTGGCCTATGAGGGTGCGATCACGCCGAATCCATACGGCGTTGTCGAAAAAGTCATCCCCGGCGGGCGTTGCGCCCGGCTGCGTCATTACGGATCGCGGAACTACATCTACGAGGCGCAATTCCTGCACCTTGAATGGCTACCCCGGACGAGTGAGGAACTACGCGACTTCCCGGTGTTTTTCCACTATGTCAATGTAGGCCCTGACGTCCGGGAGGAAGACATGCTAACGGACGTATACCTGCCTCTTAAGTAAATGCGTCTACCGCAACTGCTGTATTCATAAAGTCACGGAATCGAAGCCATTTGTCGTCCCGGACCGTAATGATGTGTGCAAATGACGATTGGATGTCCTTTCCCGTTGAGCGGGCCGTCAGGTGAAGTTCGCCCGTCACCGCAACCATGGAGCCATCGCCAAAAAACTGCTGCGGTTCGAATTGATGGATGTCGACGCTCGTTAAAACAGTCTCAAAAAAGCTTCGCGCGTCATCAGGCCCGTGGTAGGTACCGGCGTACGGTATGACGGGGGGGCCGTAGAACTCGATTAGGATCTCCGGATCCAGCATCTCGACAATTCCCGGTACGTCACCTGCACCAAACCGGGCGAACACTTCCTGCGTCACCGCAATTGGATCACTCATTTTCTCATTCCTCCTGTTTTGCGAACCCCTGGACTATTTCACTGACGCGGCTCAGGAAATTGACGCCTTCGGCAATTTCGTTCCGTTTCAGTTCGGTTGTGATCCTGGCGATGAACTTCTCCCCGCGCTTTTTCATCCCATTCACGGCTGCTTGACCGTTTGGGGTCAGGATCAGCAGTTTTTCCCTGGCTGACGCAGGATTCTCCCGAAGTTCCAGTAAATCCAGTGGCGGCGCAGTGAGATTGCGGATCGCTTTGGAGAGCGCAGAACTCGTGACTTCGAACCAGGGGCCAAGAATGGCTTCGAGTTGCTTGCGGGGCATGCGACCTTCTTCAGCTGAAGAATGTAGCGTCCAGAGGATGACATTCTGCAGTTGTGTCAGGCGTGGATCACGCATGGCACGCTCGACCGCGAAGCCTACCTCGTAATGAAACGGGTAGTAGAGATCCAGAAACCTGGATTCGATTGATTGTTTTGAAGTCCGACTCAAAAGTTTCCTTGATTAAAAGTGTCTTTAGGACATAATTAACTGAGTTCAGTATTTCACGGGGAAGTGTTCAATGTCCAGTATTTCGCCAGAGACGATCACGATTGAAGAATTGTCTCGACCTGAAGTGACCGCGGATCCGTATCCTTTTTACAGGGCTCTGCGGGAACAGTCCCCGATATATGGGTACAAGGACTATCCACCCGGGACTGTACCGGGTGAGGACGAGCCGCCAACCGCGTGGGCTGTGTTTGCGCACGACCAGGTGACGGAAGTTGCTCGCCGCGCCGATCTTTTTTCGTCGTGCGATCCGGTGCAGGAGGCATCCGGAGCGCCAACACTGATGCTGGTCAATCATGACGATCCGGAACACCGGGAGTTGCGCGACAAGGTCCAGCACTTTTTTACCACGAGTGCTGTAGCTCCGCTTTCGGATTGGCTGGACGGCGTTTGTGACTCGCTCATTGGGGAGATGATTGGAACCACAACTGACGTCATGCAGGGACTGGCGTCAACCCTTCCGGCGATGGTCATGGCAAAGATCCTTGGAATGCCCGACGAAGACTATCCGCTGTTCAGACGTTGGGCGACTGCATTCATGCTTTCTGCTGAGATGACAGCTGAGGAGCGAGTTGCCTCCAATGGCGAAATGTTTGCCTACTTCACTGAAAAGGTGACTGGTCGCGCGGAGGGAGCAGCAGGCGACGATTTCATAAGCCATCTCCTGGCGAGCGACCTGTCACCGGAAGAAGTCATCCGTTTCTGCTTCACGCTTGTGGTTGCGGGGGCTGAAACAACAACGGGGCTTATAGGGAATCTCTTCTGGCAGGCTGACAGGGAGTGTGAGACCTACGGGCGTGTTCAGGAGAATCCTGAGCTCATGGATGCCTTTATCGAGGAAACGCTGAGGATCTCGGGTCCGCCTCAGCGATTGTTCAGGATCGCCACTCAAGACGTGTTGCTCGGAGGCCAGCAAATCAAAGAGGGTGACTGGGTTGCCATTTTCTTTGCGGCAGCAAATCACGATCCGAAAGTCTGGCCTGAACCACAAACCTTCAAGCTCGATCGTCCACGCAATCGCAGCCACTACTCGTTTGGGCACGGTGTTCATCAATGCCTCGGGGCCATGCTGGTGCGGCTCGAGGCTCGCGCCGTTGTTGGTGCGCTGACCCGTCGATCGGTAAAGGTGCGAGTGATTGAAACAGATTCGTTCAGGCAGACGGCAACTCAGCTGAGTTATACGTTCGAACGACTATTGGTTGAACTCTCGTGTTAAATTCTTAAATGACATTTAGGGGAGAGGTTCCATGAAGCTAGTGACGGGAGTTGGCGGCTGGCCTGACAAGGCCGGTGCACAGGCACAAAAAGCAGAAGAAGACGGGTTCGATATCGTGACATGTGGCGAACTCTCTCACGATTCCATATTGACGATGGCACTCGCTGCAAACGCGACCGATAAAATCGAG
Source organism: Pseudomonadales bacterium (assembly GCA_028277965.1). Classification (GTDB taxonomy): domain Bacteria; phylum Pseudomonadota; class Gammaproteobacteria; order Pseudomonadales; family Azotimanducaceae; genus UBA4421. The sequence continues at coordinate 17,797 of JANQFF010000037.1, forward strand.
ACCATGACGTCCGTGACCATTGCTTTTCCCAGGAGCCCGATGGTGCTCGCCATGGAGGCCTGGGATATCCAGCGTCTTTCAAAAGGTCGCTTCAGTATCGGTCTCGGCTCGCAGGTCAAAGGTCACAACGAACGCAGGTTTGGTGGATCGTGGAGTGCGGCTGCGCCGCGAATGAAAGAGTACATCCAGATGATGAAAGCCATCTGGGACAGCTGGCAGGACGACAAACCGGCAGATTTCATCGGCAAGGAATATCGGTATACGTTGATGACGCCGAATTTCAATCCGGGACCGATTGAATATCCGCGACCCAGGATATACCTGGCGGTCGTGGGGCCGGCCATGGCGCGGGTAGCTGGTGAAGTTGCGGATGGAGTGTTGCCACACGGCGGGATCATGACGGATAAATATATGCGCGAGGTCCTCCTGCCTAATGTCAAAATCGGACTGGAGCGATCCGGACGCACCTGGGACGACATCGAAATTGCCTCCAGCGGTTATCTGGCGCTTGGTGAGGATGAAGAGAGCATCGTCAGGAATCTCGATCAGTACCGGCGCCCGTTGTCGTTCTACGGATCGACGCGCAGTTACCACCACGTTTTGAGACTGGCCGGTCTGGAAGAGCTGGGGCTCAAGCTGCACAAACTGTCCCTGGATGGGCGGTGGCAGGAAATGATGGACATCATCACGGAAGACGACCTGCGCCAGCTTGCGGATACCTGCACGTATGACGAGTTTCCGGAGTTTGTGCGGACCCGGCGGGAATACGCCGCACACATGAACTACCAGTTGTCGACATCGCCGGAGAAAGCAGAGAGCAGCAGGGCGACAATGAAGGCTTTGCAGGCAGTGCAGACGACGGGCGTACCGGCTGGACTGGAATTCGATTGATTCTCGAAAAGCAATGTAACTTATTGAATATTAATAAGTTAAGTTGATCATACTTACATATCGCTCATTTGCGCTATGAGTGATTTTTCGTAGGCTTACGGAGAGTCTTTTTAACACACAGGCGTTGCGATCATGCGGTACGTAAGCGCTACGCTGGCGATCGTCGGCGTATTGTCAGGCACTCAGGACGTGCTGGCGGATGAGTCGCGGTCAGCTCAGATGCTCCCGGAGATTGTGGTCACAGCCCGTGAAGTCCCCGGGTCGGCGAATCTTTCCCGGGAAATAGACCGGGCAACCATTGATGCCTGGAACGCGCGTACGGCAGCTGAGGTGCTGGTGCAGACACCTGGGGTGAATGTTCAGTATGGAGGTTCTTCAGGTGATGCCCGGCTGTGGATGCGCGGGTTCAGAGACCGGGATGTGCTTGTGCTGTTTGATGGCATCCCCATCGCAACTGCATTTGAAGGCCGCATCGATCTGAATGAGGTCTCGCTTGAATCAGTAACATCCGTTCGGGTGACCAAGGGGGCCCCTTCCGTCATCTACGGCGCCAACGGCATGGGTGGTGTAGTGGACATTGTCCCGCAGCCGGGTCGATGGCCGCAGGGCTTAAGTGCAACGTTTGAAGCAGGTGAGAACGATACACATCATGTACGGGCTGGCTACACGGGCGGCACCCAGAGCCTGAAATACCGGTTGTCAGGCAGCTATGATCATACGGACGGGTTTGACGTATCTGACGACTTTGCGTCGACGATCAACCAGGCGGGGACACAGCGGACCAATGCCGATCAGATCCGAAAGAACATCTTTGGTTACGTTTCCGGCACAAGTGAGTTTCTCGGTGAAACGTCGCTTTTCTACGCGAGTTCGGACAACGAGCGGGGTCTCGCACCGGAGACCGGTACAACGGACGCTGACTTCGAACGTCTGACACAGTCAGACCGTCGAACGATCGGATTGTCCAACCAGTTCGAGGCGATACCGCTTTCGGTGAAGGTCTTTCACAACAGCTACGACAGTGAACTCACGATTTACACAGACAGCAGCTATGGCAATGTCGATGAAATCGAGGATGCGCGAGAGGACTCCTGGGGAGCGATGGCATACTCGAGTGTGACTGCCGGAGAACGTCATCTCTTCGTGTTTGGTGCGTCGGCGGTTCACGATGAGTTTGAGTCGGCTGGAGCGCTCGCAGGTGTCGATGAAGCCCGGATGCGCACATTCACCTTGTCTGTCGAAGACCATATTCAGGTAGGAAAGCTCGTCGTGTCACCGGGGCTGATCGCAAGCCGGTTTGATCAGCGGGAGGACAACAGGCAAATCGACGTCATCAACCCGCAGGTCATCCTCGACTATACATTGACAGACTGGGTATCCCTGCACGCATCGGCAGCGGAACGGACCCGGTTTCCGAAGCTGCGGGAGCTCTACCAGCGCAGGCGCGGCAACCCTAACCTGGATGAACAGACTGCTCGTAACTACCAGTTAGGTGCTGCGTTTCGCCTGGATGATCGCTGGTTGATGGACTTCACGCTGTTCCGGAGTTCTGTCGAAGATCTGATCGAACGACCCAATCGAAGCTCAACTTATCTGAATCTTCCGGATGTCGAGTTCGAGGGAGTTGAGCTGTCGATGCAGAACTGGGTCAGTGACGATATCTTCATGCGCGTTGCATATACCTGGCTTGATGCGTCGGAACGTGCCCCTGGTGGCGGAGAACGCCAGTTGCGCAGCCGTGCTGAACACAGTGCCTACGCGGAGGTGAGAGCCAATCTGCCGCTGGGTTTGAAACTATCCCTGAACGGTGTTTTTTCGGATGGTCTGCACGACCTTGATGGTGACAGCGTGCACGTAGAGCTGCCTGACTCGCTCGTATGGCATGCAAAACTCGCGAAAAAGGTTGCTGAGGGTGTGAGCGTTTATGTAAGTCTCGCGAACGTGACCGACGAAGAGTACTACCATCGTCTGGGCTTCCCGAGGGCCGGTCGTTCGGCACGCCTCGGTGTTCGTTTAGAACTCTAACCAGAATGGAATAGCGGGGGGTGCGCCCACCAGTAACCTTGAGAGCAGTGAGAAGATGGCGGACGTGATGACAGAATACCCGAAGGCCTTTGGTGCGCTGAGTCCCGCCCGATAGCGCGAAAAAACAAAGACGTATATCCCGCTCCCGACCACAAATCCGAACGCGACGATGCACAAAGGTGCCGCTGCGAACCAGAGCATATCAACGATGAGTGGGCGACGAGGGTCTGAGTCTGAGGTGATTGTTGTCTGTCTGACCGCCGCCAGCCACAGCTCGGTGAGCAGGAAGAGGGAGGTGGGGATTGCAACGATCATAGGCACGAGAGATGCGGTATCGTTGCTGATCGCTGCACCCAGAAAGGTCAGTGACACACAGACCAGGAGCGTGGTGACGATTGCCTCGCGTCCCATCACGAAACCTGCCTCGACAGTCGCTCTTTAAGTGGCCGGTAGGTCAGAACGAATACGATCGCGACCAGCAAAGTGATGACCAGGGGCCGACTGAAGAAATCCATCCTTCCAACCTCTTCCAGACGCAGAACCAGTAGGAGATTTCGTTCAAAAAGCGGGCCAAGGACAAGGGCGATCATGAGCGGGATACGTGGCCAGTCAGTCACTTTCATCGCGTACCCGATGGCGCCGAAAACATATGCCATCAGAACGTCGGTGAGTTCTCCCCGGTACATATACACCCCGAACGTCGCCACGATGATCAATCCAGGTACCAGTATTTCGGTACGCATGGTAGTCAGTCGGGATAGCGGGGAGAGGCTTGCGAGTCCCAGGGCGGATGTCAGCCAGTTGGAGATGAACAGTGACCAGATGAGGACGAAGACCAGGTTGAGCTTGGAATGGAGAATGTCCTGACCGGGTTCGAGGCCGTGCAGGGTAAGAACCGCTAGCAACATTGCGGTGCCCGTTCCTCCGGGCAACCCAAACGCGAGCGTGGGGATGAGGGCTCCGCCGTCTTTTGCATCGTTGGCGGCTTCCGGTGCCATCAGCCCGCGAATATCTCCTTTTCCAAATCTGCTGCTGTCTTTGACACTTTGTGAAGCGTGGCCATAAGCAATAAAGCTCGCAACGGTACCGCCAACGCCTGGAATCATGCCGATGACGGTTCCTATCGTGGCACTGCGCAGGAACAAGCCAGGGAACCTGAAGACGCAGCCCACACCACGGCGAACACTGCCTCCTAGAGCGGTGCCAACCCTTGATATGGCAGGTCTCGGTGAGCGCACGAGATGAAACAACTCGGCCAACGCATACAGACCGAGAAATACAGGTACCAGGCCCAGACCGTCTTCCAGGTAAGTGAGGCCAAATGTCAGCCTCGGCTCCGCTGTACGCGGATCGTTCCCAACGAATGAAAGCAGAAGACCAAGACCAGCCACGCTCAGGCCTTTGAGGACTACACCCCGCGATAACGCGGCTATGGTGGTCAGACCCCAGATGACCAGCATCAACAATTCGGCAGGTCCGAACAACAGCAGGACGCTCTGTACCACCGGGATTGCCAGCAACAGGACGAGGATGCCAAACGTCGAACCAAGTGCAGACGCCATTGCGGAACACCCGAGCGCTGTTTTCGCTTCACCTGCCTGGGCGAGTGGGTGACCATCGATGAGGGATGCTGCGTTGGACGGTCGTCCTGGTATGCCGAAAAGGACAGCGGTGACGGAACCCATGAACGTTGCGCCCCCCAGGAATGCGCCAAACAGGAGCATGACGGCGACGGGATCCCAGTGCACCGTGATTGGTATCGCCAGAGCCATCAGGGCTGCACCCGACAATCCGGGAAGGATTGCGAATACCATCGCCAACACGGTGCCGATGACAGGGTAGAGAATGTAAGGCCATGAGAAGACGACCAGCCAGGCCTGCCAAGCGGCGTCCAGGATCTCTGTCATCAGTCGTCTCCGCGCAGACGCGCAATGGCGGTCGTTACGATAGATGAAATTCTGCTCAACCCAGCCTGTGCCTTCTCGAGATCTGCCAGCGCCGTTTCGCCATCAGCGTACTGGATAGCCGAGGCGCGTTTGCGCAGCGCTGATGAAATGTTGGCATCCTTAAGCGTAGCGGCAATCGCAGTCTCGAAGCATTTACTCAAATCAGCATTCATATCGGGTGGGGCCGCGAATAGTCGATTTGCGCCGAGCAGGCTGACCAGCGCCTCCACGAGGTCCTCGTTTCTCTGTTGCAGTTCTCCCAGAACAGGCACGTTCTCGAGGTGAGGCATGTTGGGATCCGCGTGTTGTGCCACTTGCAGGAGTGCGCGCAGATCTCCGCTTTGCAGCATCGAGGAAGCGGAGTTTACGTCCGCTGATGCAGCGTCAGCCTCTCCGCGGAGCAAGGCCAGGCGCGCATCCCGATTGCTGCCGTAGCCGGATACGAATACGTGGTTCAGACCCAGCATGTGCGCTACCACGCTGAGACTCGCGAAGCTCGAACTGGCAGTACTGCGAACGGCAAAAACAAGTGGTTCGCGACCCGGTAGGGCGAGATCGGTCAGAACGCCAATGTCTGAAGCAGCTGACGTCACCCAGACGTGCTGAACCGGACTTGCCCGTCCCAGGATTGTCAGGTCTTCAACCAGGTCAGGGATATCCGGTGAACCTGAAATTCCTGATACCAGTATCCCCGTGCCGTTGAGAATACCGATTGTCGTCCCGTCGGGAGGGGCTGCTGCCAGTTCCCGTACACCTTTTATGCCGCCAGCGCCGGGTATGTTGTCTACCAGTATTCGTATACCGAGCCTGCTCTCCAGGCCCGGTTTCATGATCCTTGTGTACGTGTCGTAAGCACTGCCGGTTGTGTTTGGAACAATCCAGCGGACTTCCGATCCGGCAAGGTTTGAGCACGTGGTACCGGCCAGGCTCTGACTCGAAATCAGAATGCCGATCAGCAGGAGCACGAGTTTCATTGTTGCCTATTCCCTGTCGCGCGGGCGCAAGGACTCCAGAAGTGGTTGTATGAGTAGAGAGTTGGCTTTAAATGCGAATGCATGCAGACAGGGCCGGGGGTCGATGAAGAGGGAGCTCACTTCGGGGCAGAATACCTTTGGCGCACGATTCAGGTACTGGTGTCGATAGAGCTTCAGCAGCTCAGGGACGGTTTCTGGAGATTGTTCGGGACCAGGCTCAGGTTTACGGCCGAACAGCCGCACCAAGAAATGAAACAGATCGTGAAATGGGTCGAGAAGCATGACCCCGGAAGGGTACTTGAAATCGCCGTCCGGGATCCGGTTTTGAGCGAGCTCGATACAGATGAGCGGCTCGTTCACGCCAAGGCCGGTGCGAAACCACAAGTGATGTCCCATCCGCGGATTGATTTCCAGTAAACGAGGAATACCGTCAGGGTCCAGCTTCGTCTGAACCGTAAAACTTCCCCACAGTTGCAGGTCCCGGATCAGGGCCTGCAGCTCGCGGAGCCTGGGAGTGTTGCCCTGGCTGTAAACGGACTTGATGGACGTGTATACGCCGTTGGCGATCACATGAATTGGCGTCGGATTGAGCAGCGAAATGATCTGGTGGTTGCGATCGATCGTGACGTAGTAGTTACATCGCGTAACGCCCGGTATATATGCCTGCACCAGAGGATCAGGTTGCCGCTCTGACAATTCGTGGTAAGCCCGTCGAAGTGCTTCTGGCGTCTCGGCGAAGGTCACATGAGCCATGTGTGCGCCCAGCCGGGGTTTGATGACCCAGGGTGGTTGTGTTGACGAGATGATGGTTTCCACGTCTGCAGGCGTCGAAGGGAAGTGCGTATCGGGGATGGGAAAACCAGCACGTTTTGCAGCTTTCAGCGTTTCAGCCTTGTCCGTCACGCGTTCGATCACCTCGCGCCCGGCGGTTGCCACTGTGACACCGTTGCCTGCAAAGCGGTCGGTGTTTTTCGATAAGACGTAAACCTCGGGGTCGAGCGAAGGGACAATTACGCTGATGCCCTCTTTGCGGCAGATGTCTTCTAACGACTGAATATAGGCTTCTTCAGCCGGACTGTTTTCATTGCCCAGCCTTCCGGCATGCCAGTCATCAGCAAAATGAGGAACTTCGTAACGGGCGTCCACAAAGCGCGAATGTGCTGCCATCCCGTCAAACTTGTCCACGTAAACCGATCTGCCACCGGTCGTGATGACAATCCTGGTCGCCACAGGTCGCAGCGACCGGATGATCACATAGGCCTGGGGTTCCTGGGCGTTGGTAACAAGCACACGCATGACTCTTATTTTAGAGAGCCTGTGACGGGAAACTGCGCTGTAATGCCCACTTTATGGGGAGCGAATGCGGTCCGCGACGCTTTCGTAAACCGCGACATATCGCCGCGCGATATCCATCCAGTCATACGCCCGCGCTGTCTGACCCGCACGCTCACGAACCGATTGAGCCAGGTTGGAGTCGGTCAGTGCCCGGCGCAGGCCTCTGGTGAGATCTTCGCTATCTCCCGGCTCGACGAGAATGCCATTGACCCCATCGTTCAGCACATCCTGGGTCCCGGAAATGCGCGACGCGACAATACATTTCGATGCAGCCATCGCATCGAGCAGGGCGAGGGACATACCTTCAGCGCCTTCCGCCATGCTTGCGGATGCGTAGACTTCAGCTTCTCTGTACAAGTCCGCAAGGTCGTCTTTCGGGTCTTCTTCCACCGTACCAAAGGCGGGATCCATGATTCTCCCCGCCAGCAGGACCCGGCTGGAGACGCCGTTTCGTTCGCACTCATCTGCCAGGCTTTCCGTTCGTCTGCCGACCAGGACAAGAAACACCTCTGGGATTTCTGGAACGATGTTCGCAACTGCTCTGATCAGGTGCTCATATCCACGCCGTTGATGTTGGTGACCAACCGTGAGAATGACGCGGGCGTCGGGTGGGATACCGTATTTCGCCCGTATGGATGGATTAACTGGCCCACTGAACCTCCGGTTATCGACGCCATTGGGAATGTGATAAACCGGGACCTTGTTGTCGCTCGTCGATTTCAGGGCTTGCTCGATACGATGACTGATTGCAGTCAGCGCGTTGGCGTTCCTGACGGCGTATTCGATGCGAGGGCGCAGATTGTCATCGAGCATAAAACCGTAGCCGATTTCCGGGACTGTATTGATGTCTTCCCCGTGAGGTGTGATGACGAGCGGTGCCGGAAAAAACCGTTTCAGCTTTGCTGCGACGAAGCCGGTGTTCGTGGTGTCGTGTGCGTGGATGACGTCAGCCTGGTGGAAACGCGCAACAACCCAGAGCGTTGCAAGGCGGTCTGTTTCGCCAAGAAGGCCACGGGCGGTGGGCAGACGGGTTACGGGGTAAGAAAACTCCACTTCGTTGCGTTGACGCCAGCCACCGTGCATGACCACGCGAACGTTGTGTCCCAGTTCCTGGAGGCAGGATGCAAGATAGTGGTTAACAACCTCGAGACCACCGCCCCTTGGAAGAAAGCTCGGTGTGTAGAGCAGGATGTTCAACGGGATCCCTGTCTCAAGGGTTTTCGAGAAAGTACTCGAGAGGGTCGGTGTAGTCGACACTGCCGTACAGGAAGTTCACCTTCTGAAAACCAAGCAGTCGCTGCAGGCGTTCAGGCATCTCGAGCCATCGAGCCCGGGGAATACCGACATACTGGTTTTCCTGTTGCCGCAGCCAGGAAAGGTTGAAGTTGAGGTTGATCGAACGGCGCCGCTGGTCAGTCGTTCGGTTGCCCCCACCGGCGTGCCACAACGCGCCGTCAAAAACCAGCAGCGAGCCTGCCGTCATCTCTGCAAAAACAACTCTGGCCTCCGGATCGACCGGGTCGGTGGAGAGATGGCTTCCGGGCACCAGTCTTGTCGCGCCGTTTGCTTCTGTAAAATCGTCGAGCGCGATCAGGGTATTGGCTATGAAAGGAGGTCGAGGCCGGGGTAGTGGGTAGTGCCCGTCGTCCTGGTGCAGCCCCTGGGGTGCGCAGCCGGGATCCGGACACATGGCTGTCCCCACGGACAACTGAAACTGTTTGCCGAGGACGCCTTCAATCACGTGGAGAAGCACGGGATCAGTTGCAATGTTGTCAACCGCATCTGTTTTAGCGAAGAGGTTGTGTACGTGTACCGTCTGGATACCTGAATACCGGCCACCTTTGTCGGCATCGCGTTCCGTTGTCATCTCGAAGATCGGCTCGAGACCTTTCTGCACGTCTTCAAGCCGACCTTCACCGAGGAACCCGGGGATGATGGCAAAACCCTCTGCTCGCACGGAAGCAATGGCGTTGTCGACCCGTGCCTGATCTGTGCTGGAAAGCTCGAGGTCATGGGTCAGCGGGGGTGATGGGCGTAGAGACTCAACCCTTTTGACATACTCGTCTTTGTCGAATTCCATGTTGTGAAAAAACGCTGGAAGAAGACTGGATTGTAAACGGGCTAGTATTGTTCTTCATGGAATCGACAACATCAAAGTCTGTATCTGATCCTGACTTTTCGCCGGAGGTCGTGGACGACCTGTATCGGTACCGGCCAAAACGGCTGTGGTTGTTTCGAGTACTGGCCATCTTCGGTGGTATTCTGGGGGCGCATCGTTTCTACATCGGGAAGGTCTTTACGGGACTGATGATGCTGCTCTCCGCCGGGGGTGGGCTCGCATGGTGGATTTTCGACCTCACTCGTACCCGGAAAATGGTTGAACTGTTTAACGAGGAAGAAAAAGCCAGGCAGGATGACGGGCGCCCGCCTCAGGGGCTCGGCTTTCTGCCGCAGAAAAGCGAACTCGATATCGATAATCCTCCTGCCTGGGCTGACAAACGGGCGAGCCGCGCCCGGATCCACGGTGGCGGCTTCCTGCTGGCGGTCATTGGCATGTCGATGGGCGCGATCTCGGGGTCTACTGGCCACTATGAAGCCACCGCCATACTGCTGGTGTTCATTGTTGTCACGCTGACTGCGGCCCGGTGGAAAAGGGTTGCACGAGTTCCGGTGCTTGGCAGCCTGAGTCGCTGGAATCACCGCCTTCGTCTTTATTACCACACCATGGATCCAGGCAGCGTTTGGGTTCTGGCGCTGCGACCGTTAGTAGGCATTTTCTTTGCTGCGATGCGTCCCCGGGATCGGGCGGAAGTTCGTCTGTATCTTCAGGTTGGTGTGGTTTTCTCACTTGGATTTGCGGTGCTCGATCTGATCGAAGTGAGCGAGTACGAATCGACCTGGGCTGGTATCGGCATTGCGGTTGGAGAGTTCTTTCAGACGCTGGCATATACCTATGCATTTGTCGCACCTGTAGGCGCCATCCTGGTCACGCAGCTCCTCCTGTCCCGGCGTGACCTGGTGGTGTGGATACTGAGTGGGGTCAATGTGTCAGCGATCTATCTGGGGTTGTTTGTCGTTGGTGCGGTGTAGGTGCTGCTCGAAGTTTGTGACATCATTCGAGTCCGATAAATAAAACTCGAAGGGAGACAAGCATGAGCGACGACGCCACCGAAGAAGCGGTGTTGGTGGAAAAACGAGGGCGGGTGATGGTCATCACGCTCAATCGTCCGGAAGCCATGAATGCCATCAACGGCGCGCTGTCCCACGGATTGTGGAATGCCATTCAGGAACTGGATGCAGACGATGGGCTGACGGCAGGTGTGATTACCGGCGCCGGAAGGGCGTTCTGTGCGGGGATGGATCTGAAAGCGTTTGCGCGGGGAGAGGATATTGGACCTCTCACCGAATTTGTTCGTGCTGGCAGTGCCAAGCCCCTGATAGCAGCGATTGACGGTTACGCCCTCGCGGGTGGCTGTGAAATTGCACTCACGTGCGACCTCCTGGTGGCTTCCAAAAGCTCGAAAATCGGCATCCGGGAAGTGAAAGTCGGCTTGTTTGCCGGCGCGGGTGGTGTCTTCAGGCTGCCTGCACGCGTCGGTTACGCCCGCGCGATGGAAATGGCGTTGACAGGTGAGCCCATCGATGCAGCTACAGCAATGGAATGTGGCATGTTGAGTGAGCTGACCGAAGACGGCGGTGCGCTCGAAGCTGCCATTGGCTGGGCAGAACGGATCGCTGAAAACGCACCCCTCGCCGTAGCCGCCTCCAAAAC
>JANQFF010000039.1 GCA_028277965.1 Pseudomonadales bacterium
TATGCTCGATATTACCTGCGGCACGCGCCTTGCTGCGAAACATCCGGGACAGCCTGAGCTTTGAAGAGGTTATTAGAGGTGCCTTAAAGCCGCTCCTACAGAGAACACCAACTACCTCTGTAGGAGCGGCTTTATTACAGTCGTTGGGACAGACGCATCTTACGTTGCGATCCCGCCTCCCTGGCTGATTCGGGCTGCGCTCCCTTGATGGTCACACGATGGCCTTTACGCTCCTCTGGCCAGTAGTCCCATAGCGCAAAATGCTGGACACAGCGGTTGTCCCACAACGCAATGGCATTAGGACTCCAGTTGAAGCGCACCTGGAATTCAGGACGTTGCTGGTGGTCGTATAGAAGCTTGAGAAGGCTCTGGCTTTCGGCGCTGCTTAATCCCTCGATGCGGGTTGTGAAGCTTGGATTGACGTAGAGCGCCGGTTTCCCGGTAACAGGGTGCGCACAGACAATCGGATGCAACGCCTGGGGATAGGTTCGTTCAGTATCGTCCACACCGCGGTCGCTGTAGCGTCCGCGGTAGACGTGTTCCGACTCGTGGTGCGCGTTCAATTGGAGAAGGAATTCCTGCAGGTTTGGTGACAAGGTTTCGAACGCGGCATACATTGAGGCAAACAGTGTGTCACCACCGGTGGAGGGCAGCGTATGCAGTTGCAGCATCGTCGCCAGCGGCGGCTCCACGTCACAGGACACATCGGTATGCCAGCCATTGCCATTCGCGACCTTCGATTCAGCGTGAGCGTGAATGACAAAAACTTCCGGGTGACCTTCCAGCGTGGGTGCCGCCGGGTGGGTATGGAGCTCTCCGAAGCGGCGGGCGAAAGCGACCTGCACGTCAGGTGGCAGTTCGGGCTGGTCTCGGAAAAAGACCACCGAGTGATCCGCGAAGGCAGCGTGTATGTCGGCAAACTGGCTGTCGCTCAGATTCAGAAGATCAGCGCCGCGGATTTCTGCGCCAATGACCGGGGTAAGAGGGATCAGTTCCATATGGCAAGGATACCATCGCGGATAAATCCGCTCCTACAGAGTTAGTGAGATCTTGCTAACTCTGTAGGAGCGGCTTCAGCCGCGATTCTTAAAGCAACAGTCTGTAAGGTGCTTCCAGCAGACTCTTCACTTCCCCCAGAAATTCCGCAGCCGGCGCTCCGTCGAGAACCCTGTGATCCCACGTCAATGACAGGCGCATCACCTGGGTTTTCACGGGCCGGTCCCCATCCCAGCTCACATCGTCCCGGATCCGGTTGACGCCGAGAATGCCTGCCTGGGGAGAATTGATGATGGGAGTGAAAGAATCGACGCCCATCATGCCCAGCGCCGAAACGGTAAATGTGCCGTCAGCGAGATCGTCGAGGCTGAGCGAGCCATCCCGCGCGGCGGCAGCGAGGCGGCTGGTTTCAACTGCAAGATCGCGGATGGAGATGCCGTTGGCGTTTTTAACGACAGGAACGATGAGACCTTCTTCGAGGGAGACGGCCATACCGACGTTTACAGCGCCGTGCAGGGTGATCTCACTGTCGCCCCATGAGGCATTCATGAGCGGGTGTTTTTCGAGCGCTCGGGCAACTGCTCGTATGACGAGATCGGTATAGGTTGGTTTGATCCCTTCGTCCGCCCACTCGTCCACAAGCTGGCCGCGCAGCTTGATGGTGTCATCCATGTTGACGTCCATGTCCATGGTGAGTTGGGCCATGGTCGTGAGGCTTTCGTGCATGCGGGCAGCGATGGTCTTGCGCATACCCCGGACGGGCACACTCCCCGATGGTCGTTCAGCAGCAATTGGCTGGACAGCGGGTGCAGGCTTGGCGGCAGCGGCTTCCACATCATCTTTGGTGATCCGCCCGCCCGGTCCGGTGCCGGTCACAGTGGCGAGATCAATACCCAGTTCGCGGGCGAGTTTGCGCGCAAGCGGAGAGCTTGGACTTCGCCCTGATGGTTGTCCTGCAGCCGCAGCCTGCACGTCCGCTTCGACAACCCGACCTCCCGGCCCGCTACCCGACAAGGTTGTGTAGTCGACGCCGAGTTCACTTGCGAGACGCCGTGCTGCAGGCGAGGACAATACGCGGTCACCGTCACGGGTGGGTCCGGCTGCGGCAATAGCCGCGACGGTTTCGGCAGCGGGAACCGCTGGTTCAGCGGCAGGACTTGCCGCTCCGCCCCCGAGGGATGACAGGTCGGCGGGGATTTCCTCGCCTTCAGCGAAGATGTAACCAACCACGTCCCCGGGTTCCATGGTGACACCTTCAGCGACGAGGTGTTTGACCGTGCCTGTCGCTTCCGCATCGACGTCGAGATTCACCTTCTCGGTCTCCAGACGGTAGAGCAGCTCGCCGGTTTCGACATGCCCGCCGTCGGGGATGTACCACTCTTCCACGATGCCTTCGGTCATGCTCATGCCGACCTTGACCAGGTAAATTTCAGTTGCCATTAAATCCTCTCACCAAGATGCGCATCCTACCGTTTGAAAGTGCCGATTTCAGCCGCGGTCCGGAGTACGTTTTCGACGTCAACGACTCTTGGACCTCGCCGGGACAGGGTGAGTCTCGCCTCCTGTCCGGGTTTGAGCGTCCTTTCCCTTTCGCCATCGAACGCCAATGTCCCAGGGCCTTCACAACGTACGGTCTGTTCCAACTCGAGTGCCTGATGGGCCCGCACACTGATGGGTTGATAGAGCCCGGGTGCAATCGGTGCGTTCACGGTCTCTCCACCGTCTCCAAACTCCAGCCAGAGGCCTTCGGAACTTGCTGCATCCACAGGATGAAGCAGACCTCCGATAGACGTGATCCCTACAGCCGCAGGTTCCGCGCGAGTGAGGAGGGCGGATCGGAAATGCTGGGGTTTCAGCAGTGCCCTTGCACCGACAAAGCGTTCGCTGGAAAGCAGGGCGTCAATGAGAGCGAGATCTTCGCGTTCATCTTCTATCTCGACGTCGATGCACTTCTGCTGGCGGAAGGCATCAGCACACGGGATACCGCTCGCAATAAGCCCGGCTGCTGCGCCGGCGATCGTTGCTTCGTAAAGATTGGGGAAAACGTTGTTGGTCCCGGTGCTGATGGGTAACAGTGGTGCGTCGAGCCAGCCGAGGCAGAAGGCCCGGTTGGTGCCGTCGCCGCCAAGCGTAATCACGACATCGCAGCCCTCATCTTTCATCGCACGGGCTGCGGAAATGGTGTCGAGGGCAGTCCCCATCTGGGTTGAGTCCACGGGTTGGATCGTGATGTCGCTGCCGTACTCTTCCAATGCCTGACGCGTGATGCCATGGGCATCGTCGTGAAAGACGAACTCGGAACACCCGCCCGCGACCGCGCCAACGAGCACACGCCGGATGATGGCGCGTTTCTCCTGGTTATCGAAAACCGAAGCGCGCGCGACAAGGCGGCGCACGTCTTTACCGGACGCTGGGTTTGCCAGCAGCCCTATTCTTCCCATAGTGCGACCGCTAGATGCCGAGCTGCTTCTTGGCCTCGGCGACGATGCGATCCGCGTTCGGAATGTAGTGCTGCTCGAGCGCCGGGCTGAAAGGTACCGGCGAGAACGGCGCGCCTACGCGTGCAACCGGAGCATCGAGGTAATCGAACGCGTCCTCCTGGATCTGTGCAGCTATTTCGCCGCCGATGCCACCAAATCTGACAGCCTCATGTACAACCATCGCCCGGTGGGTCTTCTTGACCGAATTGACGACAGTTGCGGTGTCGAATGGTTGCAGGGTTCGCGGATCGATGACTTCAGCATCAACGCCGAGATCTTTCAGTTGATCCGCTGCTTTCAGAGCCTCATGCATCATGCGTCCCAGGGCGACGATGGTGTAGTTGGATCCTTCTCGCACGATATTGGCTTCACCGAGAGGCAGGGCATACGACTCCTCAGGCACCTCACCGCTGATCGCGAGGGACATCTTGTTCAGGATGACGATCACGGGGTTGTCATCCCTGGCCGCGGCGATGATGAGACCTTTGGCATCGTATGGGGTGGTCGGCATGACGACTTTCAACCCCGGTAAGTGGCATACCCACGCTTCGAGGCTCTGGCTGTGCTGAGCAGCGAGACTCATACCGGCACCCGCCATCGTCAGCATCGTGACAGGTAGCGTGGCTGCGCCTCCAAACATGTAGCGCATTTTTGCGAGCTGGTTGGCCACTTCGTCCATACACTCGCCGAGGAAATCCATGAACATGAGGTCGATGATAGGCCTGCACCCGGTCGCTGCAGCGCCGACACCCAGACCAACAATGCCTTCTTCGGAGATGGGTGTATCAAACACACGGTCGGGACCAAACTCATCGAGGATGCCATTGTAGTAGCCGTAAACACCTCCAGCGCCGGCCACGTCTTCACCTGCAACGAATGCGTCAGATTGCTCCTGCATCACCGTCCGCACGCCTTCAGTGATCGCGGCGACGTAAGGAAGTTTCCGTGCTTCTGCCTGTACTGCTTCTGCCATTGTTATTTTCCTTATGCGTATACGTCTTCGAGGATTGCGTCAGGGTCGGGGTAGGGGCTTTCCTCCGCGAACTTGATCGCTTCATCGATTTCGGCGAGGACCTCGTCGTGCACTGCCTGGGCATCTTCTGCGCTCAGGTATCCCTGGTCAGCCAGTCGCGCCTCGAACAGGTCAATTGGATCTTTCTTCTTCCACTCTTCGACTTCTTCGTCGGTGCGGTAGCTTAAGCCCATACCGCGGACACCCACATGGTCGTAGTAGCGGTAGGTTTTGCATTCTAAAAGCGTCGGGCCGTCACCCGCGCGTGCCCGAGCGATGGCTTCCCCGGCTGCTTCATACACAGCAACCACGTCCATTCCATCGACGATGACTCCCGGCATGCCGTAGCCCGGCGCCCGGTCGGCAACGTCAACAATGGCCTGGTGGTTGGCCTGTGGGGTGTACTCGCCATAGCCATTGTTTTCGCAGACGAAGACCGCAGGCAGCTTGTAGAGCGCGGCCATGTTGGCTGCCTCGTGGAACGATCCCTCGTTGGACGCGCCGTCACCGAAGAAACAGCATGCAACGTTATTGGTTTTACGAAACTTGTTGGAAAACGCAGCCCCCATCGCGATGGGTGGCCCCCCGCCAACAATGCCGTTAGCACCCAGCATGCCGAGCTCCATATTGGAGATATGCATGCTGCCGCCTTTACCCTTGCAGTATCCGGTTGCGCGACCGAACAGCTCAGCAAACATGCGGTCAAACTCACCGCCTTTGGCAATCAGGTGTCCATGGCCGCGGTGCGTGGATGTAATCTGATCTTCGTTCGACAGGTGCGCCATGATGCCGGACGCCACTGCTTCTTCGCCGACATACAGATGCAGAGCGCCGGGGATTTTCCCGTCTTCCATCATCTTGCCTGCGGTTTCCTCAAAACGCCGAATGCGCACCATACGCCGGTGCAGGTCCAGCAACACCTCTTGTGAGATATCGTCGCTCAAGTTCATTCCCCCAAAGTGGACGCGCAGTTATAGCGTAGTTCGTCACACATGAGTAGTTCAATCGCGGCTGAATGGCCGCTGTCGAAATTGGCTTTGATGCCAATTTCTTACCGAGTTTTTCGCTTGCGAAAAACTCGCCCGACGCGTCAGCGGCGTACTTTAGCCGCGATTTTTAAACTTCGAACGAGACGTGCAATTCCTTTAATCCCCGCAACACCATCGAGGGATGGTGGACGAAATCGTTCGCGTTCGGTTTGAACGTCAGATTGCTTGTCCGCTCGAGCAGCAGGGTAAAAGCCTGAAACATCTCTTCACGAGCGAGGTTGGCGCCCAGGCAATGGTGAATACCAGCGCCAAACCCGACCTGGGTGCCGGCATTGTGGCGACTGATATCGAGATTGTCGGGGTTGGGGTATTTCTTGCCGTCGCGGTTGGCGGCGGCATACCGGAGCATGATCCTTGAACCTGCGGGTACCTCGTGTCCCGCAACTTCCGTATCTTCGAGCACCACCCGGAACAGACCCTGGACGGGCGATTCCAGCCTCAGTGCCTCGTTGACGAAGGTCAGCATGCGATCGGGGTCCCGACGTAACTGGTCCTGCTGATCAGGGTTTTCGATCAGGAGCTGGATGCCGCCGGCGATACCGTTGGTGGTGGTTTCGTTTCCAGCGACGAGCAGTTGCTGGGTAATGCCCAGCATTTCTCCCAGCGTAAATGGTTGGCCGTCATCGTCCCTGGCCTCGACGATGTGAGTGAGGAGATCCTCCTGTGGATCCGCCTTGCGTCTGTTCAACTCTTGGGTGATGAACTCCTGGAATTGCCGGATGGACCGGGCACATTCGATCCAGCGTTCGTCGGAGATCATCATGCCGAGGGGCTCCACGGAGTCGTCTGACCAGCGTTTGATATCCGGGGCGTAGCTGCGGTCGAGACCGAGCAGATCGGCAATGACCGTTACAGGGATGGGGATGGCAAACTCGGAAACGGCTTCGAATGCTCCTTTTCCGATGAATCCATCGATACAGTTGTTGATGATTTCACGGATTTGCGGTCGGAGTTTTGTGATTTCCCTGGTGCGGAAGGGCCCGTCGAGCAACTTGCGAACGCGCGTGTGTTCCGGAGGGTCGGATGAAACGAGAATATTGACAGGCCGCTCCGACTCTCGCTGCAGCTTGAGCACTTCTTCCGGTGGTTTGCGCATGTGGCTGATGTTTTGACTGTTCACGTTGGAAAACACAGCCGTGTTGCGCATGATCTCCCGCATCACCGCGTAGTCGGCGCAGACGAACATGCCGAGGTGTTCATCGAAGTAGAAGCCTTTTTCATGCATGGCCTGGTAGTACGGCCACGGGCACTCCTGGATGTCGTTTTCTGCCAGGCTGTGTTCTTCGAGCAATGAAGCCATGGTTATTCTTCCGTCGGACGTTTCACGGTGTTCAAAACATCCTGGAAGCTGCGCCGCAGTTCCCGCTTCAGCCAGTCGATCATCATCTCCTCGGGAACGGTACTCCCGGAAATCTTGGCAATTGCCATGCCTTCAAGCAAGAACAGGGTGAGGTAGTTTGCTCGCTCGAACGCCTCGGATAATGCCAGATCCGGGAATATTTCTTTAACGGCAGCGTACCAGGCCGCCATGAACTCACCTGCTGCCGGATCGACAGCATTGGCGAGTTCAGGATCGGTGCGCGCTGCAACTTTGAGCTCGTGAAAGACGATGAAGGCGGGTGTGTTGAGTTGCCGCCAGTATGCATCGATACCTTCTTCGATACGGGTGTGCTCGGCCCCCAGGTTAACGGCGGTCTCCTCCCTGGCAAACATCTCCAGGCGTTGCTGGTGGATGAACGTGACAGTGGCGCGAATGAGGTCGGCTCTCGAAGGAAAGTGATGAAGCATGGCGCCGCGACTGACCTGGGCTTTATTAGCGACCTTTTCGGTTGTGGTGTTTGTGTAGCCGAGTTCGTACAGGCAGTCGACCGTCGCCTGCAGGATGGCGTTGCGCGTCAGCTGGCTTTTAGTCTGCTGCCAGGTAATTTCCCCTTTCTTACGCGAAAGGTTTGCCGTTTTTTCCGGATTGGCCACGACACTCCCCCGTGTGTCCCATAAGCGGTTAGCCTATCCTAAGGCCTATTCAGGTAAAAGAGTCTGCCGGACCATGCGCAACATACTGCTAGTCACCAAAGGGCATCCTTACGAGCGTCAGCCGTTCTATGACGTGTTCGATGAGATGGAGGATGTGGACTGGACGCTCGTCGAGCAACCTGCGGCGCAGGCGCTGTTCAGCGTAGAAGAGGCTAAGCGTTACGACGCATATGTGTGTTACGACATGCCGGGTATCGCATTCAAACCCGGTGGGCCGGATTTTTCTGAACCATCTGAAACATACAAACAGAGCTTCCTGGATCTTCTTGACGCCGGTCAGGGTTTTGTATTCCTGCATCATGCGATTGCGGGCTGGCCGGCCTGGCCGGAGTATGCCGAAATCATCGGAGGACGGTTTCTGTACATGCCGGGTGTCCTTCGCGGCAATGCCCGACAGGATTCGGGTTATCGTCATGGTGTAACGCACCAGGTGAGCGTGGCGGCTGATCATCCGGTGACGCAGGGTATCCCGGCAACGTTTGAAATAACTGACGAACTCTACCTCTACGAGGTGTTCGAGGAAGACGTTGAGCCACTCCTGGTCAGCAACCATGAGTTCATCGACACAAATTTCTACTCCGCCGCCCACGTTGTTCGCGATGGCAAGATGTTCAGCAACGAGGGCTGGTCACATCCTCCTGGCAGCAACCTGATTGGCTGGACCAGACGATACGGCAACAGCCGGATCGTCTACCTGCAATGTGGTGACGACCCGGTGGCGTATGCCAATACCCAGTTTCGGCAGTTGCTGGCGAATGCTATCGCCTGGGTCAGTGAATCCTGAGCGGCAGTGAGGAGAGTCCCCGCAAAAGGACGTTGGGCGGATAGTTCAGCTCGTCCTCATCACAGGCGAGTTCAAACGACTCTATCCTGTTGAGCAGACATCGGAACGCCACGTTCATTTCTTTCCTCGCGAGGCTTGCACCGACACACATGTGAACGCCGTAGCCGAACGCAATCTGCGTTCCGGCATTTTCCCGTTCGACGTCGAAGGTGTGAGGGTCCGGATAGGTAACATTGTCGCGGTTAGCTGACGAGAACCGCAACATCACCATGCTGCCCGCGGGTATCGGGGTGTCGTCTATTTCCGTATCTTTGGTGACAACGCGCCACATGTTTGCTGTTGGCGTGGATAGTCGCAGCACCTCCTCTACCAGGTTTTCCACGAGGTCCGGGTTTGCTTTGAGCTTCGCGAACTGATCCGGGTGTTGAATCATCAGGAGCACACCTTCGGCGATCGCGGAAGTTGTCGTTTCGTTACCCGCAACCAGGAGTTGCTGGAGGATGGAGAGCATCTCGGGGGTGTCGAGTGGCAGCTCATCCTCCAGTTGGGCATGCACAATGTCTGAGATGATGTCGTCCTGAGGGTTCTCTTTGCGTTCGGCGAGACGCTCTGCAAAGTACTGCTGAAACTGCACGATCATCCTGGCTGCTTCCAGAGCCTCTTCTCTCGAGGCCATGCCTGACAGCTGAGCCACAAAAGCGTCAGACCAGGTTTTGAAGAGCTCGTAATCGTCCAGGGAGACCCCTAGCTGCTCGGCAATGACTGTCAATGGCAGAGGTTCAGCGAATTCCAGGACAAAATCACATTCACCCCTGGCGAGCATCTTGTCGATGAGGTCGTTGCAGATGCGCTCAATGTTACCTTCGAGGGTTGCAACTCTGCGCGCCGTAAACGCCTGATTAACGAGCCCTCTGTAGCGTCGGTGAACAGGAGGATCTTCGGTGAGCATGGTATCGACTGGCGGATACCCTTCCGCCTGTATCGCGGCAATTTCCTCATCGACCTGGGAAGCGTTCATTGGCCGCATCGCCTGACCGAATTTGTTGGAAAACGTTTCATGATCGCGCGCGATCTTCCGGACAGTTTCGAAATCCGTAACGAAGTAGATACCCGATTGCGGGCATTTGTAGACAGACCCTTGAGCCCGGAGACGTTCGTTGTACTGGTGAGGGCAACTGAGCGCCTCAGCGGAAATCGGTGAGGTTTCTTCCAGAGGCTTTTGCAGAACGGACGAGGTCACGTTTGTCTCCTGGTGATGAATCGGTGGTGATCGGGATTATGAGTGAAGCTGTGCAGTGAAGAAACCGTCTTGACTGACGGTTTTTCGTTTTCCATACTCGCGCGCTGCCGCGCATTTATGCGTAACAGGGGGGCGCGTTGCTGACGCCGGTACTACCGATAGCCGCACTGGAAGACGGTCAGATGACCGCGCTCAAGGTACAGGGTGTGGATGTACTCGTATGTTGTGTTGAGGGTCAGTTTTTTGCCGTCGCAGCACACTGCAGTCATGCGCGCCAATCGTTGGCGGGTGGTCGTCTCAGGGGTTATCAGATCTCCTGTCCACTGCACGGTGCACGTTTCGATATACGCAGCGGTGAGTGCCTTGCAGCTCCTGCAACTAGCCCGATATCGACCTTCCCTGTAACGCTGGAAGGTGGCAAGGTATGCATAGAAGTTGGGAGTGGGATGGGGACGTTGTAGATCCTATTCACTGCGGCAACCGGACAGAGAATCTAACCAGAAGGACATACGTATGGACTTACAACTCAGCGGGGGAAAAGCCCTCATCACAGGTGGTACCAAGGGTATCGGCAGGGCAATTGCCAACACGCTCGCAGACGAAGGTTGCGACGTCGCAATCTGCTCTCGTAATCAGGAAGAAGTCGACGCTGCTGTCGCTGACCTCTCCGCCAAAGGTGTCACTGCGTTTGGACAGGCGGTTGACGTTGGCGACGGTGACGCATTGAAGGCCTGGATTGATGCCAGCGCAGAAGCGCTTGGTGGCATCGACATCGTGGTCTCCAATGTGAGTGGCGGTGGTGCCCAGGGTGAAGACTCCTGGCGCCGGCACCTGGAATACGACATGTTGGGTGCCGTTCGGCTCGTGGAAGGTTCGATGGAAAAGCTCGAAGCTTCGGACAATGCCAACGTCATTCTCATCTCGACGACGGCAGCCCTTGAGAAGTTCATGCAAGCAGGTCCGTACAACGCCCTGAAAGCGGCGCTCCTCAACTACAACGGCGCGCTGGCACAGGATCTGGCGCCCAAAGGTATTCGCGTCAATGCGGTCAGCCCCGGCCCAATCTTCATCGAAGGCGGTGCCTGGGACAACATTAAGCAGCACATGACGGCGTTTTACGATGCCACGATTGCCGACATCCCGCTCGGTCGCATGGGCACTGCGGATGAAGTTGCAGCTCAGGTTGCGATGCTGGTATCACCACGCTCCGGGTTCACAACGGGGACCAACGTTGTGATCGACGGCGGTATCACCAAACGCATACAGTTCTAAGAACGCATTAAGCCTAAACAAACCCGTCCAAGTGGCGGGTTTGTTGTTTTAGCAGGAGATTTATCATGCCAAAACCGTTCCGGTTTGGGGTGCAATCCTTCAACGCGACCTCCGGGGAAGACTGGACCGGTCAGGCACAGAAAGCGGAGTCGCTTGGCTATTCCACTTTCAGCGTGGCCGACCATATTCTCGGTCCGGGTGGAGCGCTGACTCGTGCCAACCACCCTGTTCAGAACGTGGCAGCCATACCCGCCATGGCCTTTGCAGCTGCTGCAACATCGACGATCAATATCGGTTCGCGCGTGTTTTGCATTGACTACCACAACCCCGTGGTGCTCGTTAAGTCAGCGCTGACCATCGACATGTTGTCGGGTGGACGTCTGGAACTCGGTCTCGGTGCGGGCTGGGTGAAAGAAGAGTATGCGGCGATTGGTCTCGACATGGACAGTCCGGGCACCCGTATTGACCGCCTCGCTGACGTTGTGGAAGGGGTTCACGCCTTCTGCGCCGAAGGTGAAATCAGCCTGGAAAACAACACCGTTTCCTGGAAAGAATTTGAGGGTCTGCCGAAACCTTCAGGCTCACTGCCGGTCATGATCGGCGGGGGCAGCCCGCGCGTTCTGCGGCTTGCGGGCAAAGAGGCGGACATTGTGAGCCTCAATTTCAACAACCGCTCGGGCATGATTGGACCGGATGGAGTCCAGCTCTCCTCGGAAGCGGAAACCCAGAAAAAGATCGGATGGATCCGGGAAGGCGCGGGTGACAGATTCGACGATCTGGAAATTGAGATTGGCGCCTATTTCACCTTTGTCATGGATGATCCATCGCCTGTTCTGGGTCAGTTCGCACAGATGTTTGGTATGGACGAAGACGAGATGTCCAGGCATCCACATGCATTGTTCGGCTCCGTTGACGCGATCTGTGATGAACTCGAGCGGCGGCGAGAGCTTCACGGTATTTCCTACATCACGGTGGGGATCGACAACATCGATAGTTTTGCCCCCATCGTGGAGAAGCTTGCAGGGAATTAGCGTGGCTACAATCGATGAATCGCGCGAGGAGTTGATTGCCAAAACGGCTGCTTCTCAACGCATTTCCGGGGAGCGGGCAGAGATCCTGAATTCGGGGCTGGCTGCAAACCTGGAAATGCCACATCCGGTCTTCATCGAGCGTGGTGCCGGTGGTTATGTCTACGATGCTGATGAAAACGAGTACATCGACACCTCGGTTGGTTTTGGTCTGCACATGCTTGGTCACGTCCACCCGGAGATCGAAGAAGCGATCGAGAAACGTACCCGACTGGGCTGGATGTTCGGGATTCACTCCACCAGCCAGATGAAACTCGCAAATCTGCTGCACGAAGGCAGCCCGTGTGCCGAACGGGTGGTGTTCTGTAACACGGGTTCGGAAGCGACCATGTACGCTTTCAGGGCTGCAAGGGGATTTTCCGGCCGGGACAAAATTGCCCTCTTCGACGGCTTCTATCACGGTGCGCACGATTACGGCATGTGGATGACCGATCCCTCGAGTTCGCGGAAAGCACCGGATGTGTTGCCGATGGGACACGGCATCCCCGGCGCCCTGAAGGACCTCACCCTCCTGTTGCCATACCGTAACCGCGCTGCTTTCGATCTTATCCGTGAGCACAAAGATGAGCTTGCGCTTGTATTCGTAGAAGGGGTTCAGAGCTCCAACCCGCAAAATAACCTTGGGGGCTTTCTCGGCGAACTGAGAGAGGTTTGTCGCGAGTGTGGTGTGCTGTTCGGAATTGATGAGGTGATCACCGGCTTTCGTGTCGCCTATGGCGGTGCCCAGGAACGATTTGGTGTTCAGCCTGACATAGCGACGTACGGCAAGGTCGTTGGTGGTGGCCTCCCGGTGGGCGCCATCACCGGGCGCGCGGATGTGATGGAAGTGTTCACAGGCCTTGGCGCCAACCGAGGCGTCTTCTCCGGCGGCACCTTTTCAGGCAATCCGCTCACCATGGAAGCAGGCGCTGCTGCGCTTGGTCACCTCAAAGCTCACCCCGAGATCTACGTGGATCTCGAGGCGAAGGGAGCGAGGCTGGCAGATTCAGTGAACGGATTTTGCGAAGAGAATCAGATACCGGCCCAGATGAAACAGGTGGGTTCGATGTTCCACATGTTCTTCCAGAATGGCGAGATTAACTCGATGCGGGATGTCGTATCACTTGGATCCGCCGCCGAAAAGGGGTTCTATCTGCATTGCCTCAACCGGGGTGTGCTGGTGCCGGGCACCCAGCGCGCGTTTCTGTGTGCAGCTCACAGCGAGGCTGACGTCGACAAATTGATCGAGGTGTTTTGCGGGTCGCTCAAAGACCTGCAGTCTGAAGGACTCTTTTAATCTATCTGCAGCCCGGCACCTCGTCGATGCTGATGAGCAGTTGCCGCCGCCAGCCTTTCTGGAGTAACCAGAACCGGGGCAGGGCCGTCTCTCTGGGATATGTATCGAGCAGTTCACCTCCCCCTATTAACCAGACTGGATCGCGGCTAAAGCCGCTCCTACAAAGGTAGCAAGATCGACTTGTCTCTCTAGGAGCGCGGGCGTTCCTGCCGCAACAGATAGGCGGGCAGCGGGTCGGAAGATCGACCTATCTCTGTAGGAGCGGCTTTAGCCGCGATTGTCCTGGTTCCGGGCGTCCTTGCCGCAACAGCTAGGCGGGGCAGCGGGTCGCGCTTATACGGAATCAAGGTGATCGAGCAATTCACCTCACCCTATTAACCAGACTGGATCGCGGCTGAAGCCGCTCCTACAGAGCTAGTAAGATCTACCTGTCTATTCGGACTCGTCACCGCCCATCGATTCGCTGACCGCCACGTCGAGGCCTTCCGCGTGGTAGTGCTCTTCGTGCGGAACTGCATCGAGCTCAGCCTCGGTAGCGATGTGGAAAGTGGCGTAACCCGGCATCACAAACTGGTTGAGAGCCATGCCAATGATCCGGCCGGCAAAAGGTGCGCTTATTTTGGCTCTTTCGTTGGTAATGGGGTCGGTGACCGTGCCGAGAACGTCACCTTTTTTCACCTTGCGGCCGAGCTTGATCTGCGCGAGCAGAATCCCTCCCTGGTCGGCGCGGACCCAGGCTGAACTGTAGTACGCCGGTTCGGGGTTCCCCCAGAGGCTACGTTTGTCATACATCTGCATCGTATCGAGCAGCGTGTAGAGCGCCTTGACCGTGTGTTCTACCGCGTCTTCCTGGAGACGTAGCGGTTCACCCGCTTCCAGCGTAACCGCAGGGATGCCTGCATCCGCTGCTGCTCGACGCAGTGTTCCCTGGGCACCGGAGCTGTGCAGGATAACCGTCGACCCGAACCCCCTGGTTAGAGCCAGAACATCTGCGTTTTTGAGGTCAGCTCTCAACTGCGGCAGGTTGGTTCGGTGGAAAGAACCGGTGTGCAGGTCGACGAGACCGTCACAGTGGCTGATGACATCGTTGAAGAAGCCGTGGGCCATTCGGGACGCTGAGCTTCCGCGAGGATTACCGGGAAAAAACCGGTTCAGATCTCTCCGGTCTGACAGGTAGCGTGAATGGCGTTGGAATCCCTGAAGATTGACGATAGGCACACCGACGACCATCCCGGAAAGACGCTCGGGTTTGAGGCTGTGCATCAAACGCCGGACAGATTCGATACCATTCAGCTCGTCGCCGTGGATAGCAGCCGTGACGCAGAGTGTCGGTCCGTCTTCCATGCCGCGAGCGACGAGGACGGGAGTGGGTATGGCTGCTCCGTGTAATGACTCACCGGCGGTCCAGGTTGTCTGTACAAGCTTTCCGGGTTCGATGTCAGCCCCCAGGAATCGAAGCAAGTCTCGCGGCGCAGCTTCAGCTGTTGGCGCAACATCTTCAACTTCGACGTCGGCTATCTCTACGGGCGCAACGTCGAAGCCAGTCAGATCCGGTTCAAAGGCAACAGGTTCGAAGAATATCTCAGGCTCCGGCACTGCCTGTGGTCTATCCCAATCTGCATCGTTCTGGTCGTCGATGACAATTGGGGGTGCTGGAACCTGCAGCATCTCCAGGCTTGGAACCGGTTTTGTTGCAACGGCAGCATTTTCAGAACCACGCTCACACGCTGCCAGCGCCATGAGCAGGCAGGAGGTCAGGAAAGCATATTTGAGAGTGCGAAATTCCATGTACCGATCGATGCGTCCAAAATTCTCCAGTTTACGGGGAGGCACCTGAACTCGTGCAGACAGCGGTCACTAACGCTGCTGGTCTTGGTTCATTTTTGTGTCCCAGTGCACGATCTTATGTCTTTGACGCGTTATCCGCCACGTGTTTTTGTATAAGAAACGAGGGGTTACGGGAATATCGTTATGCGCAGCTTAGTTAGTTGTCGCTTCCGAACAGCCAAATACTCATGCATAACATTGACCGTCTGGGGTTGCGTCTTCAGAATTGCCGGTCTCATCACACACCACCAAGAAGGAATGAAAGGGCATGGCCATACAAGAAGGGGACAAACTGCCTGAGGCGACATTGCACACGATGGTTGACGGGCGACCGTCTGCAGTTTCGACGGGAGATCTGTTTGGAGGCAAAAAAGTGGTCCTGTTCGCCGTTCCCGGCGCGTTTACACCGACCTGTTCAATGGCGCACCTGCCGGGCTATGTCGTCAACGCAGACGCAATCAAGGGAAAAGGCGTTGACAGTATCATCTGTCTATCGGTGAACGACGCGTTTGTCATGGACGCCTGGGGAAACAGCGCAAACGCCGAAGCCATCGAAATGGTTGGTGATGGCAACGGGGAGTTCACGGCAGCCATCGGCCTCGAGATGGATGGGAGCGGCTTTGGCCTGGGCAGCCGTTCGCAACGTTATGCGATGATTGTGGACGACGGTACAGTGACGAAACTTGCTGTCGAAGAAGGCGGTCAACTCGAGGTCAGCGCTGCTGAAGCGATCCTGGCAGCTCTCTAACCAGGGTGGCGACACTGGCGAACAGGGTAGCGCTCGTAACGGGCGCCTCTGGTGACATTGGCGGCGGCATTGCGCGTCGACTCGGCGCTGCCGGTGCCAGCGTCATTGTCGGCTATGTTGGTGCGGTTGAATCTGCAGAAGCGACCGCTGCCGATATACAACAAACTGGCGGTCAGGCTACGACAGTTCAGCTCGACCAGCGGGACCCGGACGCGATAGACAATTGCCTGAAACAGATCAGGGAGACTCACGGTCGACTCGACATTCTGGTCAACAATGCCGCGTGGAACATCGGGATACCCTTCCCGGACCTGGATGCGCTATCACCGGACATCTGGGATCGTGTCCTCGAAACAAATCTGCGCGCGCCATTTCTGCTGGCCCGGACAGCCGCGTCTCTCTTAAAGGCAGACGGCGGCGGCCATATTGTGAACATCTCTTCAGCGGGAGGGATCAGCCCGGGAAGCAGTAGTATTGCGTACTCGTGCAGCAAGGCTGGTCTCAATCACCTGACCAGATGCCTTGCGGTAGCGATGGCACCTGAAGTCCAGGTGAATTGTATTGCCCCGGGCCTAGTCGAAGATACCCGCATGGCCAACCGGCTGCCCGATGCGGTAGCGGAAGGTGCGCGGCGTCAGGCCGTGCTGGGCAAAGTGGGCCAGGTAGAAGATATCGCCGAGCAGGTACACACGTTTGTGACTTCCGAGTCGGTCAGCGGACAGGTGATTGTCATTGACGGGGGTATGCCGGGCGCTATGCGCTGAACAGGCGTTCTCTCAATTCGCCTACGGGACGGATCAGGCACTCCTGGGCTGCTGTTGCGACCAGGTCACCCGATCTGGTGAAGAAGTGTCCGCGAACAAAACCTCTGGCTCCGCCCGCGTTGGGAGATTCTTTGGCGAACAGCAGCCATTCATCGGCGCGAAAAGGACGGTGTATCCAGATCGAGTGGTCGAGGCTGGCCCCCACTGTGGAACCGCGCAATGCGTTGCGCCCATGCGGCAACATCGACGTACTCATGAAATCAAGGTCAGACATATAGGCGAGGAGCGCAAGGTGTGTGACTCTGTCGTCGGGTAACGGATCGCGTGCTTTCAGCCAGGTGTGTTTGAAAGGCGGGTGCTCGCCGGTGTCAGTTGCGTCAATCTTCTCGACCTGGCGGCAGTCAATTGCCTCGTACCGGAAACTGTAAGCAGCAGCTTCCGGTTGTTCTGATGCCAGTTGCCGGAAGATCTCGAGATCACCTCGCAGGGCTTCAGGCGGTGGGACGTCGGGCATGGGTTGTGAGTGATCGATTCCGGGTTCGTCTTTGTGCCAGGATCCCGACAGCGAGAAGATCGCTCGCCCTTCCTGGATTGCAGCCACACGACGGGTGGTAAACGATGTTCCGTCGCGGATGCGATCCACTTCGTAGAGGATCGGGATTTCCCAGTTCCCGGCCCTCAGAAAGTAGGCGTGCAGGGAATGCAGGTGGTGATCGACGTCGACAGTCCGTGAGGCGGCTGTGAGAGCCTGTGCGAGTACCTGGCCCCCGTAAACGTGCTCTGTGTTGTGATTCTGGCCACGGTAGAGGTTGCGCTCGATCCGTTCGACGTCGAGGAGATCGATGATTTCCTTTAAAACAGGGTTCATGTCGTTTCCAGTCGATTCGTCCACTTGATACGCGCCAGCCAGATGAGGCTCAAGAATACACTTAAGACCGCTGTAGCGTAGAGGGCCGATGTCCATGAACTCACATCGGCAACGATACCCAAAGTGAGAAAAAGGATAAGGGCGGTCGTTTCGAGGGCCATGCTCATCACGGATGTCACAGTCGCGCGGTGGTGGTCTTCCACCCGTTCCTGCAGGCGTGCGTTCATGGCCACCTCGAAAGCACCATCCATCAGGTAGTAAATTACCAGACCTGTTATGAGGAGACTGGTTCCGAATGGAGCAAGCGCGAGCAGTAATGCTGAACAGGCGCTATACATGACAAGAGGTGACGTCATGCCTGTCCCGGGGAGTCGGTGAGCCAGGAGGTTGCCCGCGGTTCTGGCGATACCCACGGATGCGTACACGAATCCAATGAGCGTGAGGCTCAGGCCCTGTTCATCGAAAAGGACGCCGACGTACTCGTCGAAGACGCCGGGAAGGGCAGCAAGCGTTGCCAGGGAGAGCACAATGAGGCGAACAGCTTGATTCGATCGAACGGTTTGTGCACCTGAGCGAAACACCTCCCATGCGTCTTTGAATGTTGCTCGCTTCTGGGGTCTGTCGGCAGACGGAAGGAACAATATGAGGATACACGCGATGCTGGGGGCAGCGATGGACATGAGCAGCGGTAAATCGTAGTTCAACGACGCAGCAGCACCTCCGGCCGCAAATGCCAACACATCTCCGGTTCCTGATGCGGCTTCGCTGCGGCCATAGACTTTGGGGAAATCCGATTTGTCATCGCCGAGCATTTCATAGAGATAAGCCTCACTTGTACCGCTGTAGAAGGAGCTCCCAAGGCTCCAGAGCGTGAATCCAATCGCAAACCCGGTAAAGGACGGCCACAGCCACCAGGTTGCAAATCCTGCGGCTTGCACGAAACCGGCAAGAATGAGGAGGTATTTACGTGGCAGGACGTCACCAAGCACACCGGATGGGACTTCAAACAGAAACGTTGTCCCCGACCATATGATCATCAGCGTCGCCAGCCCAACCGGTGAGATGCCCGTTTCCGACATCATGATGAGGTAGGTGGGGTAAATAAGTACGGTCGATCGTATGAACGACTGGGCGTACCAGAGAGTGAGCAGTGATCTCACAACGGCACAGCGATGACGAATTTGGCACAATGCGTTTCCGGCATTGGACAATCTTCAGGATTAGGCATGACCATACAAGTACATCAGTTTCCCTGTCTGAGCGACAACTACGGATTCCTTGTCCACGAACCTGAATCTGGAGTGACTGCATCGGTGGATTCACCGGAAGCCGATCCGATCAATCGAGCGCTCGAAGAGAAGGGTTGGAGGTTGACACACATCTTCAACACCCATCATCACTTCGATCACGCAGGTGGCAATGAAAAGCTCAAATCGAAATGGTCCTGTGAAGTGATCGGTGCTGCAAATGACGCATCCCGGATCCCGGGAATCGATACCCGGGTCAGTGACGGAGATACATTTGTGTGGGGGAACACGGAGGTCAAAGTATTTGAAGTTCCGGGTCATACCACAGGGCATATTGCTTATTACTTTGCGGCGGACGATGTTGTCTTTGTGGGCGACACGCTGTTTGCCCTCGGGTGTGGGCGACTGTTCGAAGGTACACCTGTTCAAATGTGGGACAGCCTTCAGAAACTGATGGCACTTCCGGATGAAACGACCGTCTACTGTGCTCACGAATATACCCAGGCAAACGCGGCGTTTGCGTTATCTGTGGAACCGCAGAATGAAGCCCTCGTGGCGCGTTCCAGGGAAATCGATGAACTTCGGGCCCAGGGGATACCGACGGTACCGACAACCATCGGTCGTGAGCGTGCGACCAACCCGTTCGTGCGGCCGATGAGTTCAGATCTGCAGGTGACCATTGGTCTCGAAGGTGCCGATCTGGTCGATGTGTTTGCGGAGACCCGGCGGCGCAAGGACAATTTCTGATCCGTACGACAATCGACGCCAGGGCATAGTTTATGGTCTGGCAGCGTACGTATTCTGGGGCGTGGCACCCGTCTATTTTGTCTGGGTGCGTTTTGCCGACCCGTTTGAGGTACTCGCGCAGCGTATCGTCTGGGCGCTGCCGCTTCTTCTGATACTCGTCACGATCGGCCGCCAGTGGCGTACACTCGCGGCGTTTCGAGTCGCTGAATATCAACGGCTTGCAGTCTGTTCGGTCCTTCTGACGGTGAATTGGCTTACGTTCATTTATGCAATTTTCGATGAGCGGATTGCGGAAACCGCTCTCGGGTACTTCATTAACCCACTGGTCACGATATTGCTGGGGCGCTTTTTTCTCGGGGAGATGATGCGTCCAGCACAGTGGATCGCCGTGGCGTGTGCAGGCATTGGTGTTGTCATTGAACTTATCGCGGCGGGGACAATCCCGGTGCTGGGTCTGCTCCTGGCCTTTTCATTCGGGTTTTACGGGCTTCTGCGACGTAAGGTTCAGGTGCCATCCGCGGTAGGTCTCGGCGTTGAGACTGCCCTGTTGGTACCGGTCGCTGCTGCCTTTTTACTGTATTTCTATGCGCAGGCACCTGAGAGAAGCCCGGATGAGTTGGGCCTGCTCGCGCTTGGAGGTCTGGTCACAGTTATTCCTCTGGTGCTGTTTGGTGCAGCTGCCGTGCGCCTGCCGTTGTCCGTGCTGGGTTTTCTTCAATACCTGGCACCAAGTATCTCGCTTGTTATCGCGGTCGCGGTGTATCAGGAAGCCGTCAGTCCGGAACGGTGGGTAAACCTTGGTCTGATCTGGATTGGGCTGATGATTTTTGCATCGGAAGGGTTTTATCATCAGAGAAGAATTGCTGCACAAAAAACAGCGTAAGGAGGAAACGTGGTGGACTACCAGGATATTCTGTTTGAACTGAATGACGGCGTTGCGCTGGTGACGTTAAACCGGCCTGAAGCCATGAATACGTGGACTAACGTCATGGCCACTGAGCTCTGGCATGTGATGCATCGCTGCCATGAAGATGACGATGTACGCAGTGTGGTGATTACCGGCGCCGGTGATAAGGCTTTTTGTGCCGGTGCGGATCTGTCGCGCGGCGGTGACACGTTCGACGGCGGTGCCCGCCGGGAAGAGGCCAGAGAGGCAGTGGCGACAACATCGAGACTGATGCCACACGAAATCTCCAAGCCGGTCATTGCAGCCATCAACGGTCATGCTGTTGGCGTCGGCATGACATACCCGATGCTCGCGGATGTCCGGATCGT
>JANQFF010000040.1 GCA_028277965.1 Pseudomonadales bacterium
GTAGCCTGCATGGACAGTATGGGCTATTGCCATGGACAGACCGACATAACGACGGTTTTTAACCAGCCATTGCCACTGAGTTATCACAGCAACAGGACGAGCCAGATAGGCAAGCATCAGAAACACGAAGGCGATCCGGGCCGTCACCCTGAGCATGTAGCCGATGTGTGTTTCGGTATCAGCCCCGTCAGGCATCATCAGCCAGCCCGCCACAAGAAGTACCAGACAGCTGAACGGCAGCCAGATCCGGGCCGGACGACGGTCAGTAGTTGTCATAGTCGCTGTTTCCCAACCGGAAGCTGAGCTTGCTCTCTCGGCCGTTTGCAGGCATCCGCTGTCCATCCAGGAGCGGAGCATTGAACCGCCAGCTTCGAACTGCTTTAAGCGCCGCCTCATCAAATATCCCCGGGGGCTCACTTGCGACAACCACCGCATTTCGCACCACACCTTCCGTATCCACGTCGTACCTGACAGTGACATTTCCTTCGATCCCTTCCGCTCGGGCAGCCTCCGGGTAAATGGGGCCAGCACCTGAAAGAAGCTGGAGAGGCCTGTTGGCACTGGCACACGCAGCCGTCACCAGGACAATGAGCGTCCAGACGACACACCGCTTCATATCAGGAGAAACTGGCGATCAGGGTCGTTTGCCGGAAACGGATCTCCACCCCTGGGATGCGCGATCGCCCCGTCCCCAGCGTACTGGAGGATATAGGCCTTGCGGACAGATTCAGTGAGATTCGGACCCGTGCGATGAGGTGTCAGGCTCGAGAAAACGGCAATTGAACCCGCACTGACTTCCAGCGGTTTCGCGTCCTCCGGATCTTCGTCCAGGCAAACAAATCCCAGATCGGTCCAGCGGTGCTCCAGAGTTCCTCCCAGATGTATTCCCGGGGCTATCCACGGACACCCGTTTTCTACAACTGCGTCAGTGAGAGCCACCCAACACGTCAGGTACTGCTGCGGCTCGATGTATGTATATCCGTTGTCCTGATGCCACGGAAACTCCTGCGGTGTTTCGGGACGTTTGTAGACCAGTTGATCCCAGTAGAGACGCACGCGCCCACCGATGAGGTCATGACAGATTTTCTTCATGTTCGGGTGTTCAGCCATCATCCTCGCCGCCGGACTTTTTGTGACGACATGAGGGTTGAACACAATCTCGTCCTGGCGGGCAATCATCGGTTGATCTTCCGGCACCGCGGCCAGTGCCGCGTTAGCGGCTTCTTCCAGTGGATCCAGCTCAGCGATCACAGCGTTGATCTCATCCGCGCTGAACGCATTCTCAAATACAAATCCACCCACCTCGCGATATGCGCGTGCCTGAGCTTCGGTGATAAGCTCATAAGGCGGTTGGGGCTGGTGCCACTCAAAATCGGTATTCAGACGGTGTTTCCGCATGGCAACAGAGAATAATCAAGGTGATCGTCCAGTGATAGATCAAGAGCTGCGTCAAAAAGTGCTGGTTTTGTACCTGCAGACCTCCGCGCTTGACAGTCCGGTCATCGGGTGGAGCCAGTATGATGGGACGGGACGGAGACTGCATATGGCCGGAGACGAACAAGAACGCCCCTACGATACGGGCCTCGCAGCGCTGGAAGACGGTTGGCGTCTTTTTCAGGTCAGCCAGCTGACTCCGCATACACCCGGGGACGAATTCCGGACCGGTTACCTGAAATACGAGTTCTTTTTCGAAAAGCTTCTGAGGGTCGAATGACAGAACCCATACCCATGAGTGCAGCACAGATGGCGAGTTTCGCTGCTCGTGGTTTCATCCGCTTCGACGCAATTGTCCCGGATGCCATCAATCAGCAGTTCCTGGCGGACATCGGTGACGCTTCACCCGAACCCGACACACCCCTCGGTCACTACGTGAACATCCTGCAGTCGAGCATCATCCCCCTGGTCGAGCCGGGATCACCCCTGGATACCGCATACCCCCAGGACTCCGCTGTCGCGAAGCTCCTCGATCTCCCGGAGGTTGCAGGCGCCATCGACAGTCTTGTTGGCCTCGACTGTGTGGTCGACCACCACTTCCTGCACATCACGTTTCCGCCAGACTACTATCCTCAGGACGAACGCCAGGTCGCTCAGGCGACACACCAGGATTCCACAATCGATCCCCGCCAGGCGTTTGACGTCCAGCTTTTCTATTTTCCCCACGATGTCACCCTGGAGATGGGTGGTACCCGCTTCATACCCGGCACGCAGTACCGGATCGTGTCCGAGGCTGCTATCTCCCGCTATCAGAACATTCGCGGACAGCAGCATACTGTCTGTCCCGCTGGTACCGTCATGTTTTTCCATATGGGGCTCTGGCACGGCGGCGGGTTGAACCGGTCGGATCAACTCCGTTACATGTTCAAGATCCGCCTTTGCCCGACACGGCGCCAGCACTGGACACCTCCGGACGAGATTGAAGGGATGGACGGCAAACAGCGTCCGATTTTCTGGACAAACGGCTTACCCAACCCGGATCACCTTGCTTCCATTCTGACCCGGCCGGAAAAGTGGTTCGAGGCAGACACCGGTCGGCTCGAGTACATCAACCGTGTCCGCTTCTGGCGCTACATCACCCAGGACGAAAACTTCGATGCCGATTACTGGGTGACACGAATCGAAAACGAATATGCCTGACCCGGACAAGGAAACTCCCGATAAGCCGCTTTCGTTCTGGCAGGTACTGGGCAGCACCCTCGCCGCGGCGTTCGGGGTTCAATCCAGTCGCAACAGGGAGCGGGACTTCAGCCGCGGCCGCGCGAGTCATTTCATCGCGATGGGGATACTTTTTACGGTTGTTTTCGTGCTGATCATTGCCGGGATAGTGAGCTGGGTCTTACCCTAGACTTCTGCGATTTCACTCATCCCTGTTTGCTCGCGGAGAAATTCTTCGCACAGTCTGAACTGCTCTCCGGCCCTCCGCAGATTTTCTCCGTGTGCCTTCACCCTGAAATACACGTCTCCCTGCAAGTGATCGGTGAGGAAACGCACACCCAACATCAACGCGACATAACATGGCGCGAGCACAAGATCGTCAGGGTCTCGTGCCTGCTGCCCTTCGAGAAATCCCTTTACGCAGGCTTCGAACAGGTCTGCCCGGTAGCCGCCGCTCGAGAAGCAGACCGATCGGACGAGGTCGCCAAAATCCCAGGCCCAGTGCCCGTGCATGACCGTATCAAAGTCGATCACTGCACCAACCTGCCCCGATCGGCTGTCAAAAAGCACATTATTGACCTTGCAATCCCCATGGATAAACGCGTTACGTCCGGCAAAACGCTCAGCCAGACTTCTGTTGTCGTCGATCAGAGCTCTGAGGTCAGCCGGTGCCTCATGCGCAACCCCATCGAACCTCTCAAGATAGAAACCGAGCTGCAGAAAACCGGCAATTGTGTCCTGCCACCCGACAGCAGGCAGGTCCTTCATTTGCTCCTGGAAGAAACTGAACGCAGAGGCCACGCTCTCAACCTGTCTGGCGTTTTCGACCGGATCGACCACCTGCATCTCTTCCAGGTATCCCCACACCCGCCATGCCGAACCATCCACCCGCTCAAACGTCTTTCCTGAGTTGGACAATCGCAGGGTTGGCACCTGGAAACGCTGTTGTCGTTTCCAGAGCGCTACAACCTGTTCAGACTGGCGCATCAGCACATTAACGTCATTAAACACATCTTCGTTGATTTTCTGAGCGACAAAACGTTCTGAACCCCCGGGGACGCTGACCAGATAGGTATTGTGGATGTGACCAGCCCCGAGGGGTTCGGCCACCGCGTCCTTAAACCAGCACCCAAGCGCCTTTGAGATGCTCAACGCCCGGACCTCTCCAACAGGGCAGGCACAACCGCAACAACAAACTCTCCGTGCGGCCCGTAGAGACCCCAGAGGTCTTCGTTTGTGCCGGAACGCCAGGTTTCCCCAACCCGGCGCAGGGCTTCGACCGCTTTGCGGACATCCGCGGGAAACTCGGTGCTATCGATCCGGGACCAGCTCTGGCATAACCCAGTCAGCTCCTCATCATCCATCGTCCGGATCTCCCGAGCCGCAAAACTCTCCGGGCTGACGAAGTCGATAATCCTGTCGAGCGGCGTGGTGACATCGTAAGGGCGTGCCTGCGGCATCTCCGTACCCCTCAATCTCGCCTGCAACGCCTCTTCCCCCAAAAGACGGCCATACCATTTCACGGGTTCGAGGTAACTAACGGTTTCTATCTGCGCCTCCGTCAAACCGATTCCAGCGAGCGATTCAGATATCCGCCGAGTGAAATCGATACCAGGCAGATTCAGCCAGGCTTCCAGTCTCTCGTGATAGTCGTCCACGTCGTCGACTGACACTGGAGACCACAGCCGCTCTGCAACCGCAGGCAGTCTCGACCAAAGACGAGTTTCAAGGGATTCCTCGTCGACAAGTTCGGACCAGAGGCACGCCTCCCCGCCAAGTACCCTGCCGCCATCACCCTGCTCATCCTCTGATTCATTGCGCCAGTGATGTGTCCACCTCAACCCTTCGGCAACATGAGCCATGCGGGGATCGTCTCCCCAATCGTCTTCCGCCTTTACCCTGACAGCCTGGCCGGATCCGGGATCGTACTGGTAGTGCACTTCACCTGGATACATCAGATCGAGGTAGTACCCGCCCGACTCGATACAATCCAGGCCCTTGTTCAGCACACGCGCCTGCATCGTCCCGCCGCGCCAGGCCTGAACCACCATTGGCGGCATGTCATCGTGCAGGACTTCGTCCCAGCCGATTGGTGTTTTTCCGAGGGCTCGAAGGATATCGGCAATCCGTCGATTAAAGTGATTCTGCAGTGCCTGGGTGTCCTGCAGACTGTTCGCCTCCATGTAGTCCTGAACACGTACATCGCTCTGCCACCAACTGGAGTGAACTTCATCGCCACCGATGTGCACATAGGGGTCCGGAAACACCGTGGCCAGCTCACGGAACAGGTTTTCGAGCACTTCGTAAACACGCTCACTTGTCGGATCAAGGCAGCCCTGATGAACGCCAAATCGAACACTTGCGTCTGTCGCTTGCGTGCCAAGCTCCGGCATGCCGACCAGCCAGCTCGTAACATGTCCAGGAACGTCGAGTTCAGGTACGACCCGTATACCACGGTCCGCGGCAAAGCTGGTGAGCGATGCGAGCTCTTCCAGCGAATAGGCTTCGCGACTTGCAAGCTCGGGATGCAGCTTGCTCTTGACCCGGAATCCCTGATCGTCGGTCAGATGCAGGTGCAGAACATTGAGCTTGAGAAGTGCCATACCTTCAATCACACGCTGCAGGAGGTCCAGCGACATGAAGTGGCGCGCCACATCGATCATCAACCCACGCCAGGGGAAACGTGGATGATCCTCAATTCGGATATCCAGCGGGCTTCCGGGCTGCATTAACTGCCAGGCACTCGTGAGACCGTGTAACGCACCCCACACGGTTGGTGCACGGATGGAAACTGCTCCGCTCGTGATGTCGAGCAGGTAATTTTCATCGTCGCCAAACTCAGGATGGTCCTGCGCTTCCCCGTCAACATCGAAACGAACCTCCACGCCCGGAAGGAGTTCAGCTGCCCGCCGAGTCAGTCGCGGCGTTACCTCACCGGCGACCTCGAGCGGATCCGCCGCTGCGTTAACTCGAACCGGCAGAGGGATGAGAGATGGATTCAAAGCGATCTTCGTATTGTGGGTGGTCGGCGAGCATGCCAACATCGCAAAAAACTGTCAGGAATCCTATTGGACATCAAAGAACGTATGCAAGCGGTGCTGCAAGCCGAAGCTGAAGCCATCGCCGCAATCGACATCAACGACGAGTTCGTTCGGGCTGTCAGGGTAATGATGGACTGCGAGGGCAAAATCATCACCACCGGTATCGGCAAAGCGGGTTATATCGCCAAGAAATTTGCAGCAACACTCTGCTCAACCGCAACACCCGCCGACTTCATACACCCGGCTGAAGCCGCGCATGGCGACCTTGGCCTGGTTGATGATCACGATGTCATGATCGCGTTTTCCACCAGCGGGAAAAGCCGCGAAGTCATTGAGATTCTGGAGCTCAGCCGACATCTGGGCGTTGCCACCATCATTGGCGTCACCTCCCACCCGGAGTCTGACCTGCGCAACCTGTCCGACTTCGTCCTGGATATGGGCATCATCGAAGAACCTTGTCCGCTGGGGCTCACACCCAGTGCGTCCATGGCTGTGATGCTTGCCATAACCGACGCACTGGCGTTGTCTTTAATGGAGCAGAAAGGTGTCACCCGTGAGGACTACGGTCTCAGGCACCATGGTGGGTATCTGGGACGTGCGGCGCGACTAGATAATGTCCCACACTAGTGGAAATCGCGGCTAAAGCCGCTCCTACAGGTAGGAGCGGCTTTAAGGCACCTCTAATAACCTCTTCAAAGCTCAGGCTTTCCCGGATGTTTCGCAGCAAGGCGCGTGCCGCAGGTAATATCGAGCATATTGGCAAGGTGCGC
>JANQFF010000042.1 GCA_028277965.1 Pseudomonadales bacterium
ATGCTCGATATTACCTGCGGCACGCGCCTTGCTGCGAAACATCCGGGAAAGCCTGAGCTTTGAAGAGGTTATTAGAGGTGCCTTAAAGCCGCTCCTACAGATAGATCTTCCTACCTTCTATGTATTGGAAGCTGCTGCTATCGCTCCGATCGTCTCATCCAGCGTTGCATTAAACTCATCGTCCGACTGACCTGCACTCAACCCTTCTGTGAGAGCCCGCGAGAAGCTTGCAATCATGCCGTTGTTGGCAGCGAGCATCCCGTTTGCCTGTTCCCGACTGTAGCCACCGGAGAGGGCAACAACGCGCAGTGCTTTCGCATGGCCCTGCAGTTCCCCGTAGAAATTGGGTTCTTCAGGCAGCGTCAGTTTGAACATGACAGGAAGGTCTCCGGCCACATTCTCGATCCCTGCCAGCAGCGCATCGCGCAGGAGCACCTCGCACTCTGATTTCTGGGGGCTGGTAATGTCCACCTCAGGCTCAATGATGGGGATCATCTGATGATTGAGAATCTGTTGCGCAATTTCGAACTGCTGGTCGACAACACGCTGAACCCCTGCAGGGTTGGCGCTTTTAATCACTGAGCGCATTTTGGTCCCGAAGACGTCGAGGCCCACAGCGCGCGCCAGAAGGTCGTCGAGACCGGGTATGGGCTTCATAACCTGCACGCCGTCTTCTTCGTCGGCCAGGCCTTTGTCGACCTTCAGGAAAGGCACAACGTTTTTGTCCTGCCACAGGTAGTGAGAGGTGGGCTTGCCCTCCACGTCCCGGTCCATCGTCTGTTCGAACAGGATTGCCCCGAGAATTCTGTCACCGCCAAACGCGGGGCTCGTCATGATCCGTGTACGCATGGCGTGAATCATGTCGAACATCTCGTCTTCACCGTCATAGGCG
The DNA here is from genome assembly GCA_028277965.1 of Pseudomonadales bacterium. Taxonomy (GTDB): domain Bacteria; phylum Pseudomonadota; class Gammaproteobacteria; order Pseudomonadales; family Azotimanducaceae; genus UBA4421. The sequence goes on from JANQFF010000042.1 coordinate 893, forward strand.
CTTGCTTCGACGCCATAGGCAGCGAGCGCTTTGGGCGTGCTGCCGCCGCTTTGATCCAGCGCCGCGATAAATCCGCCAGCGTTGCCTGTCTTGGTGAGTTGATCTTGGAATATCGCGTGGTTTTCGGGCGAGCGCTCGACTAAGCTCATGAGCAATCCGGGGAAATTTTGTTAAGCCACCATTTTACTTCGATCGTTTCGGATGGCTCAACGGGGACGCATGGAAACTTTGACTGAACGCACATCTGCCACGTCTGACAGAGCCAGAGTCCCCTTCGACGATGCTGCGCTTCGTGCTGTGGTTGCAGATCTGCCGGGCGGGTCGCAGGTACCCCGCGGTTCGCTGTCTGAGTACATTGGTTACTACGCGTTTGATTTTGGTCTGGAGCACGAGATGTTTGTGCTCGATGACGCAGGCGAGAGGCTTGTCGTCCAGGTGTTTACCCCCGGCAACGTCCATGGTCGGGTCATGCTGCACCATGGCTACTACGATCATGTGGGGATATACGGATATCTGATCGAGTATCTCACCGGACGTGGTTTACAGGTTGTGACCTACGATCAGATTGGCCACGGCCTGTCGACTGGCGCACCAGCAGCCATCAGCTCGTTTGACCGTTATGTCCAGGCAGGGCTTGCGGTCTATCAGTGGGCACAGACAGCATTATCGGTTCCGGACACTGAGGTCTGGCACTGGGTAGGCCAGAGCATGGGTGGGGCGATCACCATGGAGTTGCTGCATCAGAACCCTCAGTTCAAGGTGGGTGAGGTAGTGCTCTTCGCTCCCCTGGTTCGTCCCTATGGCTGGTGGTATGCCCGCTGGGTGTTTGCGCTGGCCAAAAAGACGACTGACGAGCGACCCAGGGGAGTGACACGTAATGCCAACAACGCAGAGTTTCTTGCGCTTCAGCAGATCGACCCGCTGCAACCACGGGTGCTGCCGGTTGTCTGGGTTCAGGCGATGGTGGACTGGTTCAAACGCTTCGAGGCTTATCCGGTTTCCGATCTGGCGCCGAGAATTGTTCAGGGTGATGCGGATAAAACCGTCGATGCCGGACACAACATGAAAGTTTTGAGGGAACGTTACCCTGAGAGTGAGTGGTGCATACTGAGTGGTGCGGGTCATCATCTCGTCAACGAATCTCAGGACTTGCGTGATGAGATGTTTGCCTGGCTGGACGATCGTTGTAACTGGAAAGACTGATGGCTATTGATAGTGTGATCGACGCTAAACAGATCAAAACAGACAGTGAGAGTCTGGCTGTCTGGGGCAAAGACTGGACCAACGGTTTTGAGGTGGCCCCATCAGCGGTTGTATTTCCCGAAAGCAATGAGCAGGTGGTGGCGATTGTCGAATACGCGATCGCAAACCAGGTAAGCCTCGTCCCTTCGGGGGGACGTACGGGTCTTTCGGGCGGTGCTGTGGCGAGCTCGGGGGAGGTGGTTGTCTCCTTCGACCGGATGAACAGGATTATTGATTTCAACAAAGAAGATCGCCTCGTGACCTGTCAGGCAGGGGTTGTGACACAGGTGTTGCAGGAGTTTGCCGCCGAGCACGACCTCTTCTATCCCGTCGACTTTGCTTCCGCTGGATCCAGCCAGGTAGGTGGAAACGTGGCGACCAATGCAGGTGGTATCAAGGTCATCCGCTATGGGCTGACCCGTAACTGGGTTGCGGGGATGCGGATCGTGACGGGTGCGGGAGTGTTGCTCGCGTGTAACCAGGGTCTGGTGAAAAACGCCACGGGGTATGACCTCAGGCACCTTTTTATCGGTTCTGAAGGGACACTCGGCCTCATTTGCGAAGTGGATATGCGGCTCACCAGTCTCCCGGAAAGCCAGGTGGTCATGGTGGTCGGAGTCCCGAACGCCGTTGATCTTCTCAGCGTATTGATGGCGTTTTCAGACGAGCTGACGTTGTCAGCGTTCGAGTTCTTCTCCGACCTGGCTTTGGACAAGGTGATCGCGCACCGCGATCTGCAGCCCCCGCTCGCCACGCGCGAGCCTTACTATGCTCTGCTGGAGTTCGACGAGTCGTCGCTCGATGCGGCAACCCGCGCGTTTGAACATTGTGTCACCGAGGGTTGGGTCACAGACGGTGTGATCAGCCAGTCAGGTGCCCAGGCGCAAGCGCTGTGGCAGTTGCGGGAAGGCATATCCGAAAGCATCGCTGGCGACACGCCGTACAAGAATGACCTTTCAGTCACGATTAACCAGGTTCCGGAGTTCTTGAGCGACGTCGACCAGTTCGTCGAAGCGAGCTACCCGGGGTACGACGTCTGCTGGTATGGACACATCGGAGACGGCAACCTGCATCTCAACATCCTGCGACCAGAAGACATGAGCGTTGAAGATTTCATGGAAAAAGGCCATGAAATGAGCCCGAAGATTTTTGAGCTCGTTCAGGAACGCCAGGGCAGCATCTCTGCAGAGCACGGTGTTGGTTTGCTGAAGAAAGACTTCTTGAATTACACCCGCTCTGATAAGGAAATCGAGTTGATGCGGGGACTCAAAAACCTGTTCGATCCCCACCAGATTCTGAACCCTGGAAAGTTGTTCTCTTAACAGGAATCGCGGCTAAAGTAGGCCGCTGCGCGCCCGGCGAGTTTTTCGTTTGCGAAAAACTCGGTAAGGAATCGGCGCAAAGGCGATTCCGACAGCGGCATTTAGCCGCGATCTCTTAGTTGAGGGTCTGGACACCCTCTGGTGAAGCGACAAGCACCGTATCAGCGGCATCAACCGCAAATATGCCGTTACAGACCACGCCAGCGACATCATTGATGGCCCGCTCTGTCGCCAGTGGATCCTCGATCATGAATTCATGTACATCCAGGATCCAGTTGCCGTTGTCGGTGGTGACCCCTTCACGCCAGATCGGCTGCCCACCCAGGCTTACGAGCGCTCGGGCAACGAGGCTCCTCGCCATTGGGATGACCTCTACGGGCAGCGGGTACTGCCCGAGGGTTTCGACAACTTTCGATTGATCGACGATACAGATGAATTCGTCTGCCGCGCTTGCCACAATCTTCTCGCGGGTCAGCGCAGCACCGCCCCCTTTGATGAGTTGTTGGGAAGCGTTCACCTCGTCAGCACCGTCGACGTAGACATCGACGCGAGGTGCAGCGTTCAGGTCGAGAACGTGAATGCCATGGGAACGTAAACGCTCCGCCGATGCCTCGGATGAAGATACGGCGGCGTCGAAAACGTGTTTGATACCGGCGAGTTCGTCGATGAAAAAATTGGTCGTCGATCCCGTACCAACGCCGACGATGCTCTGGCTGGTAAGTTTGGGTCGAATAAGGTCTACTGCCGCACGCGCGGCTTCGAGCTTCAGAGCGTCCTGATCAGGAGTGATTGCGGGGTTGTTCGAGCTGATGTGAGTCGCGAACTGGTCTGTATTTGTCGCGTGAGATGTTGCCGATGCTGGAAAGCTATGTAAAGAAAATTCTTGCAGCCAGGGTCTATGACCTTGCTGTCGAGACGCCGCTCGCCCGGGCCGCCAATCTTTCCAAGCGGCTCGGAGTCGATGTCCTTCTCAAACGGGAGGACCTGCAACCCGTCTATAGCTTCAAGATTCGCGGGTCGTTCAACAAGATGTCGCAGATGTCGGAGGGCCAGAGATCGCGTGGTGTGATCGCAGCGTCAGCAGGAAACCACGCCCAGGGTGTGGCCATGGCCGCGTCTCACCTCGGCATCAGAGCGACAATTGTGATGGGCCGCAATACCCCGAGTATCAAAGTGAATGCGGTACGCGCGTGGGGCGCGAGAGTGGTGCTGCACGGGGACGGTTACGATGCCGCCGCAGCCCATGCGAGGGAACTGGAAAAGGACCAGGGACTGACCTTTGTTCATCCTTTCGACGACGCTGATGTCATAGCCGGGCAGGGTACGGTCGGCATGGAGATTGTGAACCAGCATCCCGGTCAACCGGAAGCGGTGTTCGTCCCGGTAGGTGGTGGTGGATTGATAGCCGGCATCGCAGCGTATGTGAAATACCTGTATCCGCGATGCAGGGTCATTGGTGTCGAAGCTGAAGGTTCAGCGTGCCTGCGGGCAGCGATGGATGCCGGACGGCGGGTCAAACTACCGGCCGAGAGCCTGGACCTTTTCGCGGATGGTGTCTCCGTTGCTCAAATCGGCAAAGAAACGTTCAAGGTTGCCCGGGAATACGTGGACGACGTTGTTGTCGTCAACATCGATGAGATCTGTGGGGCGATCAAAGACGTTTTTGAAGATACGAGGGTGCTCTCGGAACCTGCCGGTGCGCTGGCCGTTGCAGGTCTCAAGCGGTTTGTGGAAACCCGCAGGACAAAACTGAGTGATGCCGTGGCTGTGATCAGCGGAGCAAACGTGAACTTCGACCGTCTCAGGCATATCTCCGAGCGGGCGGAACTCGGCGAGCACCGCGAAGCGATCCTCGCGGTCACCATTGATGAGCGCCAGGGCAGTTTCCTCAGGTTCTGCAGAACGCTGGGGCGGCGTGGCATATCCGAATTCAACTACCGCTTTGCCGGAAACTCAGCAGCGCATATTTATGTGGGTCTGCAGATCACGAGCTTCGAGGATCGCAAAGACGCGGTGTCCAGACTGCGCAAAGAAGGTTATCCGGTGGTCGACATGACCGACAACGAGGCAGCCAAGCTGCACGTCCGCCACATGGTTGGCGGCCGCAACGTACACGACCAGGAAGAGCTGCTGTTCAGGTTCGAATTTCCGGAAAGACCAGGCGCTCTACTGCAGTTCCTGAGCGGCCTGGGTGCAGACTGGAACATCACGCTGTTCCACTACCGGAATCATGGCGCAGCTTACGGACGTGTACTCGTCGGGTTTCAGGCGGGGCCGCGGGAGCGTGGGCGGCTACAGAAATACCTGCAGCGGATCGGCTACCGGTTCTGGGAAGAGACGGATAACCCGGCGTATAACCTGTTCCTGAAATAGCCCAGATCGCGGCGACCTTGCTACCTCTGTAGGATCTTAGCCTCCAATTCCGTAGCGGACAAACTCCTCTTCAAACACCAGCTTCGAAGAATCGGAGATCCGGTCGATATAGAGCCGTCCGTCCAGGTGATCGAATTCATGCTGGAAGACGGTTGCCCAGAATCCCTGGAACTCGAGGTTACCCGGATTGCCGTCGATATCGGTGTAATCAATGCGGATGTGCTGGGGGCGTTCGACATACCCACGCAGCCCGGGGACCGACAAGCACCCCTCCCAGTACCCGGCTGTCGCTTCATCGACCACAGTGATGATTGGATTGATGAAGACGGTCAGAGGAAACGCATCAATTTCCCCATAGCGGCCCGGACCGCCGGGAATCTCGATGATAGCGAGGCGATACGGTTCGTCGATCTGGGGTGCTGCGAGACCGATGCCACCGTAGTCATGCAGCGTGTCAACCATGTCATCGATGAGGCGATTGAGCTCGGACGAACCAATAGCCTCGGTGGGCACAGGCTCAGCAACGTTGCGCAGGTTGGGGTGGCCCATGCGGATGATCTTTCGGACAGCCATCGGAAAACTCAGTGGTACAGGAGGTCAAAACTCTAGCACGCCGTTCTCTGTCACCGCAGCCACCAGCGATACATCCCATGCATCGTTCGGCAGGATGTCGTCGCTGCGCTGGGCCTCGAACGCGATACCGATGAGCGGAACGTTCGAGTGGGTGGCGAAGAAGCGGTCGTAAAAACCGCCACCCATGCCGAGTCGGTGGCCTTCTTCATCGAAGGCGACACAGGGAGCCAGGGCAAAATCAATGACGTCCGGCGATGGGGCGTCAGGTCTGGGTTCTGCAATCCTGAAACGGTTCAAGACAAGAGCGTCACCCGGGGACCAGCGGTGGAAAGTCATGACGCCGTCGTCCGCGACACGAGGCAGAACAACGCGATGAGTGGTCTGGTCGAGCCAGCACTCGAGGTCGACCTCGCCCTTCACAGCCAGATAAGCGGCAACCGTCCCCGGATCCTGCATCTTCGAATCGAGATATGCGTCAATGTGATCAGAGATTGCCCGTTCAGCGGTCAGCCGCGATGAACCTTCGATTTCGAGACGTCGTGTGCGGAACAGTTGACGAAGTTCTGAACGATCGGTCATGTCGGAGGGTCATGCTTTGGAAGGGGCGGGAGTCTGCTCCCGGAGATGCCGCTATTGGTTTGCCCTGAACCGTTATGGTTCAAGGCGGAGGTCTGTGCAACACCTAAGGCATCCCATCAGGTTGGGCAAGCTCACCAGTGTTGACCCCAGAGTCTCCTAAGGTTTCTCTAACGGCTCAAGGACGCGACCAACTGGCAAACATCCCAGGAGCGTCGCCAGTATAGCCCCAATTTCAGGGCAACCAATACTTGTAAAGCGGGTGAGTTTCTGAAACTGAGAACGGCGTCTATGTGTCGGGAGAGCTACAGGTTGAGCTGTTTGTGCTGGGCCAGCGCATTGCCGATCTTGTCCGACAGGTGGGTGATGCGGTCGTTCACCGCGCCCTGGGTTTCGGAAAGCGTATCCTGGCCATTGAGAAAAGCATTTGCGATGTTGAGAGCGGCCATCACCGCAATTCGATCGAGCCCGACCACTTTGCCGCTGGTACGGATTTCGGACATTTTCTGATCGAGATACCGTGCCGATTTGGTCAGCGCCTCTACCTCTTCTTCCGGACAGCTGACCTGGTATTCCTTCTCCATAATTGTCACGACGACCGTACTCAGATTGGACACTAATCTCTCTCCAGGGCTTTCAGACGGGAAATCATGGACTCGACGCGGTTTTTGGCCAGTTCGTTCTTCTCGATGAGCTTGGCTCTCTCGGTAGACCAGTTCTTCTGCTGCGCACGCAGGGCGCGGTTCTCTTTGCTCAAAACCTGGGTCAAAACCAGAAGTTCGTCCAGTTGTTGTTCCAAACGCGTTAGTTGATCGATTTCTGACATAGTCCAGTACTGTTGTTGCTCTTTTTGAGTTTGCTTCGCTCTTTCGCTCTCGCTTTTTATGCGATGCGGTCAAAGACGTGGCCTCACGCTCGTTGGTGGTCGTCCTCAAACACCCGACGTTACACCTCAGGTGCAGGGCCTCGCAAAAAGCAGGTGCCTGGCTTTTGTCCTAGTTTCAAGCGATAGTTTGCGCTGATTGTTTGTCATTGTGTAGCCCCCTGACGTTGTCTGATCTCGAAGTCAAAGCACAGAACGCATCTTCTGTGATACTCCCAGCTGAACTTCACGGCCTGGTCTGCGGGTTGTGTGCCGGAAATCCTGAACGCTTTGCGCTTCAGGAGTTCATCGATCTGGCAGGTGCGGATGCCCTCACCGATGAGACGGCCGTCCATGAGTTCATCAGGGGTGCTCTGGATGATTTCACCTCCCCGGATATGACGTTTACGCCACTTATTGGTGATGACGAGGACGAGTTGAGTGCGCGCCTTGGACGTCTGACGGACTGGTGTGCGGGTTTCCTGAGCGGGTTTGGTGCGGGTGCTGCCGGTGAGTCCGACAGTGCGCTGCCGGTTGAGGTTCAGGAAATTGTTCGCGATTTTGCGAGGATCAGCGGGCTGGACGACGATGTGGACGGAGACGAAGAAGACGAGGTCTCGTTCATGGAGATCCACGAGTATGTGCGGGTCGGGGCGGTGCTGGTCCTGACACTCATGGCTGAGGCAGGCGATTCAGCATGAAAGGCGGCATCACTGTTGCTGAACACAAGAAGCGCCGTAAAGAGCTGATGAGCATGATGGCGCCGGGCTCCATTGCGATCGTTCCGGCAGCAACGTTGCAGCGTCGCAACCGCGACGTTCAGTACCTGTTTCGCCAGGACAGCGATTTCTACTACCTCACGGGGTTCACGGAGCCGCAGGCACTGCTGATCCTTGCGCCAGGACGCAAGCACGGCGAAGAGATTCTCTTTTGCGCCGAGCGTGACGAGGATGCAGAGCGTTGGGACGGAGCGCGGTTTGGCCCCGAACGAGCGGCTCAGCTCCTGTCGGTTGACGATGCGTTCCCCTACGGGGACCTCGATGACATTCTCCCCGGACTGCTGGAGGGCCGTGACCGGATCTACATGACGTTGGGAGAGTATCCGGATTTCGATAACCGTGTGATTGGCTGGGTTGCGGATATCCGCAAGCGTGAAGCCAGTGGCGCACATCCCCCCGGGGAATTCATTGAGCTCAAACACCTCCTTCACGAGCGGCGCCTCTATAAGTCGGCCAGAGAAGTAAAGCTCATGAGAGAAGCAGCCCGGATCACGAGCGGAGCTCACAACCGTGCGATCAGTACCTGTCAGCCGGGCATGACTGAGGGTCAGCTGGAGGCGGAACTCACCTACGAGTTCATGCGTCATGGTGCTCGCACACCAGCGTACCCGTGTATTGTTGGTGGTGGCGCAAATGCGTGTGTTCTGCACTATGTGGAAAACTCGGCCGAGCTGAAGGACGGCGACCTGCTTCTGATCGATGCCGGTTGCGAGTATCAGCACTACGCTGCGGACCTCACTCGCACATTCCCCGTGAACGGGAAATTTAAGGAGGAGCAGCGCCAGATCTATGACATTGTCCTTGAAGCGAACCTGGCTGCGATCGCCGCCTGCAAGCCGGGCAACCACTTCAATGAACCCCACGAAACGGCTCTGACGGTGATGATCGAAGGGTTGCTCGTGCTGGGATTTCTGGAGGGCAGCATCGAATCTGTCATGGCAGATGAGAGCTATCGGACGTTCTGTCCCCACAAAACATCCCACTGGCTCGGCATCGACGTACACGATGTGGGGGACTACCAGATCGACGACAGTTGGCGGGAGCTCGAAGCCGGCATGGTCCTGACGATTGAGCCGGGCATATACATACCGGAACACACTTCAACCGAGCATGTGCCATCCGCATACCGCAACATCGGTATACGGATCGAAGAC
>JANQFF010000055.1 GCA_028277965.1 Pseudomonadales bacterium
ACGAACGATGGACATTTGCTACCACCGTTCTGTGGCACGATGGCTGGCACACCACGCGGCTGCCCGGGCTCATCGACGGCAACTCCCCACCCGAATTGCGCCGGAACCAGGGCACACTGGCGGACTATTTCAGTCTCGACCTGCAGGTCAGCCGTACGTGGCGTTGGGACCGGCAGACACTCACCACATTTCTGGAAGTAACCAACGCGCTCAACCGCGCGAATTCAGGCGGCGTTGAATACGATGTCTCCGAACTTGAAGACGAAAGTGGATTTCTCCTTGTTCCCGAGCGCGTGGAACTCATGCCGTTGGTTCCATCCATCGGCGTTCGATGGAGTTTTTAGGTTCGCTCTGAAGGCGGTAACACGGGTCGGTTGGTCTGGAAATCGCTTCTTTTCTCCGCCATCTCGATCACTGCCCGTTTGTCCGGCAATTCGCTCAGCCATTCGAGTTGCATACGTGTGACGTTCATGAGCCCAAACTCTTCAGCCGCATGGCGCTTCAGGGCTTCCTGGGGCGTGATCCATACGCTGTCCACGGTTTCTTTCTCGTCGTGTTTGCCTCGCTGGCTTTCCGGCGCTGCCGCGATGAAAAAGCGGGTATCGAACCGGCGAGGCCTTCCCAAAGGTGTAACGAACCGGTTGTAGAAGTGGACCTGATCGACCGCAAGCTGCAGGTTCTCTTCCGCACAGATGTCCAGCAGGCTGACATCCCCCTTGTGGAGTGGGTTGCGATAGGCTGAGAATCGATCACGCTCCTGGTCAGCATCGAATGAGATGATCTCGCCATCGCGGTACGCGAGAAGCAACCCGGCTTCCTCGAAGGTTTCGCGTATCGCAGCAATCCAATAGCCGCGCCACTCGTCTCCGAGCGCGCTCACCTGCTGACTCTGCGCTTCAGTTGGTCCAAAACGGTAATCATCGTATTTGTGAAGATGATCGTCACCGTCCACCCGGCCCCCGGGAAAAACATACATCCCACCTGCAAACGCCGCCTGGTTTGTGCGCTTCAGCATGAATATCTCGTAACTCGGCTGCGCTTCCCGAACCACAATAATGGTTGCTGCCGGGCGGATGGGTTGGACGGGTGCTGCCAATTCGGACTCCTGTACATTTACGGGCCTACCTTACCGCTGTATAAACATGCTACGGAAAGGGGATTACATGGAAAATAACAATAATCAGGACACAGCGTCGACCACCGCTGACAATGGTGACTACTGGCGAGCCAATATCAGGCTCATGCTGATACTGCTGGCAATCTGGTTCACCGTTTCATTTGGGTTTGGGATCATCCTCGTCGACTGGCTGAACCAGTTCCAGTTTTTCGGTTTCAAATTCGGTTTCTGGTGGGCGCAACAGGGATCAATTTACGTCTTTGTTGTGCTCATCTTTGTCTATACGTGGCGAATGCGGCATATCGACCGCAAATTCGGGGTGTCTGACGAGGACGAACACTGATGGACGCGCAGACGCTTACTTACGTCTTCGTTTTTCTGACATTCGGCCTCTACATTGGCATCGCGATCTGGTCCCGCGCGGGGTCAACCAAAGAATTCTACGTGGCCGGGGGCGGTGTTCACCCCGTCGCCAACGGCATGGCCACAGCGGCGGACTGGATGAGTGCTGCGTCGTTCATTTCCATGGCCGGGATCATCGCGTTTATGGGATATGACGGGACCGTCTACCTCATGGGATGGACCGGTGGGTACGTGATCCTCGCGCTTTTGCTTGCACCCTATCTACGCAAATTCGGTGAGTTCACCGTCCCCGACTTCATCGGCACGCGGTATTACTCGAGTGCCGCCCGGATCGTTGCCGTCATCTGTCTCATAGCGATTTCATTCACGTACATTGCAGGCCAGATGCGGGGCGTTGGGATCGTCTTCTCACAGTTCCTCGATATCCCCATCACGTGGGGAGTGATTGTCGGTATGGCGGTTGTTTTCATGTACGCCGTCCTTGGTGGAATGAAAGGCATCACCTACACCCAGGTGGCGCAGTACTGTGTGTTGATTTTCGCCTACCTCGTACCAGCGATCTTTATCTCCATCCTGATTACCGGTGTTCCCATCCCGCAAATTGGCCTCGGCGCGACCGTGGTGGATGGTTCGGGTCTCTCTGTACTCGATAAACTCGACGCGACGTTGGTTGATCTGGGTTTCGGACCCTATACCGACGGGTCGAAAACCAAAATCGACGTGTTTGCGATCACCATGGCGCTGATGATTGGGACAGCGGGTCTGCCACACGTCATCGTGCGGTTCTTCACGGTTCCCAAGGTATCCGACGCACGTAAATCCGCCGGATATGCGCTGCTCTTCATCGCTCTCCTCTACACAACCGCACCGGCTGTTGGGGCATTTGCGCGACTGAACTTCGTGGATACCGTCCACAATACTTCCTACACGGATGTCGCCGGTTGGTTCAAGAGTTGGGAGGACATCGGGCTCATCGGCTGGCAGGACAAAAACAACGACGGACGGATCCAGTATCACCCCGGCGCGCCGTTTGCCGGTACACCTGTGTTCGGCGAAGAACGCCGTCGCGACGGTTCGCGAGCTGTGACCAACGCACCCACCGAGAGCCGAAACGAGGTCTACGTGGACCGCGACATCATGGTCCTGGCCAACCCGGAGATCGCCGCCCTGCCCGCCTGGGTAATTGCGCTCGTCGCCGCTGGGGGTCTGGCCGCAGCGTTGTCGACAGCCGCTGGTCTGCTGCTGGTGATTTCGACCTCGGTGTCTCACGACCTCATCAAAAAAACATTTGCACAGGGCTTAAGCGACAAACGGGAGCTTTTATACGCACGGATCAGCGCAGCGACGGCCATTGTGATTGCGGGATACTTCGGTATCTTCCCGTTCGGGTTTGTCGCTCAGGTGGTCGCGTTTGCTTTCGGATTAGCAGCCGCATCGCTGTTCCCGGCCATACTGCTCGGCATCTTCGACAAACGCACCAACCATATCGGAGCCATCAGCGGCATGATCGTGGGTCTCGCGTTTACGCTTTACTACATCGTCTACTTCAAGTTCATGGCGCCGGAACTGAATACAGCCGAACACTGGTGGTTGGGAATATCGCCTGAGGGTATCGGCATGATTGGCGCGCTTCTGAATTTTGTCGTGGCGATGACTATCTCCAGAATGACTGCGCCGGTCCCTTCTGGCGTCATCGACCTCGTCGAGAACATTCGCATCCCACGTGGGGTGGAAAGCCCACACGAACACTGAGAAGCTCACTTCCATGCACATAGACACTCTTCACGACCGGATTGGACACGAAATT
>JANQFF010000067.1 GCA_028277965.1 Pseudomonadales bacterium
TACCGATGTCACCAGCCCGGACACTGTAGCTGCCTGAATGGGCATCCTGATTGGTGACGTACCAGTCTGCATCGCCATAGGTCGTCCAGGGCAACGCCAGCAGGTTTCCTGTTTCGAAGCTGTCCGATATTCGGCCATCAGTCACCGTGAGCGTGACCGCGCGTGTGGCCGTGGACGGGGTATCACTCATGTTTTGGTAGGTCACACTTTGCAGGGCCGTCTGATAGTCTGCCAGACTGGCAAATCCGGTGAGTGTCAACACACCCGTAGCGCTGTTGTAGCTGCCTGATATACCATTTTGATCCGTAAATCCCAGCACGTCTTCGCCCGCAACGAAGTTCGATGTAATACTGACCAGGGCACCCTCGAGGGTCGTATGATCTACATCACCGACTGTTAGCAATGATGTAATCGCCATGGGGGCATCGCTCTCCGTATAGGCCAGCGAGGCCCCTTCAATGTTGGTCAGTGTCGGCGCATCGTTCACACCAGTGATTGTAAGGGTAGCGGTCTGAGCAACCGAACCGCCGTTTCCATCGCTGATACTGAAGTGATATTCGATGACTTCACTATCGCCAACAGCCAAGGCATTGTAGGCCGACGGGTCGACTGCCAAGCTATTGCCGTTAACAGTCATGCCTGAATCATCACCAGAAACCAGGGATAAATTGATAACATTGAGTGTATCTGAAGCATCCGGATCAGTTGCACCTGCAAGCAGATCCACGGTGAAGAGTGCATCGTCTTCTGTGGCAGTGATTAAGAGAGGTGCACTAACCGTCGGCGCATCATTAACATCGGTAATCGTAATGACAAAGACCTCTTCATACCAGAGACCGGCCGTGTCGGTGGTGCGTACACGGATGCTGTAACGGGCCATGGTTTCGTAGTCGAGAATCTCCGCGGTCTCGAGTTGATTACCGCCAATGGTAAAGGAGCTATTGTCCGTATCGCCGGTGCCGGCCACTAGGCTGTAAGTATGTGAATCCCCTGTATCCGGATCGATGGTAACAAAGGTTCCTACTTCAGTGCCGATGGGTTTATTTTCATCGACAGACGTTTTCGTTAAAGCCAGATCTGTTGGATTCCGATTGGTGACCGAAACTGCATAATCTTCCACCTCGCCGTCTGATGCACGGCCTCCGGGCGTGGCGGTCGTTATGGAACTGTCGGTGGTAAGACGGAAGCGGGCAAAGGTGTCGCCGACGACGATGTCCGGTCCAGTCGTGCCGATGTTGTTCCAGGTCAGGGTGGTCGTGCCGCCGCTGGTTCCGGAAGTCACCGACGTCGTGGTCCCCTCATCGGCCTGGAACACACCATCGCCGTCAAAATCGATCCAGCCGATTAGGGTGGCTGCGCTACCGGTGTGGTTCGTGACGGCTACATCAACGCGGTAAGAGGGCATACTCGCATTTATAGAATTAACAGCTGCGATGCCGTCTTCATCGTCGGGTCCGGATCCTTTAGTGTCATCATCCGTGGCTGTATTGGGATTGTCCTCAACGCCATCACCAAAGCCATCGGTATCCGCATCCGGGGCACCAGCACCCATGAACAGATCTATATCGAGGGTATGACGGGCTCCGTTGTTTGCCTTGAGTGTCTGGTAACTATTGGGAGCATCACCAAAATCCTCGGAAATGTTTTTATACCAGATGATTGCATCTAACCTAACGAATGCGCTGAGAATGTCTAGATCCCCATCACCGTCAACATCCGCGGCATATACACTCCTGGCATTTTGTGAGGTGCTGATCACACGCTCCGTGAAATTCTGGCTTCCGTCATTCTCGTACCAGGCGATTTTATCCGCGAGCACATCCAGATCCCCGTCACCGTCAATGTCGGCAGCATATACACTCTGTGCCCCAATGACTGAGGTGCTGATCACACGCTCCATGAAGACCTGGGTACCGTCGTTTTCGTACCAGGCAATTTTGTCGTCATCGTTCGACGCACTGAGCACATCCAAATCACCGTCACCGTCAACGTCTGCAGCATACACGCTCTGCGCTCCATGGGCCGAGGTGCTGATCACACGCTCTGTGAAGGCCTGGCTACCGTCATTTTCGTACCAGGCAATTTTATCATCACCCGACGATGCGCTGAGCACGTCCATGTCACCGTCGCCATCCACATCCGCAGCATACACGCTTGCCACCCAGACGGCCGAGGTGCTGATCACACGCTCGGTAAAGACCTGGCTGCCGTTGTTCTCATACCAGGCGAGTTTAGCGCCGACGCCCGACGCGCTGAGCACGTCCAGATCCCCATCCCCATCAACGTCCCCCGCATACACGCTCCATGCGCCAATAGCCGAGGTGCTGATCACATGCTCCGTAAAGCCCTGGCTGCCGTCATTTTCGTACCAAGCGATTTTATTGTCACCCGACGATGCGCTGAGTACGTCCAGATCCCCATCCCCATCAACGTCCGCTGCAAATACGCTCCACGCCCCATTGGCGGAGGTGCTGATCACACGCTCCATGAAGACCTGGGTACCGTCGTTTTCGTACCAGGCAATTTTGTTTTTAGAGGCTGATGCGCTGAGCACGTCCATGTCTCCGTCACCATCAACGTCCGCAGCGTAAACACTTTGCGGGGAAGAGGCTGAGTCAGTCACAGTAGAGCCGAAGATAAATGAGCCACTGCTCGCTGTCGGGGATTCGATGGATACCTGGTAATCCTCGACCTCACCATCGACAGCCCCACCGGTCGGACCCAGGTCACCGGTGCTACTCAGACGGAAGCGGGCATAGGTTGTACCGGCAAGAGCCTCACTGGGAACATCGAAGGTCAAGACATTATCACCTTCGACCACATCCAGGGCATCAAAGATCTGCTCGCCCGCACCACCCCAGCAGCCATCGGCATTGAAGTCGATCCAAGCATCCAGTTTCGCACCCCCTGGTGCGTTCTGTACATGGACCGTCACACTCGCATCCAGTTGGCCCACCTGGATCGTACCGAAGGTGACGCCATCTTCATCATTCGGTGTGACGTCGGTGTCATCTGCATCGGCAGCGGGGGAATGTTTGCCATCAGACTCGCCATCACGATAGACACCCAGCTTGGGACCGGATACGGCATGAAAGGCCCCATTCTCAGCGATAGTCGTGGGATAAGGCAATGGAGCATCACCAAAATCCCCAATAACATTCTCATACCAGACGATTCTATTATCATCAGACGACGCGCTGAGCACATCCAGATCCCCGTCACCGTCAACGTCCCCCGCATACACGCTCTGCGCCAAAGAGGCTGAGGTGCTGATCACACACGCCGTGAAATTCTGGCTGCCGTCATTCTCGTACCAGGCGATTTTATTATCACCCGACGATGCGCTGAGTACATCCAGATCCCCATCCCCGTCAACGTCCGCCGCATAAATGCTCTTCGGTCCATAGGCCGAGGTCGTGATCATTTTCTCCGTAAAGCCCTGGCTACCGTCATTTTCGTACCAGACGATTTTGGAGTCATGCAGGTAGGTCGATGCGCTGAGCACGTCCAGATCCCCATCGCCATCAACATCCGCGGCATAAACGCTCTGCGCCCCATCGGCTGAGGTGCTGATCACACGCTCCGTAAAGACCTGGCTGCCGTCGTTCTCATACCAGGAAATTTTGTTGTCAAACCTCGACGCGCTGAGCACGTCTAGATCACCGTCCCCGTCAACATCTGCGGCATAAACGCTCCACGCCCCATCGGCCGAGGTGCTGATCACACGCTCCGTAAAGACCTGGCTGCCGTTGTTCTCATACCAGGCGACCTTGTCATTAGTATAGGAGGCACTGAGCACGTCCAAATCCCCGTCGCCATCCACATCCGCCGCATAGACACTATTCACTCCGCTGGCTGAGCTGCGGATTACACGCTCCGTGAAATTCTGGCTGCCGTTATTTTCGTACCAGACGATTTTATTTGCTCCGCCCAATACGCTGAGCACATCCAGGTCCCCATCACCATCCACATCCACGGCAAAAACACTCGTAACATAATTAGCCGTGGTGCTGATGACGCGCTCTGCGAAGACCTGGTTGCCGTCATTCTCGTACCAGGCGACTGTGTTATCCATGCGCGACGCACTGAGTATGTCTAGGTCCCCATCACTGTCAACATCCGCCGCATGCACGCTCCTCGCTCCACTGGCTGAGGTCGTCACCGGATTATGGGCGATAAAGAAGCCGTTGCTCGCTGTCGGGGGTGTGATGGATACCTGATAATCCTCGTCCTCGCCGTCATCCGCCAATCCACCCGGCCCCAGGTCCCCGGCCGTGCTCAAGCGGAAGCGGGCAAAGGTCGTACCGGCAAGGGCCCAACTGGG
>JANQFF010000075.1 GCA_028277965.1 Pseudomonadales bacterium
TTTAGCCGCGATTTTTGTGGATACCCTGGAACCAAGGGTTTTCAGCTGATGGGGCAGTGCCAACATCGCAGGTGTACACACCAGGGTCAGCAGGGTCGAGAAAGTCAGACCGGATACGATCGCCTGGGACAACGGAACCCAGAACGAAGACAACTGACTGCCATAGAGGATCGAGCGATTAACCAGGTCGATACTGAAATTAGCGGCCAGGGGCAGCAGACCAAAAACCGTTGTGATGGTGGTCAACATGACCGGGCGCAGCCGCTGAGCACCAGTTCGCACGATGAGCTGGACGTAGTCCAGTTCAGGATGTTCGCGCCTGAGATGGTTGTAGGTATCGATGAGGACAATATTGTTGTTGACGACAATCCCAGCGAGCGCGACGACGCCAACGCCGCTCAGTACAGCGCTGAACGGGTTGCCGGTGATCAGTAACCCGACCAGTACCCCTGCGGTAGACAGGACCACTGCGAACAGAATCAGGGTGCTCTGGTAAAAGCTGTTGAACTGGGTGACCAGCAGCACAAACATGAGCAGGAGGCTCAACCCGAAGGCGACACTGACGAAAGCGACTGACTCTGCCTGGTCCTCGTTCGCGCCTCTGAAAGTGATTGTGAGATTGGGGTCCCATGCCTGTTCCCGTACCCAGGCGTCGATCTGCCTGACCATGTCGTCTGCCAGAACGCCGGGCGCGACGTTGGCGCGTATCTGTTCGACCGGGATACCCTCGTTGCGCTGGATGGTATCCACGTTAGGCGCAGCGTTTTTCGTGACAAAATTGGAAACGGGGACGAGTCCATTGGGGGTTGCGATCTTGAGCTCATCGAGCGCGTTGATGCCGCGGTACTCCAGTGGATAGCGTACCCGTATGTCGACGCCGTCATCGGAGCGATCGGGCCGGTATTCGCCGACCTTTACACCGTTGGTCACCAGCTGGACCGCGATCCCAACCTGGCTGACGTCTGCAGAGTAGATTGCCGCCTGAGCGCGATCTACCGAGAGCTCCCATTCGACCCCTGGCAGTGAGCGGGTATCGTCGATATCGCGAACGTCCGGCAGATTGTTCGTTATGTAGTCGACGACACGTGTGACCGCCGGTTCCAGCAGATCACTGTTGTGCGAGGAGAATTCGATCAGGATGGGTTTGCCGATCGGTGGACCCATATCCATCTGGTCGACCTCGACCGAAATACCGGCAAAATCCCTGGTCCGTTCCCGGATCTGTTCCAATATTTCGGTACCTGTCAGGGTTCGACGGTTTTCGTCGTAAAACTCCAGGAACATCTGACCGATACGATCCATCGCCCCGTCCCGGGACGGTCTTCCCGTCAGTGTCGTGTAGGCGTTGACTGACTCGACGCCGGGAACTTCCAGAACTTCGAGTTCGACTTCCCGAACCAGGGCGTTGATTTCTTCCACGCTCAAGTTTCCGCGTGCGCGGACGGACACGTTTGCGTACTTGGCATCACCTTCCGAGAAGTAAATCATGCCTCCGCCGTATTGGCCGTAAGCCCAGAAGACGCTGAAAATCACCGCAAGCGTTAGCGCCAGCGTTGCAAATGCGTAGCGGGTGGCCAGAGACAGAAGCTGCGCGTACCAGCCGGTCATGCTCTTGAGGGTGGTCGGATCACCCTCTTCCAACTGTTTGAGTGTTTCCATCGATGCCTCGTCACGACTGCCGGCTTTACCAAAAAGCGTTCCGAGGGCAGGCCCGAACACAAGGGCGTAGAGCAGGGAGCCGCTTAATACCGTAAAGACGGTGACGGGGAGATAACTCATGAACTTGCCGGACATGCCTGGCCAGAACATGAGTGGCAGAAAAGCAGCGAGCGTGGTCGCGATAGACGCGGTCACCGGCCAGAACATCCGTTTGGCGGCTAGTATGTAGGCAGGGCGGCTGGCATAGCCTTCGACCATCTTTCTGTCGGCATATTCCGTGACCACAATGGCGCCGTCGATCAGCATTCCGAGACCGAGCAACATCCCGAACATGACCATGAAGTTGAACGTGTAGCCGAGCAGGTAGACAAATATCAGGCTGAAGAGAAATGAGACGGGGATGCCGAGGCCAACGATGATGCCGCTGCGCAATCCCATCGCTGCAACGACAACCACCATGACAAGCCCCAGAGCGGTAAAGATGTTGCCCTGAAGCTCGGTGACCTGACCCTCGGCGTACGGTGCCTGATCGGTTGTGTAAAACACATCAATGCGGCCTGGCAGGTTCGGCCGGTAAGCCTCGATCACTTTCTTGGCGCCTTCGATGGTGCTGAGGATGTTGGCGTCCGCACGTTTGGTGATCTGCAGGGAAATAGCGGGCTGACCGTTGACCCGGGCGTAGCTTTCCCGGTCTTTGAAGGTCCGTCCGATTGTTGCCACGTCTTTGAGCGTGACAACCGTATCACCTGCTGTCCTGACGGGTAGCTCGAATATGTCTGAGGCTTCTTCGATGATGGACGGCACTTTGACGGCGAAGCGGCCTTCACCCGTATCCAGGCTGCCAGCGGGGATCAGCCGGTTGTTGCGGATGATTGTGTTGATCAGTTCCTCGGAGGAAATCCTGTAGGCTTCCAGCTGGTTCGGGTCGATGACAGCTTCCAGCAGTTCCTCACGATGACCGAACATATCTGCGGACAATACTTCAGGCAGAGCCTCGATCGATTCTTTGAGATCGAGCGCCACGGTGTACTTCATGCGTTCCGGCACATCCCCGACCACATTGACCTGAATGACCGGGAAGTCGTCTACGCTGGCTTCCTGGACAATGGGTTCTTCAGCGGTTGACGGAAACTCCGCTTTAGCGCGGTCAACCGCCTCGCGTATGTCCATCAGGGCTTTGTTGAGATCGTGGTCTGCGTCGAATTCAACCATCATCGTGGCTGCGCCTTCCGAGGCAAACGCTGTCATCTCCTCGATGCCTTCGACGTTGCGGACTTCCGTCTCGAGCGGCATCACAAGCAAACGTTCGGAATCTTCCGGAGAAATGCCTTCATGGACGACGGTGACGATAAAGAAGGGAACGTCGATGTTCGGTTCGCTGGCAACCGGTATGACCGAGCGGGCAATCAATCCGGCGATCACCACCATCAACATGATGAGTAGCGTTGTTCGTGTGCGGCCGATAGCGCCTTCGATGAAGCTCAGCATGGTAATCGGATCGTCAGGGTTGGGCTGCGCCTACATTCGCAGTTGTCGCCAGCGCACTTGACTTGGGGGGTATCGCCGGATCAGTCGTGCGCGCCGGCATACCGTTTCCCTGGAAAATGGGGTCAACACGCTCACCTGCTGTCACGAGCTCCTGGCCAACGGTGATCACCGCAGCACGATTGGGAAGGCCGGTTACCCAGACGCCGTCGGGCGCATCCGACAGGACCTCGACCAGGTGGAACTCCACGACATTGTTACTATCGATGACCCGCACACCGATGCGTCCGGCATCATCCAGGCTGAAAAGCGCAGGGGATACCTTCTGAGCGAGAATGCTCTCGACCGGGATCAGGATTTCCGTGGTGATGCCTGATCGCAGGTGCCCGTCGCTGTTGTCGAGTTGAATCTCGATCGGATAGGTACGTGTCTGCGGATCGCTTTGCTGACCGATGAACGTCAAAGGGCCGGTCACCTCGGTTCCATTACGCAGAACACCCGTTGCGAACTGCCCCAGGCTCAGTTGGATGACTTCCTGTTCAGACACCTGTCCGCGCAGGAGCATCGGATCGAGATCGACAACGGTGACGCACTCGGCGCCTGTGGTGACGTAATCACCGATTTCCTGGTGTACGTCCTCGACAATACCTGCAAAAGGCGCCTTGACCTGAAGCTTTCTGACATCGAGCTGACGTCGGTTGAGGTTGGCTTCAGCTGATGCGAGCCGGGCTTTGGCGGCGGCGATGGCAGCCTGGGAGTTGAATCCGCGCTGCTTGAGGCTGAGCGCACCTTCGTATTCGATTCTCGCCTGGTTAAGTGCCTCGCGGGCCTCTATGAGCGATGACCTGCGATCTTCGTCGGAAATCTGGCAGAGGAGATCACCTTCCTCGACGGGTGTGCCCCGCTCGACAGGGCGACCGGTGATTGTACCCTCGAGTTCCACGCGTGCGGTGACGGTGCGTTTGTTTTCGGTTTTGCCGCGAACCTTGATCTGCCGGAATTGTTCACTGGCCTCGAGCACCGAAACACGCACCCGGGTCGGGGCAGAGTCAGCCTGAACGCGCTCAGTTTCGCGATTGCGATCCGCAATTGTGGCTTCTTCGATTGTGTCGGGTTGACCGACCTGCCCGGAAAAGAGCCAGGCTCCGAGCAGTACAGCAATGACAATCGCGGTGATGTAGGTTGCGCGCATGACTCAGCCGGGTAGTTGGGTTACATCGAATGCTACCAAAAGTAACATATGTCCTTGACTTATGCCAGGCATGGTACTAGGCGATTTGTGAACGGCGTGTGAAATGTGGCACGCCGTTCACTTCAGGCTCATCAGGCGCTAGCCGATGCCCTTGCAGCCATGCGGTCGAACCAGGGTTTGATGTTGGCGAGGTTCTCATCAAACGGCTGACCCACTGTATTGCCGAACGCCAGCATGCAGTAAAGCAGCACGTCCGCGAGTGATATGGAACCACCGGCAATGTACTCGCGGCCGTCGCCCATCAGATCATCGAGCCAGCCAAGCTTCTCCCTGGCAATCTGCTTCAGCCCTTCGGCAGCCTCCGGGATGGTAATCATGCGGTCTTTGAAGAGCGGCAATCCTTCGCTGTAGCGAAAGCCATTGGCCAGAGGTTCACAGATATTGAGATCAACCCGCCGGGTTCACATGCGGGTGTTGGCCCGTGCTTCCGGTGTTTCACCAATCAGTGACGGGCCGCTGCCCACTTCATCGAGGTACTCGCAGATGGCCGTGATTTCCGCGATGCGCGAGCCGTCGTCCGCCTCGAGGCAAGGCAGTTGGCCGGAAGGGTTGAGTTTGAGGAAGTTCTCCTGACGATTCTCTCCACCCATGAGATCGACTTCTTCGAGTTCGAGGTCCACCCCTTTTTCTGCCGCAAACATGCGCACCACATGGGGGTTTGGTCCAATTGAATTATACAGTTTCATAACGTTCCTTTTTCGCTTTCTAGTTTCTGTCCAGTTACCACTCACCGATGTTTTCAAGGCTCTGCCAGGGATCTGCAGGTTCCAGCGCACCCCCTTTCTGCAAGAGCTCAACCGAAATACCGTCGGGGGAGCGTACAAACGCCATACGTCCGTCCCGTGGCGGGCGATTGATTGTTACCCCGCAATCTGACAGGTGCTGGCAGGTCTCGTAAATATTGTCGACCTCGTAAGCGAGATGACCGAAATTGCGGCCTCCGTCGTAAGCTTCGGAGTCCCAGTTATAGGTCAGTTCGACCTGCGCGGTGGAATCGCCGGGTGCCGCCAGGAAAACCAGCGTGAAGCGACCGGCTTCGCTTTCGTAACGTTGCAGTTCTTCGAGACCCAGGGCGTCACAGTAGAAACTCAGGGATTCGTCGATGTCCGTCACACGGACCATCGTATGGAGATATTTCATTCTGTTTGCAGTCCTACCAGGGGGAACCTAGTTTGCGCTGGAAATCAGGCAAAAAAAACCCTGCTTTCGCAGGGTTGGCCATATTGGTCAGATTTCAATAACTCATTGGAGAGTTGGGGTCTTTGGAGAGATTCGGTACCTGCCGTTTATCTGGATACAGACGTATCTGTTACAGGAGTGAAAACGACAGCAGACTTGCGGCCAGCGTGCACAATGCGGCAACGATCAGAAGTGATTCGCCTGTCGACAGGTAATCGTCCTTAGGGATTGCTATTGCTTTGGCTGTTGAGTATTCCATTTCCTGTTCGGCCTCTGTGTCTGGATCAGACTGCGTGTCTGTCTGGTGCGTCAATGTGTGTTCGTTGATCATGTAAGTTACGTCGTAATGCTGCACGGCGGTTGCAGTGAAAATGGAAGTAAAATGGAATCAGGAACGTTTGGGCTTTCGAGGCGGCTCCCCGAGACGTTCTTCGTATTCCGCTATCAGGCGCCGATAGGCACTCGCCACGCTGTGTGGCATACGCCGGTGACTGCGGCGGCGGGATTCAAAATGACTCTTGAGGCGCGAGATCTCCTCTTTGGTCTCTCCGGGGTGCTGCATGTACCCTCCAGTGGTTACTACCGATTTACCACTCGTAGTGTCAGCGCTAGGCTATGTTGGCGGTCGTGATAACGCTGTGCCGGGGTTGTTGAGATTTGTAAGCAGTTGGGAACAATGGCAAGAAACTTGATTTGGGTCTCACTTTTCATCCTGATTGCCGGATGTGCGGTCAATCCGGTGACGGGTGAGCGAGAACTTGCTTTCGTCAGTGAGGCGCAGGAGATAGCAATTGGGCAGGAGCAGTATGTCCCGGCTCAACAGATGCAGGGTGGGGCCTACCGTACAGATGAGGCGTTGACGGAGTACGTTAATCGTGTCGGTCAGAAAATCGCCCAGTACAGCGGGCGGGATCTGCCGTATGAATTTGTGGTTCTCAATCATTCAGTCCCCAACGCCTGGGCATTGCCGGGTGGCAAGATTGCCATCAACCGCGGGCTTCTGACTGAGCTCAAAAGCGAGGCCGAACTTGCGGCTGTGCTCGGGCACGAGATTGCTCACGCCGCCGCTCGGCATGGCGCGAAACGGGTGGAGAGGGGTTATATCACTCAGGGCCTGTTACTCGGCACAGCCATCTATGCCCAGGGACAGGAATTCGGTGGTGCGATCGTGCAGGGTGCGGCGCTGGCGGCGGGACTGGTTGGGCAGAAGTATTCCCGCGATGCGGGACGGGAAGCGGACTACTACGGCACGCGCTTCATGGCCCAGGCAGGCTACGACCCGAACGCCGCGGTCACGCTACAGGAGACATTCGTTCGGCTTTCCGGCAACAAGCGTTCAGATTTCCTGCAGGGACTGTTTGCGTCGCATCCTCCATCTCAGGAGCGTGTTGCCAATAATCGCCGACTCGTGCGTGAGCTGGAAAACGAGGGGCTTGGTGGTGGCGGCCAGTTCGTCGAGCCGTTCGAGCTTGCCCTGGCAGATGTCAGGGCGGCGGCCCCTGCATTTGCAGCCTACGATGAAGCCAACAAACGGTACGCCGATGACGACTACGAAGCAGCGGCCAGTTCCATCAACCGGGCCCTGAATCTCAGAAGCAAAGAAGCGGTCTTCCATGGCATGCGTGGGGCGATCCGCCTGCAGCAGGATCGGTTCGACGACGCCATCACCAATTTCGATCGTGCAATCCGGCGCGACGACCAGTACTTCGTTTACTGGTTGCAGCGTGGGCTTGCACATGCCGAGCAGAGTGACAATGTGTCAGCACGCTCGGACCTGGAACAGTCAATCCGATGGTTACCCACATCAACAGCCTATCAGGCGCTGGGGGAACTGGCGGAATCGGATGGTGACCGGGAAGCGGCAAAACGCTATTACGCGCGGGCCGGCCAGGCAGCGGGTAGTGCAGGCCACGCAGCCAGGGCCAGCCTGGTGCGGCTGGATCTGCCGGATAACCCGGACCGATACGTCAATATCCGAACAGCCCGGGACGAAAGTGGTCGCTACCTGGTGCAGGTCCAGAACGCATCGCCAGTGCCGTTACACGCAATCGAGCTCGGTACTGAAGCGATGATTGGCGGCCAGCTGGCAAGAAGCCGGATCCGTATTGGTAGTCTCGATTCCGGTGCATCGGTGACACGAGGACTGGATCTTCAGGCGGCGACCGCTATCCGGGTGTTTCTGACCAACGCTTCAGTCAGTCGTTGAGGCCGGGAGTTCAATCACATTGGCGTCCGGCCAGGACACCCAGATCTCACCCCGACTGTCCCGATGAAAACCAATACCCTGGGTGCAGAGATAGGTTTCGACCTCAGCGCCATCGATCTCCAGGAGACTTGCGACTTCGGAGCGGTTGAGTACGGTAGCCCGGGTCGTTCGCCGGGTGCGTTGTCGGTGTAGTGGGCGGAGTAACTTCATGAACTGTATATATATACAGCATTCGATTGGTCTGAAGCAATAAACTAGTAACAATGGGGTCAGGCGCATCGCGCCTGACGGGCGAGCAGCAAATCGCTTACCAGCGATTTGTGGTGAAGCGAGCCCTGGGGTTCTAACGTACTGAAAGTACGGCGGCAGGGATGCCGAGAGGCTAATCCATATAGGTGATCCCTGCTCCTCAGACTGAACCGTTGTCCAGGTATTCGTCCATGTGGGCGTATTCCAGCGCCATACGCTTGGCCCGGTCGAGGTCGTAGTGCATCCTCGACACGATCCTCTGCGCGTAGAGCCCACCACCCGCCTGGATGTTGGTGACGGCCGACCAGCCACCGAGGGCGTCGGCGGTGGTATCGCGAATGGCGTGGAAGAGTTTTGTTCTGTATGAACCGTCGACGGACTGTTTGGTACTCATGTATTTGCGCACCAGGTGCCCGGTCTCTTCGTTCTCGAGATCCGCAATACCCGGGGCTGTTAAGACACTGCCACCTGCGATGTCGTGCAGGTGTCTGACCATCAGCGAGTAGTTGGCGGCACCGTGATATTTGCCGACGTTTGTATAGAGCTCGTTCGGGAATGCAGCGCCATCGGACGTGATGCTGCAGTTCTCGATGGCGGCTTCCAGGGAGGCTCTGATCAGCGTTGCGTTGATCATCATCTCCGAGATTTTTTCTTTGATGTGTCCGACCTTCTCGAGGCCGTTGGCTTCCGCGATGAGCTGAGCGTAACCCACCAGACGGTCGTAGCCTGAAGCCATACCGGAGAGGCCGCCAAGCCGTTCCCAGAGGCCGAGCGAGTGCGCAAACACGGCGGCAAACTCGGTCACACCGTCCAGAAAGACGCGCTCGTTTGGCACAAACACATCGTCGAAAATGACAAACCCTTCGGGTGTGTGGTGCCTGCCGGAAACGGGGAAATCCCGTTTGTCTTCATGTCGGGGTGCATAAGTGGTATTTACGATCTTCACCCCTGGCGCATTGACCGGAACCATCGCGGCGACCGCGTAATCTTCTTCGCCGGGTCTCATCGCTTTGGTCGGAATTGTCATCAGCTCGTGGCCCATCGAAGCAGCCGATATATGCAGCTTGGCCCCGCGGATGACAATACCGTCGGGACGCCGTTCGATGATGCGCACGTAAGCGTCGGGATCGTCCTGGTTCCCGGCGCGTCTGCTGCGATCGCCCTTGGCATCGGTAATGCACTGGGTGATGCGGACATCCCGCTTCTGGGCGTCGTCCACGTACTCCCGGATCCGACGCGCGTTGTCGGGCAGCGTCTCTTCGATGCGATCAGCCGCGGTAAGCAGCGTCATGATCGATGCATAGGTGACATGGGTCAGAAGATCCACGGTTTCGTGCAGCTCCACCTGCTCGCGAAGCTCATCTCCCGAGCCGGGTACCTTCATGAAAGCACCAACGGCGCCAGGCGTCGGATCGTAGAAGCGGTCGTAACCCACAGCGGCCGAGTCCACCGTGATCCCGAGGATCGGGTGCCCCGGAAGGTCAGTAATCTGTTGGCCTTCGAAAAAAGTCTCTCTGCCGTCGTCGAGCGATGCCCGGTACTCGTCACCTGTCATCATGGTTGTTATCCCCCTCTATATTTGCCGACACAAACTAGCCTGCGGTCGACGGGCGCGTCAACGCTGGACCCACCCTCCGGAAAACGGGATCGCCTGGCCGACAAAGAAGTCACTTTCGTCTGACGCAAGGAACAGCGCAAACCGGGCGTCTTCATCCGCGGTTGCGAGCCTGCCCAGCGGGACCTGGCGCTTGAGTGAGGTCATGAAGCGTTCGTTGTCTTTCAGTTCAGGGGGGTAGTAGACAGGATTCTCAACGTAGTTCTGCGCGATGAGATTGACCTGGACGTTGTGCGGGGCCACCTCGACACCCAGTGACTGAACGTAACCGACCTGGGCGGCGCGCGCTGCAGAATAGGTGGTCACGGTCTTCAGACCCTTCAGCGCGGTTGCGCTGCCATAGACCACAATCTTGCCTCGACTGCGTTCGATCATCTGGGGCAGCACTGCCCGGCAGAGACGATGCAGGGGATGCACCATGACGTCGAATGTGGTGTGCCAGTCGTCGTCAGTGAGGTCAACAGCGTTGATTCCGGAGAAATTGCCTGAAGCGAGGTTGGCGATCAGGATGTCAATGTGACCCGTCTGCTCAATGAGCGCCTCACAGGCGCCGGGTTGTGTCAGATCGCTATCGTCGGCGATCACCTCTGCGCCTTCGTCACTGAAGAGTTCAATCGTTGCCGGTCCCATATAGTCCTGCGCTTGTGTCACCAGCACACGTTTGCCTGCCAGTCGTTCTCCCATCCCTTTTTCCTCCAGATATAGAGGCGTGACAAACACCTCGTCAGTCCACACAATACGCGGCGATCCACAACTAAGACAACGACAAAAAGACTCTTGTGGAAGTACTGCAATTACTGATCAGCGGGATCTCCCAGGGCTGTGTCTACGGGCTCATCGCTCTTGGCTTCGTGCTGATCTACAAAGCGACGGAAATGGTGAATTTCGCCCAGGGCGACATCATGATGCTCGGTGCTTACGTCGCGATCACCTTCATCAGTTTCTGGGATTGGCCATTCTGGTGGGCATTGCCTGCAACTATTCTCGTGATGGCCGGAGTCGGGGTAGTTCTCGAACGGCTGTTGCTGCGTCCGATGATCGGGGAGCCGCATTTTGCCGTCCTGATGCTGACAATTGGCCTTGGTTTTGTTCTCCGTGCCATTGCAGGGGCAATCTGGGGTAACGAACCACGGGCGCTGCCCACGCCTTACGTGGGCGAAGTTGTCCGCCTCGGGGATTCCGTCATCGGATACGAGAACCTCGCGATCATCCTCGGCACCGCGCTCCTGTGTGGGCTCATCTGGCTCTTTTTCCGTTTTACCCGTGTGGGTATCGCCATGCAGGCAGCGTCCCAGAATCAGCTGGCCGCGTTCTACGTGGGGATCCCGGTCAAGCGAATGTACTCGCTGGTGTGGGCGTTGTCCGCGGGTATAGCGGGATTGGCGGGTGTGTTGACGGCACCCGTGTCGTTAGTGGATCCACTGATTGGGTTTGTCGGCATCAAAGCGTTCGCAGCAGCAATTGTAGGTGGTTTCGGCAGCATGCCCGGAGCCATCATTGGCGGGCTGCTGGTGGGGATTGTCGAGCAGTTTGCGGGGCTGTACCTGCCTCCCGGATTTGCAGATATGAGCGCCTATGTGCTCCTGCTGATCATGCTGCTCATTCGTCCGCAGGGTCTTTTCGCCACCATGCAGAAGAAGAAAGTCTGATGCGGTTTGTTCGGAAGATCCGCTACGAGCAGGACATCAACCTGATCCAGCACAGCGGTCATATCCTCTGGTACGGGTTGTTGCTGCTGCTGGTTCTGAGTGGGCCGTTGTGGCTCGACCGGTTTCTGCTAGGGGAGTTCTCGCTCGTTTTCATCTATGCGATTGCGGGCCTCGGGCTGATGCTCCTCGTTGGGTATACGGGACTTGTAAGCCTCGGACATGCTGCTTTCCTTGCGATTGGTGCGTACGTCCATGCCTATCTTCTGAATGCCGGGTTGCCATTTCCGGTGACGATAGTGACAGCAACCCTCTTCTGCGGGGTGGTAGGCGCGCTGGTTGGCATCCCCGCCCTCAGAATGACGGGTATCTATCTCGCGGTAGCCACCCTGGCGTTTGCCGTCATTGTCGAGCAGGTGCTGGTGCACTGGGAATCGGTGACGGGCGGTTTTCGCGGCATGCCTGTACCAAAGGCGGAGATTTTCGGTTTTGCCATGTCAGGCGCGACCGCTTTCTACTACCTCTGCCTGGTGGTGCTCATTGGCTCGATGATCCTGATGTTGAACCTTCTTCGGAGTCCTGCCGGACGTGCTATGACGGCGGTCCGGGATTCTGAAACATCCGCTGAGAGTATGGGAATACACCTGGCCAAAACGAAAATCCTGGCCTTTGGGCTATCAGCCGCGTTTACGGGTCTCGCCGGGGGGCTTTTCGCGCACCGCCTGAGCTACCTGGCGCCGGATGCGTTTACGATCATCACGTCCATACAACTGCTCCTGATGGTGGTGGTGGGCGGTCTCGGATCGATTCACGGTGTCATCTACGGCGCCATATTCATCGGCCTTCTGCCTCAAGGCATCGCAATTTTCAGGGATACGGTCCCTGCTCAGATTGCCCAGATCCCGGGTCTCGAGCCGGCAATCTTCGGCCTGATCCTGATCCTGTTTCTTATCTACGAACCGCTTGGCATATACGGCCGGTGGCGCAAGGTGCGACTCTTCTTCGAGGAATTTCCGCTTTACCGGCGTGCTACATACAAGCGCCAGAAATCGTTCCTGCGCACGGAGCGTCTGCATTGAGTCTGCTGGTCGCTGAAGAAATCTCAGTACATTTCGGGGGTGTCAAAGCCGTTCAGGAAGTCTCGTTTGCGGTGGAGGCCGGAGAGGTATTCAGCATTGTCGGTCCCAATGGGGCAGGTAAGACGACCATCTTCAATCTGATCAGCCGTATCTACGACGTCACACACGGGCGGGTCATTTTTGACGGTGAAGACATCACCGAGGTTGCTACACACAAGGTAGCCGAGCTTGGGATCGCGCGAACGTTTCAGAATACCGAGCTCTTCGAGCAGGAGACGGTTCTCAACAACCTTTTGATTGGGTGTCATGTCCATCGTAAAACCAATCTACTCAGCGAGATCTTTTTTCTTCCCCAGGTCAAGCGTCAGGATCTCGATTTCAGACGTCGCGTCGAAGACGTCATCGATCTTCTGGACCTGCAGAGTTACCGCGAACAGGTCATCGCCAATCTCCCATACGGGGTGCGCAAGATGGTGGAGATCGCCAGGGCGCTGTGCCTGGGACCAAAACTGCTGCTTCTGGACGAGCCGTCGTCCGGTCTGAACCCGGAAGAGACTGAGGATCTGTCGTTCTGGCTCGAAGACATCAACGAAGACCTCGGCATTACCGTGATCATGGTGGAGCATGACATGAACCTCGTCTCCCAGGCGTCAGACCGCGTGCTTGCGGTGGCGGACGGACAATTCATCACTGTCGGCACACCCCATGAAGTCCAGAACCATCCTGAGGTTCTGCGCGCGTACCTCGGAGATTGACGGATGGGACACCTGCTCGAAATCCGCAACATCGAGACTTACTACGGTCCGGTCATGGCGATCCGCGGCGTGAGTATGGACGTGCCGGAAGGTCAGATTGTCTCGCTGCTGGGTGCTAACGGCGCTGGTAAAACCACAGTTCTCAAGACGATCAGCGGCGCGATGGATCCCCAGAAGGGCACGGTCACTTACGCGGGTGATGAAATCCAGTCGCGTGATCCGGACTGGGTCGCACGTCAGGGAATTGCACATGTTCCGGAGGGGCGGGAGGTCTTTCCGTTTCTCAATGTCGATGAAAACCTCAGGATGGGCGCCTTTTCGAGACGCGACGGCGAAATCGCTGCGGACGTCGAAATGGTCTACGCGTACTTCCCGGTACTGAAAGACCTGCACAAATCTCAGGCGGTGAACCTCTCTGGTGGTCAGCAACAGATGCTGGCCATTGGCCGTGCGCTCATGTTGCGGCCGAAGCTGATGCTGCTTGATGAACCATCACTCGGATTGTCACCCCGTCTTGTACACGAGATCGGCGAGATCATTCAGCGGCTGAACAAAGAGCAGGGTGTCACGATGTTGCTGGTCGAACAGAATGCCAAGATGGCACTTGATGTTGGTGACTATGGGTACGTTATGGAAGTGGGGCGTATCGTGATGGAAGACACGTGCGAACGCTTGTCTGAAGCCACGGACATCCAGGAGTTCTACCTCGGGATGAAAGACGAGGGTGTCCGCGGCCGTCGGCGCTGGAAACAGCGTAAGACCTGGCGCTAGTGGGTAGGGGGACGAATGTCTGAAGTCACGGTTGATGGGTGTCGAACGATATCCGAGCTCTTTCTGAAGCGGGTGAAAGAACACTCGGACAAGGTTGCGCTCCGGGAAAAAGACTTCGGGATCTGGAACGAATACACATGGTCCGACTACGGGGACTACGCTCGTTGGGTTGGTCACGGACTGAAAGCGTTGGGGCTCAAGCGTGGAGACGTCTGTTCGATAGCATCGGAAGTCAATAAAGAATGGATGTTCGCAGATCTCGGCATCATCACGATGGGCGGGGTTACCAACGGTGTGTATCCAACCGATGCGGCCAACCAGGTGGAATACCTGATCACGGACAGTGACACTCGATTCTACTTTGCTGAAGACGAAGAGCAGTTGGACAAGGTGCTCGAAGTTCGGGAGCGCACGCCAACGCTGGAAAAGATCATCATCTTCGACATGGAGGGCTTGCGAAACTTCTCAGACGAACAGTGCCTGAGCTTCGACGAACTGATCGAACTGGGCAAACAACACGAGGAAGATCACAAGTCCCTGTGGGAAGAGGAGATTACCGCAGCCCAGCCCGATGACCTCATGGTCCTCACATACACGTCGGGGACCACAGGACCTCCCAAAGGAGCGATGATCGCCCAGGCCAACATGTTGTTCATGGCGCAGAACCTGCAGAAGATATACGGCGTGTACCCGGATGATGAGCAGCTTGGGTTCCTGCCGCTGGCGCATGTGGCAGGTCGTATGTTCTACATCTTCATGTCGATGGAATCCTGTTCTGTCGTGAATCTGGTCGAGGAAGTTGAAACCGCCACGAGCGACCAGCAGGAAATCGCGCCGACGATACACTTTGCTGTGCCCCGCGTATGGGAAAAGATGTATTCCCAGATCACCATCAAGTTGAAAGAAGCCACGGCGCTGGGCCGTTGGGCATACCACTTTGCGATTGGTATTGGAGAGCAGGTGGCAGAGAAGACGCGTAATGGTGAGCAACCCGGCCTCGGGCTTCGCGTTGTCCACTTTGTCAGCGACTTTCTCGTATTGAAGAACATCAGGATTCTCCTTGGCATAGACAAGTGCCGGTGGCTCTCCACGGGTGCGGCACCCATAGCCCCTGATCTCATTAACTGGTTCTGGGCCCTGGGCACGCCAATGTACGAAGTTTATGGCCAGACAGAGTGTTCTGGCCTCGCAACTGCAAACGTCCCGGGTGACACTCGCATGGGCTCGGTCGGACGTGCCACGGATCCCATGGAGGTAACGCTCTCGGAAGAGGGTGAAATCCTTATTCGTGGCCCGGGGGTGATTAAAGGCTACTGGAACAAGCCCGAAAAAACGGCAGAGACGTTCGTGCAGGGCTGGCTGCATACGGGTGATGTGGGGCGTATCGATGACGATGGTTACGTTTACATCGTGGATCGTATGAAAGACATCATCATCACAGCGGGTGGAAAGAACATCACACCAAGTGAGATCGAAAACCAGCTCAAGTTTTCGCCATTCGTCTCTGACGCGGTGGTGGTTGGAGACAAAAGGCCTTTTCTGACGTGCCTGATCATGATTGACCAGGAAAACGTGGAGAACTTTGCCCAGGACAATCATGTGCCGTTTACAAACTACACGAGCCTTTGTCACACGAAGGAAGTTCAGGATCTCATCTGGGAAGAAATCGAAAAAGTGAATACCAAGTTTGCCCGGGTTGAAACGATCAAGAAATTTCGCTTAATTGACCAGTTACTGGATCCGGAAGATGAGGAACTCACTCCCACGATGAAGCTCAAGCGCAAAGTGGTGAATGAGAAGTACATCGGCCTCATCAACGAGATGTATTGAGGAGTACACAGATGAAGTGGGTAAACGTTTTGATCGTCGGTATGGCGTTGGTGCTTGCAGGGTGTGGAGGCTCTGGAGATCAGGCCCAAAGCGCGGAGTCTGCCTCGGGCACTCCCACCCGCGGAGTGACTGCTGATGAGATTGTTCTTGGTGTCTACACGGACCTCTCAGGACCAACAGCCATCTGGGGTGTGGGTGCTACCAATGGCGCCCGAATGAAATTCGACGAGGTCAATGCGGCTGGCGGCGTGCATGGACGCCAGATTCGTTACGTCGTTGAAGACACGTCATACCAGGTTCCGAAAGCGATGTCGGCAGCAAATAAGCTGGTCAACCGGGACGAGGTATTTGCGATCCTGTTGGGGGTCGGCACACCGCTCAACAACGCAATCATGCCGATGCTGTTCGAAAACAGTGTCATCAATCTCTTCCCGATCAGCGGCGGCAGGCAGATGGTCGAACCCTTTCATCAACTCAAGTTCACGCAGCGGGGAATCTACTACGATGAGGTCCGCGCCTCGGTGAACTACTTTGTTGAGCAGCGCGGTGCCCAGGTACCTTGTGTGATCTACCAGGATACTGACTATGGTGTTGAGATTCTCGAGGGGGCAGAAGATCAGGCTGCAGCGATGGGTCTCGAAATTGCTGCCGTGTCGGCACACAAACCCACGGACAGTGAGTTTACCGCCGCTATCCTGCGTCTCAAGAATGCAGGTTGCGACCTGGTGCTGATGGGCACCGTGCACCGGGATACGATCCTGATCCTGGATGCAGCCCGAAAAATGGGATGGGAAGGGGTTTCATGGGTCGGTAACAACGCTGTGTACGCCCAGGTCATTGCCGATCAGGAGAGTGGGCAGGGATTCTATAGCTTTGTACATATGGCGCGTTTTTACGCAGATGACGTGATGTCACCCGAAGTCAAATCCTGGTGGGATTCTTACGTGGCGACTTATGACGTGGAACCGGGGCTTGCAGCGATGGAGGGCTATCGTGGAGCTGCGCTCACGGTTGAAGCGCTGGAACGTGCCGGAGCGGAGCTTACAACCGAAGGAATGGTTGCGGCTCTGGAGAGTATAGACAGCTACACGGACATCTTCGGCTACAACGTCTCGTTTGGACCGGATAAACACAGCGGTGCAACAGAATCCGTACTATCTCAGGTTCAGGACGGACGATGGGTGAAGTTGGAAGAGGCGATCTCCTACTAATCCTGACAGCTACGCGCACTGCCCAGCTGCGCAGTGCCCTGGTTATTGCGCCTCTCCACGCCCTACACTGAGGTCTGGTTCACACACGAGCTGTGACGAGTTAGGTAACCTGTGAACGTGCCAGGTATCAGGTAGCCCTGACAGCATGTGGAGCTTTTGTAGATTCATCGTCACTTTTGGCGCGAGCGTTCTGGCGGTCGCCTGTTCGATGGTGCCCGTGCAGGAACTGCCGCCAGCGGAAAAAACTCATACTAACGGTTCGCAGGAAACCGTCGAAGGCAAAGCGGTACTGGAGCGGTCTACACGCAGACCCGTTGCTATCGTGGTCAGCAGTGATGCGGATGCCCAGGGAGCGGTTGCTCAGGCGTTGCTTGCGCAAGACCGATTGGATTGCACGAAGTACTCCCTCGAGCATGCCACTGCTCCGATCATCGCGGAGCTGATTTCGAAGCAGGGCATTGTGGACGTCATTGCCATCGGCCAGGCCGCCGCAGAGAGTATTAATCCTGATGATGGTTTCAATGTCCTCTACACCCAGGTGTTCGCAGAAACCGATCTGCAGACCGTCGGGTACCGTGGCGTGTCCGCTCTACCGCCGTTCGCGTTGCAGATTGCGCGATGGCGGGAAGTTGAACCGGAACTGAAAACCATCGGCGTCATCGCCAGCTCGGACATGAAATTTGTCGTGCAGGATTTGCTCGGCGCAGCAGTCGGTGCCGAAATGTCGCTTCGCTACGAGCACGTGGGATCCGACAAAGAAGCGTTGTTCGTATTTCAACGCATGGTGCCGGAAATCGACGGCTATATATTCCTGCCGGACAAGAGGATTCTCAGTCCCCAGGTCATCCGCAAGATGATGGCCTACGGCGGCAAGCACGGTACTGCCATGCTCACCTACAGTCCGGCGATAGCGGAACTCGGCGACGCCATGCACGTGGCGCCCGATCCCGAGGACATCGCTGAACAGATCGTGACCCTGCTTGATCAGGCCCCGGATCGTCAGCGCCTCCCCCTCAAACGTCTCGTGGTCGCCTCCAGTCCGGAAACAGCACGCGAGTCATCGTGATCGTCCCCTGGCTGAAGCACAGATT
Source organism: Pseudomonadales bacterium (assembly GCA_028277965.1). Classification (GTDB taxonomy): domain Bacteria; phylum Pseudomonadota; class Gammaproteobacteria; order Pseudomonadales; family Azotimanducaceae; genus UBA4421. The sequence continues at coordinate 18,029 of JANQFF010000075.1, forward strand.
AGCGGTCGTGCGCAGCCGCACCCTGGTCGGTGAGATCCTTTTCACCCAGCTCGGCTACGCGCTGGTGGTGGGTGCTGTTGCCATAGTCAGCTTGTGGTCCGGCACCAACTGGATCGTACGCGAGAATGTCTCCGAGCTGGCCCGGCAGTGGATCGCAGACCTGGATTCACTGGGGGTGGGGCTGTACAGCGATACAGGCGACGATCGCTATCTGCGAATCGAAGGCTACCTGGCGAAGTTCCCGGAAATTGCTTATGTCAGGTACTACGATCCCGAAGGCCGGGTCGTGTTCATGGATACCGGTAGCAGTGACGCGCCTGCGCTGCCGATGCTGGACGATGCACAACTTCGTCACTTACGCGAGATGGCGCCGGAGGAGTCCGGAGCGCACCTTGAAGAGGGCTCCGATCAATCGCTGACGCGGGTCAGCGCTGTCATCCAGGTGGCATCAATCGAGTCTGATGACTGGGTAACGGCTTCCTCCCTGGACAATGTTGCCACGACGAGGGAAGTTGTCGGGTTTGTCGAATTGGGCCTGGATTACGGTCGCTATGACGAACAGCTGTGGCGACATGTAACCAACGCCAGTGTTGCGCTGGCGCTTTCATTCCTGATTCTCGCACTGCTTGGACGGGTGTTGTTGCGGCGCGCATTGCAGCCTTTGAGAGACATTCAGAAACCCCTGGAGCAACTTGCCGAGGGTGACACGGAACTCGAGATCGGCGCTTCGCCGCATCGTGAAATCGAAGCAATCGCAAGCGGCTTGCGCAACGCAGTGAGCCGTATCAAGGAGCGCGACGAGCACCTGAGCTACCTGGCGAATCACGACAATCTCACCGGTCTGCCCAACCGCTACGCATTCACCGGCGTTGTGGCAGATCTGCTCGAACAGGGTGACGGTGCGGTGCTGTTTGTTGACCTGGATCAGTTCAAATACGTCAACGATACGCTGGGTTATCGCGCCGGAGACGACCTGCTGAAGCAGGTTGCGGGGCGAATTACCTCCTGTGTGGCAGATGCGGGCGTGGTTGCGCGATTTGGTGGAGATGAATTTGGTGTGGCGCTCAGCGGGGCGACCAGCGAGGTCAGTCTGGATACCGCGGAAGCGGTCATGGCTGCGCTGGTCGAGCTACCTTTCGTGCACGAAGGACAGTCGTTCAATCTCACCTGTTCCGTCGGTGTTGCCCACGTTGATCAGGCCAGGGCTCCCACAGTGGACGAGATGCTGGCGTTTGCGGACCTTGCCTGTCACAAGGCCAAGACGGACGGTCGCAATCGTGTGCGGGTGTACGAACCGGAAGCCGGTGAGATCGACGAGCTGAAGTACGATATCGGCTGGGCGCAGAAGTTGAAAACCGCGCTTAAAACCGATCAGTTTGTGCTCTTCTACCAACCCATCGTGCAGATTGAGTCCGGCGAAGCCAGTCACTTCGAGGTGCTGCTACGCCTCAAAGGGGAAGACGGAATACATGCACCCGGTGCGTTTTTACCGGCCGCTACGCGGTTTGGCCTGCTCAATGACATCGACCGCTGGGTGATCGAAAACGCGTTCAGAAGCCTGGCGTGGCACCGTCGCCAGAAACCGGAGCTGCGATTTACCATCAACATGTCTGGTAGTGCGTTTGCCGAAGGTGGTTTGGTTGAATTCGTAAGGGGCCAGTTCGAGCGCAACAAACTGGATCCGTCGGCAGTGATCTTCGAGATCACTGAACAGGTAGCGGTTGGCAACTTCAGCGATGCCAGCTCGCAGATTCAGAAACTCATCGAACTCGGATGTGAGTTCGCGCTGGACGATTTCGGTACCGGGTACAGCTCCTTCACGTATCTGAAAGAACTGCCCATGCAGTATGTGAAGATCGATGGGCAGTTCGTGAAAAACCTGAACAGGAGCAAGGTCGACCAGGCCATGGTCCGGGCCATCGGCGATGTGGCCAGGACGCTGGGCAAGAAAACCATTGCTGAGTTTGTCGAGAATCAGGCGTCGCTTAACCTGCTTGCCAGGCTGGGTATCGACTACGCCCAGGGCTATTTCGTAGGCAAACCGGGTCAGAAAGTGGAGCTCGAGGGTCCGGTCCGCCGTGCCCGGGTACATGGGAAAAAAGTTTCGTAGTTAACCCGGAAGCGTTAGATCGCCTGGTCCTGCCAGCCAGGATCATCCAGGTGGGTTGGTCCAGGTATTCCCGCGACACACGATCACTGCAGCTTGAAAGGCCGTTGGATGTTGGCGGATACTCGACACATCATCTGCGAGGGGGAATAACATGCGGGTAGGGCTGACCATCTTTTGCCAGAACACTGGCGACTGGGATCGATACGAGGCCGAAGAACGCGGTGAGGACACAGCCGCGCGGCCGAGCAAGGCTGATGCGGAGATCTTCCGCGAAGAAGTTGGCCTGGCGCTTATGGCGGACACCCTCGGATTCGACAGTGTGTGGACCGTCGAGCATCACTTTACACCCTACACCATGGTGACTAACCCCCTGCAGCTGCTGACATACCTGTCAGGCGTAACGAAGAACGTTGATCTCGGTAGCATGGTGGTGGTCCTGCCCTGGCACAATCCGGTGCGCGTTGCCGAAGACGTTGCCATGCTGGACATGCTTCTGGGACCGGACCGTCAGATCATGTGCGGCGTCGGCCGGGGGCTCGGCCGACGCGAATACGACGGCATGAACATAGATCAGGCGGAGGCGCGGGGGCGCTTCGACGAAGGCATCGAGATTCTGCTGGAGCTGCTTGCGACGGGTCAGTGTTCGTTTAAAGGTGAATTCTGGCAGCTGGACGATCTCCACCTTCGCCCGCAGCCGGAACGCGACCTGTCGTCGCAGCTGTTCTGCGCTGGTGGTACATCCGAGACCACCCAGGTCATCGCAAAACACAACATCAGCCCCCTCGCAGTGCCCACGAGCTCAGTGGAGCTCGCGCTCCAGGGGGCCCGCAACTATGCCAATTTGCGGCGCGAAGCGGGATTCGGGCCGGTGCACAACAAGCTTGCGCTATGGACTTACTGTTCAGACGATCCGGCCGAAGTCGAGGAAGCAAACGGTTGGGTGGTCGACTACTCCGATACGGCGCTGCGTCACTACGAACTTGCGGGTACTCATCTGGACAACGTCAAGGGTTACGAGACGTACGCGAAAAACGCCGCAAACGTTCGGGCTGACCCGGAAGCCTTTCGCAAGAACTTTGTCCGCGATCATCCGCTCGGCAACCCCGATGAGGTGATTGCGCAGACACGTTACCTGGCGGAGACCTTTGGCGCTTCCGAGATCATGTTTGCCTTCAAGTACGGCAACATGCCCATCGAGCGCGCCGAGCGGAGCCTGGAAATGTTTGCACGTGAGGTGTTACCGGCGCTGAAAGAGATTGATGCGGCGCCTTTGCAGCCGGAAGCAACGTTATCGGCGGGGTAGCGCAAAAAAATCGCGGCTAAAAGGCACCTCTAAAAACCTATTCGGCGCTCAGCGCGAGTGCTGCGGGGGCTGTAGCAAGGCAGGCTTCGCAGGGAATG
>JANQFF010000090.1 GCA_028277965.1 Pseudomonadales bacterium
AAGGACTTGATCTGGCGGTGTGACACAGCGGGGCGATTCACCTATCTGAATCAGGCCTGGGAACAGACCTACGGGTATCAGACCGAGGAGATGCTCGGCAGAGCGTTCACTGAGTTTGAGGATCCGGAGGGTGCGGTTCAGGATCCGGAGGTGTTCAGGAAGCTCCTGGCAGGCGGCTCTATGACGGACTACGAGACGACGCATCTGTCGAAGAAGGGGGAAGCGATAACCTTGCTCTGCAATGCCGTACCGATTTACGATGCAGGAGATCATATCGTCGGTGCTCAGGGCACGGCCTATGACATCACCGAGCGCAAACGCACCGAAGCAATCCGTGAACACCTCATTGAAGAACTGGAAGCTAAAAACGCTGAACTTGAACGGTTCACCTATACCGTCTCGCACGATTTGAAAACCCCGCTGGTGACGATCCGGAGCTTCCTCGGCCTGCTCCACCAAGACATCGCGGCCGGTGATGCCGACCGCATAGCGCACGACACCGCCTACATCGACACAGCCGCCGACAAGATGGGCCACCTGCTCGACGAGTTGCTCGAACTAAGCCGCATCGGTCGCCTGGTGAACACGCCCGAAGAGATCTCCCTGACTGAACTGGTTCAGCACGCTGCCGAGCAAGTGGCCGGGCAGATCGAAGCACGCAGCGTGGTAGTTGCGATTGCCCCTGACATGCCGGTGATTTTCGGCGACCGGATGCGTCTGTTGGAGGTCTTTCAAAACCTGATCGAGAACGCGGTCAAATTCATGGGCGAACAACCAGGGCCTCGGATAGAGGTTACAGCCCATCGAAACGGAGAAGCATGCATCTGTATGGTGCAAGATAATGGTATGGGCATCGAACCGAAGTATCACGATAAGATCTTCGGTTTATTTGAGCGGTTAGATCCAGATGAGCAGGGGACGGGGATCGGGCTGGCGCTGGTCAAGCGGATCATAGAGGTACACGGTGGAAAGATTTGGGTTGAATCGGAAGGCCCCGGACAAGGCAGCACGTTCCATTTTACTCTCCCAATCAGGGAAGAAGCTGCGCAGAAAACGATGGCGATGTAGTGGGCCGGTAAAAAAACACAGAGCGACCCTGCCGCCACCAGACGACAGGATCGCCCTCAACATGTCTGCTTGCTCAC
>JANQFF010000153.1 GCA_028277965.1 Pseudomonadales bacterium
AGACGCGTGAGACATACCTGCCGGTCTTGCGGGAATATCTCGATGAGGCAGCGAAGCTGGCTCATGCGTCAGCGCAGGAATTCGACACCGATCCGTCGGTGAAACTGAGAGGTGATGCTCGAGCGGCGGAGCGGCGGCGGCTCTACCTCGTGGCGGCAGAAAGATACGAAGAACTCGTGGTTACGTTTGCGAACGATCCCCGGTCAGCTGAATACCTCTTTCTCCTTGGTGAAACCTATACCGAAGGCGAGGAGTTCGGCCGAGCGGTTGCCGCCTATCAGCAGGTGGTCCGGGAATTCCCCGAGTTTGAGTTGGCGCACGAGGCTGGTTACGCGGCGATTCTGGGATTGACGACCCTGGTGGACATGGCAAGCGCGGATGAGCTCGAGCTCTGGCAGAGGCTCAAGATCGATGCGCAGATTGAATTTGCGCTGCTCTTCTCCGGTGATGAGCGTGCACCGGCGGTGCAGACCGATGCAGCGAATGAACTGTTCCGGCTGGGACACACCAGTGAGGCCATCCACCTGGCAGAGAACCTGCTCGCAGAGTGGCCTGAGGTCGATAAATCACTGCGCCAGACAGCCCTTCTGATCATCGGTCACGGCCGTTTCGAGCAGGGTGATGCGGCAGGTGCAGAGATTGCTTATCAGGAACTGCTTGCCGGGGGACTCCAGGGTGCCACGCGTGAGGAGGTGCATGAAAAGCTCCTGGCGAGCGTGTATCAGCAGGGTGAGTCGGCGGAGGCTTCAGGTGAAGTGGATGGCGCGGTAGCCCAGTATCTGCGTATCTCCCGAATCGACCCCGGTGCAGCCCTCGCTGCCCAGGCACACTTCGATGCAATAGCGGTTCTGGAATCCGCCTCACGGATCTCCGAAGCGGCAAGCCTGCTCGAGCAGTTCCGAAAGACATATCCGGAGAACCCGCTTGGCAGTGACACGGACAAACGTCTGGCTTCGATGTACGAGACAACCGGAGACCTCGCCCAGGCGGCGCTGGCTTACGTCAAGCTTGCGGAACATGATGCGGACAAAGAGGTACGCCGGTCGTCGCTCTACCGCGCGGCTGAAATCTATTACGGCCTCGACGATCTCCAGAACGCAATCGAACACTTCCGGACGTACGCCCATACGTACAAGAAACCACGGGATCTCCGCCTGGAAGCGATGCATCACATGGATCTCCTCTATCAACGAACAGATGAACCCGCCAAGCGCCGCTTCTGGTTGAACAAGAAAATTGGCCTCCACCGCGAGATGGGATCAGCGGCGGGCGAACGGGCGGCCTGGATGGCTGCGGAGGCGCAACTTGTACTTGCCGACGATGCCCGTCATCAGTTTGCTGCGGTCCGGCTGACCCATCCGCTCGAGCGAAGCCTCAAGAAAAAGCGCAAAGCCCTGAAGACTGCCCTCAAGGCGTACGAAAAAACGGCGGACTACCAGGTTGCGCAGTTCAGCACTGTGGCGACCTTCCGCACCGCCGAGCTCTACCGGAGCCTCGCAACGTCTGTGATGGCTTCGGACCGTCCGAAAAACCTGTCGGAGCTCGAACTCGAGCAGTACGAGATCCTGCTGGAAGAACAGGCATTCCCGTTTGAGGAACAGGCGATTGGCCTGCACGAAATCAACATGCACCGGTCATGGTCGGGTACCTACGATGACTGGGTTAAACGATCGTTTTCCGCCCTGGCTGAGTTGATGCCCGGTCGGTTCCACAAACCTGAAAGGGAGGTGGTCTATGCGCAATCCATACATTAGCGCGCTGCTTTTTCTTGTTGTCCTGAGTGGATGTTCGGTCATGCCCGTCGGTGAACCAGAACCCACGCTCGAGCCGGAACCGGTTGTGCCGGTTGCGCAACTCGAGATACCGATAGAAGTCGATATTCCCCAAATCAGGAGCGGCAACGAGGCGCTGTTTGACCGGGCGTTGGAGCTGATGGAAGGGGACCAACTGGAAGCGGCTGAGGTACTGTTGCTCGAAATTACCGAATCTCAGACCAACCTTGCAGGCCCCTGGGTCAATCTGGGTCTGATTGCCGAGCGCCGGAACGACAATTCCAGCGCGGAAGCCTCGTATCTGAAAGCCATCGAAGCCAATCCGGCCAATTGCGATGCGCTCAATCAGCTGGGTGTTTTAGCCCGTGAGGCAGGCGAATTTGATCAGGCTGAGACCTATTACAAGCGTTGTGTTGAGGCGAACCCGGCATACCCCAGAGCGCATCTGAATCTTGCCATTCTGTACGAGCTCTATCTTGGGAGACTGACGGACGCGCTGGCGTCGTATCAGGCTTATCAGAGAGCGCTCAAGGAACCCGACAATCTGGTCGCCGGATGGCAGATGGACCTTGAACGCCGGGTGAATGCGCTCGCGAAGAGGTAGGTCAAGAGGTGGGAATGAAACGACTGTGCACATTGGTTACGGGGTTGGTTTTGAGCGGTGCTCTGGCTGCTGAAACCGGCGAAAAACAGCAACAGGTAGCAGAAATGCCAAGTGGTGTCCTGCAACTTGACGAAACCGTGATCTCCGGCAACCAAGAGCTGCCAAAAGTGCTTTATATCTTACCCTGGCGCGAACCTCAGGGTTTGCCCGAGATTGAAATTCAGGCGGAGTTTACGGAAGCCGAGGTATTTCGGCGTTTGTACCCGCCCGCGTATCGCAGGGAACTCAGTTACTTTCAGACGTTACGCGGACTTCGAGAGAACACCGGTCCGGATCAGGAGGAATAGAGATGGACATGTATGCGACCGTTGTGGGCTTCTTTCAGGAAGGTGGCCCGTTCATGTATCCAATTGCAATTGTGCTTGCGATTGGTGTTGCCATAGCGCTGGAAAGGTATTTCTACCTGGCTCAGCAAACGCGCATCAACCGCAAGGATTACAACGCCCTGTTACCGCTATTGCGCGCCCGCAAGGTGAAAGAGATTGTTGCGTTGACGCGCAAGTCCACTTCTCCGATGGCCCGGATTATTGCTGATGGTGTAAACAGACATAATCAGCCGAACGATGCCCGTCGCCGAATCGACGTGGAATCGGCGATGGAGGAAGGTCTGCTGGAAGCGCTTCCCAACATCGAGCGCCGTACGCCGTATCTTGCCACGTTTGCCAACATTGCAACGCTGCTTGGGCTCCTTGGTACGATCATTGGTCTCATTGCCGCGTTTACCGCAGTTGCAAACGCCGATCCCGCGGAGAAAGCAACGCTTCTCTCGCAGAGTATCTCGATTGCAATGAATACGACCGCGTTTGGCCTGATGGCTGCGATCCCTTTGCTTCTCATCCATTCGATGCTGCAGAGCAAGACCAGCGCCATCATCGAGAGCCTCGAGATTGCTGTGGTCAAGTTTGTGAATCTGCTTGAAGGCGAAACACAGCCGATCCAGCAGGTAGCTGCTAAAGCAAAACCCCAGCCCCAGAAAGCCTGATCAACCCGTCTCAAAGACTGGAAAAGAACAGCATGGATCGCGTACGCAAACACCGCCAGAAACACGTTGAAGCAGCGGACCTCGACGTCACACCTTTCATGAACCTCATGATTGTGCTCGTCCCGGTGTTGCTGCTGTCGATGGTATTCACCCACACGACAGTGATCGAACTCAACTTCCCGACAGGGGATGCGGCGTCTGGCCCCATCGATCCCGAAGCGGTACATCTCGAGGTGGCTGTTTACGCAGATCGCCTGGAAGTTGCTGACGGCCGTGGAGGCACAATCAAGACACTGCCTAAAGTGGACGGTGAGCACAACTATGAGGACCTGTCGCTGGTCATGCAGGAATTGAAGCGCCGCATGCCGGAGAAAGACGACATCACGGTTCTGCTCGAACACCAGACGGAGTACCAGACGCTGGTATCGATCATGGACAAAGTCCGGTCGTATCCGACGGTACAGGCCATGTCGGTGGTTAAGGCTGAGCTCTTTCCGGTCATATCCCTCGGAGATACACCCGTAGCTGAGGTTGCGGCGGCCGGAGGCATGCAATGAAATCTCTCCATGCCGACCGTCGGCGCGCGCGCCAGAAGAAAAGCAAAGCTGCCGGGCTGAATCTCGTCTCATTGATGGACATCTTCACGATTCTCGTCTTCTTCCTGATGGTTAACTCGTCAGAAGTCGAAGTCCTCCAGACGAGTTCCAAGATCAAACTTCCGGATTCGTCTTCGGAACAACGGCCGGAAAACAACCTTGTCATCTCGGTGAGTAGCGAAGACCTTGTCGTTCAGGGTCGGCCCGTTGCGATGATTGCGGAAGTGGCTGGTGATAGCGCACCGGTTATCGGGGGCTTGAAAACTGAACTCGAATACCAGGCGGAACGCCGTGGGGCCGTACCTGAAAATGGCTTTCAGGTCACAGTGATGGGTGATAAAGAACTCCCTTACTGGCTCCTGAAAAAGATACTTCTGACCTGCCAGAGCACCGACTTTGCTCAGGTCAATCTCGCCGTAAACAAAGTGGCCGGTAGCGAAGAACTGCTACAGGCCGCCGCGGTAGAGCAGCCGGGAGAAGCGTCTTGACCGCACTAGTTGCCCGCGTGCACGACTTCTCATTGCCCTGGGAAACCGGCAATGCCCAGACAAGCCGGTTCAAGATGTGGCTGTCCGGATGCCTGGTTGTTGTGATGGTGTTTGGTGTAGTCATGCCGCTCCTGACGCTACCGGAACCGGAACGTGCGGAGCTTGAAGAACTCCCGCCTCAGCTTGCGCGCATTTTGCTCGAGAAGCCGAAGCCAAAGATTCCTAAACCGCCACCGCCGGTGCAGAAAGAAGAGCCGAAGCCGAAAGAACAGCCTAAACCCAAGCCGGAAGAAGAAACCGTCATGAAGCCGGAGTACCGGGTTGCGGACGCCAAAGAAAAAGCGTCCGTTTCGGGTCTCCTGGCCTTCAAAGACGCCTTTGCCGACATGCGCGAAGCCGTGGATGTGAGCAAACTGCAGGACACCGCGGCGATACAGCGTGGGGCAGGTGAAGCTGCTTCCATCGATCGTAACGTCCTCACGTCGAGCAAAAGCAATCGCAGTGCGGGTGTAAACGTGTCTGAACTATCCCGCGAAACCGGCGGTGTTGCGCTGGCCGGGCGCGAAACGACCCGAGTGGATGCGCCTGAGAACCAGGCGGGCGAGGGTGGTGTCCGTAAAGCGCGGCCGGTCGATACACGTACGCGCAGTATCGAAGAGATCAGACGCGTCTTCGACTCGAACAAAGGTTCCATCTTTGCGATCTACAACCGCACGCTGCGCTCCAACCCGGCGTTGCAGGGTGAAGTGGTACTGGAACTTGTCATCGATCCCAATGGCCGGGTGGTTGAATGCAAAGTCATCGCATCGGAAATCACCGATCAGGTGATGATCGACAAGGTGGTCAACCGGATACGCCTGTTCAACTTCGGTGAACGGGACGTGCGGACGACAACGATCAGGTATCCGGTACACTTCTTACCAACGTAAGAATCGCGGCTAAAAGGCACCTCTAAAAACCTATCGCGCGCTCAGCGCGAATCTGCGGGCTTTGTAGCAAGGCGGGCTCTGCAGGGAATGGCGGGCCCCATTGCCAAAGAGTCCAACACAGCTAC
>JANQFF010000172.1 GCA_028277965.1 Pseudomonadales bacterium
GTTGCCCGCCCAACTATCCGGTCTCCTTGAATATCGAGCAGATCTGAAAAGGCTGTTCTCCAGAACACCATACTAGCGGCAAAGAGAAAGGATACTGAGAGGGCGGGGATCGACACCGGGTGTGCAGAGCCAAGGGCCGGCAGCACCGCCGCGGCTGTGGCCCATCCTAGGGCAACCAGTGGGGTTTTGGATCCCGGCACGTCGGTGAATCGTCCGCTACTCGCACCCGTAATCTTGTTTTGATGAATCAACGCGGCCGAGTACAGACCTCCCAAGAGCTGCATGAGTACCAACAACACGCATGTGGCAGGACCGATTCGAGCACTGAGCCCTATGGCAGCTATTGATGAGATGACGCCCAACACGGTCAACACGGTGCGATGCCGCGTGTAGAACTCGGCTATCTCCGGCGTGTTGAAGCGCAGCCCTCCTGACCGATCCTGAACCCTTGTCAGCAGATGCATGGAAAACACGAAGAGCATTGCCAGAACCAGTGGTTGCCAGGTCACCGGCTGTCCCTGGAGCACGAGACTGGTCGCCGCGAGTCCCCCTCCCCCGGCCGCGGCCCAGCAGTAGGTCATGACGGTCACGTCGAAAACTCGTCTCATGCGGCTGAGCAGTCCGCCATGTCCCCGTATACCTATCTCCTTGAGCGTATCGATAACGCGGCGGATCTGCCAGTTCGGAGTACTCGCTCCCGCGGTAACCCCCACCGACCGAACCCCTGAAAACACAGCAGGGGGAATCTCGTCGTCCGTTTCCACGTGCAGGGTCTTGACTCCTCTGGCCCGGGCCACTTGCTCAAGTCTGCGTGTGTTGCCCGATCCACGACCTCCGACCACGACGATGAGGTCCGAATGATCGGCAATCCTCATTACTTCCTCTTGCCTTTTTCTGGTCGAATTGCAGATCGTGTTAAATACCTCAACGCCGCGACAATGCTCTTCCAGGATGCTCACGACATCTTCAAAGGTCTTCATGTCCTGGGTTGTCTGAGCAACGACACAGACTTCCCGATCCGACGGGACGAGCGACTCGATCAGTTTTCGGTCCGCTGAGTTCACCGCGACTCCCCCGGCAGCAGCAAAGCCGATCAGCCCACGCACTTCAGGATGATCCTCATCTCCCACGATCACGCAGAAGATACCTTTGGAGGCTCGTTTGCGGATCACTGCCTGAACCCGGGAGACCCGTGGACAGGTGGCATCAATAATGCCGACTCCTCTTGCTTCCAGTTGACTCCTCTCCTGGGGCGAGATGCCGTGAGCTCGAATCACGACGGTCCCCCCCTCTATCTGTTCTATGGAATCCACCTGACAAATTCCTCGTGACTGGAGCAACGCAAGGGTTTGAGGATTGTGGATGAGCGGTCCGTAGGTCACTATT
>JANQFF010000226.1 GCA_028277965.1 Pseudomonadales bacterium
CTCAGGATCAACGAGGGCACCCAGGATCCGGTTGCGTATGCCCACCACGGATCGCTGGCACGGGAAATACGCACGGAAGTCGAACATCGTCTGAAAGCAGGCGAGCTCAAGGCGATTGTTGCTACCAATTCCCTGGAGATGGGTATAGATGTCGGGCACCTGGACGAGGTTGTCATGGTGCAATCACCACCGTCCGTCGCATCTGCATTACAACGGATCGGCCGCGCCGGACATCGTGTCGGCGAGGTGAGTGTCGGGACGCTTTACCCTACCCACGCCCACGACTTTCTCGAAGCAGCCGTCCTTGCAGAAGCCATCGAGAACAGAGATATCGAACCGCTGCAACCCATGACCGGCCCTCTGGATGTACTGGCCCAGATCATCATCTCAACCTGCGCAACTGACCCATGGTCAGTTGATGATGTCTATCAGCTGGTCAAACGGTCCCGACCTTATGAGAACCTCGCCCGGGAACACTTTGATCTCGTGATCGACATGCTCGCTGGTCGCTATGCAGGTACGCGGATCCGCGAGCTCAAAGCGCGCATTACCTATGACCGGATCAACAACACCATCCAGGCGAGCCGCGGTGCCCTCCTCGCTCTCTACAGCTCCGGCGGCACCATTCCGGACCGCGGCTATTTCAAGATGCGGCACATCGATTCCGGAGCCGTCCTGGGAGAACTGGACGAGGAGTTTGTCTGGGAAGCCACTACAGGTGACCGCTTCACGCTTGGCACACAGCACTGGCAGATTCACCGGATCACCCACAACGACGTTGTGGTCCGCCAGGCCAAACCCGGCAGTTCCGCACCGCCCTTCTGGCGCAGCGAATCGTTCAACCGCTCCTACCATTTTTCCGAGCGTATCAACCAGTATCTGGAGATGGCGGACCATCAGCTGGAAGACGCCGATCACCAGGCGTTCGCAGACAAACTCGAAGACGGAGCGGGATTTGCACCGGCAGCAGCTGTTGAGCTTGCGGAATACCTCACCCGTCAGAAGGAACACACCGGTGCCGCGCTCCCACATCGTCATCACCTTGTCCTCGAGCTGATCAAAGCCGGTCCCGCAGGCTATCGCGGACCGGACGACCCAAGACAACTTGTTATCCACACCCTCTGGGGCGGCAAACTCAACCACCCTATGGCGCTCGCGTTGCGTGCCGCCTGGCTGGAAGCCACAGGGTCGAAACTGGACATCCACGCCGATAACAATGCAATCGTTTTACAGGTCAAAGCCGACCCGGATCCGCACGAGATCATGACGATGGTCACGCCGGACCGTCTGCTTGACCTCCTTCGCAAAAGCCTAGAACAATCCGGCTTTTTCGGCGCGCGATTCCGCGAGTGTGCTGGACGCTCACTCCTTCTCAACAAGCAGAAATTCAATCAGCGCCTGCCGTTGTGGATGAGCCGGGTACAGGCGAAAAAGCTGATGACCCAGGTGAAGAAGTTGTCCGATTTTCCGGTCATGCTCGAAACTTGGCGGACATGCCTCGACGACGAATTCGATATCCCGGCACTGCAAGCCCGGCTCGAAGAGATTGCCGACGGAACCATCCAGTGGTCTTACGTCACGACAACCACACCCAGCCCCTTTGCTCATAACCTCACCTTCGACCAGGTGAACCGGTATATGTATGCGGATGACACACCGGAGAACGACGCTGCGAGCCTTCTCAATACCAGCCTCATCACCGAAGCGGTTCAGAACGAGGCGCTGCGGCCTGCAATCGACCTGGCGGTCGTGGACGAGTTTGAACGCAAGCGTCAGCGTCGTATACCCGAATACGAACCGACGAGCCCCGAGGAGTGGGGTGAGTGGCTGAAAGAGCGGATCCTGATTCCGGACTATGAAATTCCTCACGGTGTCAGCCTGCCCCGGGAGACCCATACTATTGAGATCGACGGGCGCGTCTGGCTGACTCACCTGGAAATCGCCCACACTCTGTATAACACGGGTTTCGTTCCCGGATCACCGCCTGAAGGTCTGCCCGAGGTTGCAGACCCCCGCGACGCGTGGCAACTGGCGCGGGAAGTGTTGTCGTTTTACGGTCCTCGAACAGCTGGTCAGATTGAACTGTTGCTGCCCTCAATCCCCGAAGACCTGATGGAGGCTGATGAGGACTTCATACAGGGTCAGCTGGTCACAGGCACTCAGGAGGTTCACTTCTGTGATGCTGAGAACTTCGAAATCCTGCTGCGTTTTGCTCGCGCCGCACGTCGCAGCAGCATCGAACCGCAAGCTCAATCCGGCTTACCGGGTTTCTGGGCGAACTATCAGGGTTTCGGGCACCGGGACACTTCTCAACAGGAACTGGCCGCCATGGAAGCCCTGCGTGGGTATCCGGCATCGGTACGGACGTGGCTCCTTGATCTTCTGCCAGCGCGCATACCGGGTTATACACCTTCCCGATTGGCTCCTGCGCTGGAGAAGCTCGGCATGGGATGGCGAGGGACCGGGAAAGAAAACATCACGATCGCTTATCCCGAAGAACTGGAATTGCTCCCGTCAACCACGGATCCCCCGCCTTTCGCGGCAGCCTTCAGTGACCCGCTCGCAAGATACGAATACCGTCAGATTGCCGACACTGTCGGGTGTCCTCTCGGTGAGCTGAACGACCCATGGTGGGAAGCTGTCTGGGCGGGTCAAATCTCAAGCGATGGTGTGGCTGCTCTCGAGCAGGGATTGAGTCAGAACTTCCAGTTGTCCAGCGACACTAACGTCAGCTCCCGCCGTCGTCTCAGACGCCCGCCGCGGAGCTGGCCCGGCACCTGGTATCTGACTCGAAGTGTTGTCACCGACGATCCCATAACAGAACTGGAAACGGATAAAGAGCGCGTGCGCCTGTTGCTCGACCGCTACGGATTCGTTAATCGTGATATCGTCAACCGAGAGGCCCTGCCTGTCCCGGGCGGAGCCTGGCGGTGGCAGCAGGCTTTTCGCGCCATCCGCATCATGGAACTGGCGGGTGAGGTCATCACAGGGCTTTTTTTCGAGGGATTGTCGACACCCCAGTTTGCAAGCCCCCAGGCGGTCAGCGTGCTGGCCAATCGTTCAGATCCCCCCGGCCACTTCTGGATCAGCGCCACTGACCCGGTCAGTCCCTGTGGCCTCAGCCTCGAGTGGGATACCCTGCCCCAGAGAAGGCCCACAAACTACCTCTCTTTTCATAAGGGTGAGCTGGCCTTGATTGTCGAATCTGGCGGTAAACACCTGCAGTTTGAGATCGCCGCGGATCATGACGCAATCGAAGAAATCCTGGGGCCATTGCACCACCTGGTCGAGGGCTTAAGGACCCACGTCCGCATTGAGACAATCAACGGTGAAGAGTCACGCAGCGGTCCTTACCTGGCAGTGCTGGAACGTGTGTTCAAGGTTGCCAAAGATCACAAGTCAATTACTCTCGAACCTTCTTTCTAGCAGTGTTCATCGGTTATGCGCATTTACACACACGAACTGTTTCTGGAGCATCGCGTTCCGGAGGGGCATCCTGAGCGCCCGGCACGGCTGTCTCACGTACTCGCCCACCTGGACAAGGTCGGATTGCTCGACGCCAACCCATTGGCTGAAGCACAGGCTGCTGAAGCCCCGGATATACTCCGTGCCCATTCGAGCGACCACCTGGCTTACATTGAATCGATGATACCGCTGGATGGCGCCGTCCCCCTGGACCCCGATACCTGGATGAGCGCACATTCCATGGATGCTGCACTGTTGGCAGCCGGAGCTGTGATTCAGGGTGTCGACGACACGCTCGAGGGACTGGACAACCGGGTGTTCTGCGCCGTTCGTCCTCCAGGTCACCATGCGGAACGCACAAGCGCCATGGGCTTCTGTCTCTTCAACAGTATTGCCGTCGGTGCGCTGCATGCACTGACAAATCCGGACATCAACCGAGTGGTTGTCCTCGATTTCGATGTGCACCACGGCAACGGTACGGTCGACATCTGCCAGCATCACCCGGAGGTGCTGGTGTGCTCCAGTTTCCAGCATCCGCACTACCCGAACCGTCTTTTCGACGTCGACGCACCGAACATCGTCAACTCCCCCCTTGCTGCAGGCAGTGGTGGAGAGGAGTTTCGACGGGCGGTTGAAGAGCAGTGGCTGCCCGCCATCGAAGCACACGCACCTGACCTGATCCTGGTATCAGCCGGATTCGATGCTCACGCGCGAGACCCACTGGCGAGTTTGAACCTCACCGAAGAAGATTTTGCCTGGGTCACGAACGTCATTGTCGGCCTGGCGGACAGGTATTCTTCAGGCCGCGTCGTCTCGACTCTGGAAGGCGGCTACGACCTGGACGCGCTGGCAACAAGTGTCCAGGCACATCTCGAGGCGCTTACAGGCTGAGTCCAAACCTCTTCTGCATGACAACCAGCACCGCAACCCGCATGAGCAGGCGGCTTACATAAGGCCTGTCTTTCGACCGCTCAAAAAGCTTTAAGATCCGAGGCTGGTCGTAAAACGGCAGTTGTTTCATGCCATCGCCGCTGAGTGTATCCAGTAGAAATTCTGCCAGAGGATCTGATCGGCTACTTGTTGTTGGAGGCGCCTGAAACGGGTGTTTTGTCCTCTTGTACAGCGTGTCCGTTACCAGATCCCGCGCAGCTTCTTTCA
>JANQFF010000239.1 GCA_028277965.1 Pseudomonadales bacterium
CGGGTTGCTGTCGTACTCCGCCTCCGCAACCCCTCCCGGCTCGTTGTGATATGCAATGTAGAAGAAGTTGTCACCCGTGCGTTCGACCATCGCGCTCAACGGATTAGACTCAGCCTGACCCGAATAAGGCACGCTCATGATCACGAGGCTGGTGAAGCGCTCCGGGTAATACAGCGCGCTGTATTGAGCGACAATTGAACCCCAGTCGTGGCCGACAATCGTCGCGGTCTCCTCACCCAGGGCATCCAGCACACCAACCATGTCAGCCGTCAGTTCCGTGATGCTGTAAGCATCCACACTTTCAGGGGCGTCTGTAGCGCCGTAGCCACGCATGTCGGGCGCTACCACCCGATACCCCGCAGCAGCAAGCCCGGTCAGCTGGTGACGCCAGGAGTACCAGGATTCCGGCCAGCCGTGTGCCAGCAGGACCAGCGGCCCCGAGTCACCCGCTTCCGCTATTCTCATCTGGATGCCATTGGTTTCGATCTGCCGGAACCGCACACCATCTATAGGGGAAGCAGCGGAACCCGCCATATCACCTCCCGCACTCGCCAACGTCTGGCTCTCACCCGGCGCCAACAACTGCATGAATACAAAATCTGCAACATCGAGGTCCGTACCTTCACTAGACAAAGCCTCAATCTGCGCGGCGTACTTGGCCGCATAACCATCCAGCGCCGTCTGTGGAACGTCATCCGGCGCATACTCCGCTACCCGTAACGAGTAGGTTGAATCCCCGATCCGGATTCGAACGTCCGGGTTTTCCCGGGCACGAGCGAGCCAGCTCGCCTCCGGGATTGCCAGGACATAAAGGCCTGACTCGCTGCCGAGATACCAGATCGTCACGACATGGGGCAGCCCGTTCCGCGTTTCGATGTACGCCTTCTCTTCGCCCTCGACTATCGACCAGTCTTCCGGAGCCGCTGTTTCCGTGCCGCCAATCCACACACCGGGCAGCGTTTCTATCGGGGCAAACGCTACCCAACCCAGCACAATAACAACAACAATCCCAACTATCGCTCTCAACAATCCACCCATCACACTCCCCCTTTAACGACGATCAAAGAACCAGATCAGGCCGAACACCGGCAGCAGCAGTAGCGGCACTATCGCCACACTCTGAAAAGACTCAACCGATGCATAACGGAGCACTTCATCCAGCGCTGGACCTGCGAGTGCAGCGAGTGTCTCGACACCACCCGCCGCTTCGATTTTCGCCTCATCGAATATTGCCCCCATACGCGGCAGGACGAAGAGCTGCGACAGCCCTCCGGCAAACCCCATCATCCCAAGCGCCAGCGCGCCACCATTCGAAAAACGCTCTGCAACGATACCCAGCATGGTCGGCCACATGTAACAGACGCCTATGCCCCACACAGTAGCCGCTGCAAAAGCGAGCGCCGGGGAATCAGCCAGACTCAAAAGATAAAGTCCGATCCCCGCAGCGAGACAACTGACGAACATCAAACCCACCGAACTGATCCGCTCGACAATGGGTCCTGCAAAATGACGCATGACGAACATCAACGCGCTGACGTAAACGAGAAGCAGAATGCCCTGCATGCCCACCACGTTGGAAAGCGATATGTTTACCCATTGCCCGGGCGCCAGCTCTGCCGCGGCTGTTAAGAACATGGCGGCCCAGAAGACCCAGAATAAGGGTCGCTTCAACAGTTCGGCAAACATGCCGCTGTAGCTGATTCCCGCTGCAACACGCTCGGTAACAGGAAATGCGGCTCTGGCAACCATGGCCGCGAGCACAATTGCAGGCAAAAGCAGCACAAACAGGTTCAGCTCCCAGGGCAGGCCGAGAGCAGTGATCGCGACCCCAAGCAGACCCCCAACAACGATGCCAGCCGGCCACCAGGCGTGGAGGATATTCAGGCGATGCGTCTTCTCTTCCGGGTAAAGCGCCGCAACCATTGGGTTGGAAGCCGCTTCAACCGCACCCCAGCCAAGGCCTGTCAGTAGCAGGCTACCAAGGATGACAATCTCCACCCCACCGCCAGGAGTCATAAACGTCGCGACGAGAACGCCGATTGCTCCCGCAACGAATCCGAGCGCCGCAAACATCATCATCCGCTTCATGCCGACGATATCCACCAACGCACTGCCAAACAGAAGCGTCAACGCAAATCCGAGAAACGTGGCGGCAAGCGCTTCACCTACCATGGCCGCTGAGTTCGCGAGATCTATCTTGTCGTAGAAATCCGTTTGCAGGTCAGGCGCGATGTTTGCGCGTACCGCAAATCCAAGCCCGATCATGAAAATCGAGAGATTCCCGACGTAGTAGAGAAATCTGCGGTCGATCGCTTCGCTCATGTATCGATCCCAAGGATACGCCGGTTAGAAGCTTCGTCCGCCTGCCCACCCGCAAAATCGTCAAACGCTTTGTCTGTGGTCCGGATCATGTGCGAGGAGATGAACTCCACCCCTTCACGGGCGCCATCTTCCGGATGCTTGAGACAACATTCCCATTCGAGCACCGCCCAACCGACAAAGCCGTAACGTGCAAACTGACTGAAAATGGCTTTGAAGTCGATTTGCCCGTCACCCAGCGAACGAAAACGTCCAGCCCGCTCCACCCAACCCTGGTACCCGCCATAAACACCACTGCGTCCGTCCGGATTAAACTCGGCATCTTTGACGTGAAACATTTTGATGTGCTCGTGGTAAAAGTCGATGAACTGAACATAGTCGAGTTGCTGCAGCAGGAAGTGGCTCGGATCGTAGAGAATTCTGCAACGCAGGTGATTGCCCGTCGCATCCAGAAAACGTTCAAACGTCACACCATCATGAAGATCCTCGCCCGGATGGATTTCATAACAGACATCTACACCCGCCTGATCAAAGGCATTCAGTATCGGAACCCAGCGGTCGGCGAGTTCCCTGAACCCCGTTTCCACCAGGCCCTCCGGACGCTGCGGCCATGGGTACATCGTGTGCCATAGCAACGCACCCGAAAACGTGGCGTGTGCATTCAAACCGAAATTGGCACTAGCCCTCGCCGCAAGATGCATCTGCTCCACGGCCCATGCCTGGCGCGCGGACGCATTGCCATGTACTTCTTGTGGAGCAAACGCATCGAACTGCTCGTCGTACGCCGGGTGGACGGCAACGAGCTGACCCTGGAGATGTGTCGAGAGTTCGGTGATATCGACACCGTTTTCTGCACAGATACCCTTGATTTCATCACAGTAGTCTTTGCTTTCTGCAGCCAGCGTCAGATCGATCAGACTGGCCTCCCAGGTTGGGATCTGGACACCGACGTAACCAAGATCACCCGCCCACTTCGTGATGTTTGACAGGTTGTCAAACGGAGCTTCATCACCCACGAACTGGGCGAGAAAAATCGCTGGCCCTTTCAACTAACTCTCCTCATTCAGGAAACGTATGCCATTTGATATCCGACGCACTTGCAGCAACCGCCAGCTCGATAAACGCCATGCCCCGCACTGCCTCATCGATACCCGGACAGTCCACTAGCCCGGCGCCACCTTCTAATAACGCGTCCGCAAACGCACAATATATATTGGCAAACGCTTCAATGTACCCCTCGGGGTGCCCCATCGGGGTCCGCGTGTTGAGTTGCGCGTTTTCCCCCAGGTAGCCACCCCCGGTACGTAACATTTCGACCGGACGGTCGGGCCATTTAAGCCACAAGGTGTTTGGTTCCTGCTGGGACCACTCGAGCCCTCCCTGCTCACCATAGACCCGGATCTTTAACGCGTTTTCTTCACCAACGCTCACCTGACTCGCACTCAATACTCCTCGTGCACCGTTCTCAAAACGCAACAGGACCGAACCATCATCATCAAGCACTCGTCCCGGTACAAAAGAAGTCAGGTCCGCACAAAGTTCCGATATACGACAGCCGCTGACGTATTCAGCAAGATTGGCGGCATGCACCCCAATGTCACCCATACAGCTGGAAACACCGGCCTGCGTCGGATCAAGGCGCCAGGCTGCCTGTTTGTTGTCTTTGTCTTCGTCTTCCTCTCGGTCAGCCAGCCAACCTTGTGGATACTCGACCATCACTTTGCGTACCGGCCCAATATCTCCACGCGCAATGCGATCTCTGGCTTCTTTGATGAGGGGGTAACCCGTGTATGTGTGCGTGAGCCCATACAACAGCCCTGAAGACGTCACTTTTTCTCGTAGCGAAATGGCTTCTTCGAGGTTCAACGTGGCGGGCTTATCGGATAAGACGTGGAATCCTGCATCAAGCGCCGCTGCTGCCACAGGAAAATGGGTGTTGTTGGGTGTCACGATGGCGACAAACTGCATACGTTCATCGGCGGGGAGCGCCGCTTCAGCCGTCATCATATCGGTGTAGCTTGCGTATACACGGTCTGTGGCTAAGCCAAGCGACACACCCGATCTGTGTGAGCGCTCTGCATCTGAACTGAATGCACCACAGACCAGCTCTATCCGGCCGTCGAGATTGGCCGCCATGCGGTGAACTGCGCCGATGAAGGCGCCTTCACCGCCCCCAACCATGCCCATGCGTATTTTCGTCATTACAAACCAGAGGTTAACGTCATCGCGGCTAAAGTACGACGCTGACGCGTCGGGCGAGTTTTCGCAAACGAAAACTCGGTAAGGAATCGGTATAGCCGATTCCGACAGCGGCATTTAGCCACGATTGTCGTTAACGGCGCTCTGCTCCTCCCGCTTCCACCAGTTGCTGCAGTACTTCGTACTGCTGGGCTCCCACCACCCCGCGGCCATCTGCCACAAACGTGGGTACGCCTGTAACACCATATGCTCGTGACAATCCCCAGTCTTCGTCGACAGCCTGTTTGAACGTGCGCTCGTCAATCACAACCTGGGCCACACCCGTATCGAGCCCGGCTTCAGCAACGATGTCGAGCAACACCTGCCGGTCAGCGATGTTTTTACCGTCAACAAAATAGGCCCGATAAAACAGGTCATGAATCACCTCGCCATTCGGCTGGGTATCCGCCCATTTGGCCACTTCCTGGGCAAGCCGGGAGTTATAGGTGTGGGATCGGCGCTCATACGGTAGCCCCTCCTCATCCATTGCGGCCTTCATATTGAGATGAATCGCTTCCGGATCGAGATTGCGCCCGGCGAAGAGGTCTTCCAGGGACCGTCCTTCCATCGGCGTCTCGGGATGCAGTGGAAAATGCACCCAGGCCACCTCGATGTTGTAGTCTTTTTTGAGTTGTTCAATACGCCCGGTACTGAGATAACACCAAGGTCAGACGAAATCTGTGAAGATCTCCAGGACTAACGGTTCGCTCATCGCATATCCTCCTTTTCACAAGCTTAACGCCAATGCCGCTACAGAAGAACCGATGTCTAAAGTCCTGATTCCGAGCCCGCCGGACCTGGTACAACCTGCCGTTGTCCGCGGGCTGGGTATGGCAGGTCATGATGTCGATGTGGCCTGGTCGATGAGTCCCCAGGAACAACGATTCAAAAGCCGGTTCTGCCGGAGCATCCACCAGGTGCCGTCCGCAGACCAGGACCGCGAGGGATACACAGATGGGGTAATCGAGCTGTGCCGCTCTCAACCGTACGATCTGATCATGCCGACCGGTGAACGGACGCTCGGCTGCCTACTGAACCATGCAGACAAACTCCCCAACGCTTTGTTTCCCAGCTCCGAAAATTTCGATATGGGCATGGACAAAGTCAGGACGTTCGAGATGTGTGCCGCGCACGGCTTTCATCACCCAGGGACACATGTGATTGAAGACCCTTTCACGCTGGGCAAGCGTGCCGAATCACTCGGGTTTCCGGTGATCTTGAAACACCAGCGTAACTTTGGCGGTTCGTACGGGGTGCGATGCGTGACGAGCTATAAAGACCTCGAGCATACGACGGAAGAACTCAGGTCTCTGTCTGATGAGTGGACAACAATCCTGCTACAGGAATGGATTCCAGGCCCCCTGCTCGATGTGTGCGTGGTTGCAAGAGAAGGACATATCGGGTGTATCGCAACCCAGGCGCGCCGACTCATGTACCCCATATCCGGCGGTGTTGCAGCAGTCGTTGAGACTGTCGAAGATCCGAAGCTTGTTCACGCGGCTGAAGCGATTATCGAGGCATTGAACTGGACGGGTCCCGTCCAGCTCGAATTCAAATGGGATAGCAAAGCCGGAGAATACGCGCTCATCGAGATTAATCCCCGTTTCTGGGGAACCACCGGCGCATGGCTGAAAGCAGGACTCAACTTCGCAGCAACCGCCGCTGCTTTCGCCCTCGGGGACGACGTTCGACGTACAGGCCCTCTTCCTTCGGGACTACGATATATCTATCTGCTGGGCAGGTATCCCTATGCCCAGATACAACTCATGCGCGCCAAAGGGCTGTCAGCCATCTTCGACTCCCGGCGATTTACCCGCACGTGGTACGACATAGACATGAGCGATATCCGGCCCGACCTGTTGCGTGCCTACCAGGAATTGAGGCGGTTCTACCGGGGTGAACGATCTCTCAAGGACACATCACTTCGGCCCGGACAGATATCCGCTTACGTCAACGCCTCGTAAGCCAGTTTCTCGAACCGGAACATCAGATCGGCTTCCGGGGAGAACTGATAGCCGAATACGTGAGTGAAAAAGAGACCCCACATATCTTCTACCGGATCCACAAAGAACCAGGTGCCAGCCGCACCACCCCAGCCAAACGTACCCGGAGAGCCGGGCATGAACGTCCCTTCGATACCCTTCCTGACCGCATACCCGAGGCCAAAGCCGTACCCCGGACCCACCGCGATATCCACATTACGCTCGCCGATGTGGTTGGCGGTCATCAGATCGACCGTCTTGCGTCCCAGCACCTGCACCCCGTCCAGGGAGCCACCATTGAGCAACATCTGGGCAAACCGGGCGTAATCGTGCGGGGTGCTTAAGATACCGCCGAACAACCCGTTGCCGGACATGAGTTTGCGGTTACCTCGTCCAACTTTCTCCGCAGTCGCTGGCGGGTCACGGACGATCACGTTGCCTTCGAGATCCCACATATGGTCAGTCACGAGACGGTTGGCATTCTCTTCACCGCAGTAGAAACACGAGTCGTTCATCCCGAGCGGGTCGAATATCCGTTCCTGGAAGAGTTCATCCAGCGGCTTGCCGGATGCCCGTTCGAGCAGGAGGCTCAGCACGTCGAAGTCCGAACCATAGTTCCACACTTCCCCCGGCTGAGCATGTAACGGCGCCATCGCGAGAGCCAGCACCATGTCTTCATATGTCCCTGCAGGGTCGTTTACCCGCTCGTCCCACGGCAGAAAGCCGCTACCGCCCATCGCCGCATCGATGGCCTGCTGGTAACTCGACGGTGTACGGCCCACAAACGGCATACCCGATGTCATCGTCATCAGATCGAAGATGGTGACATCGCGGTTCGCCGCTACCGTCCCGCCAAGCTCTATGGGGGTTCCTTTAACCCGGTCGGTTGCCTGCGGATACCCGACAACCCGGGGGTTCGCAAACTCCGGTATCCACCTGGACACCGGATCGTCCAGAAAAATGATGCCTTCTTCGAACAACGTCATCGCAACCGCAGCCGTGACCGGCTTCGACTGCGAGTACATACGAAAAAGTGTATCCATCCCGAGGTTGTTGTCCTGCGCCTCGATGTCCAGGCTACCCGTTGCGTGGGCATGCACGACTCGCCCGTGTCGTGCGAGTACCGTGACCGCCCCCGGCGCATGTCCGGACGTCACGGCCTGCTCCATGGCCGGGCCAATCCGGCTGAGCCGCTCCGGGTTGAAGCCGACGTTTACGCCATCATCGATATCGAGACCTGCAAAATTCGCCATGGTTTACTCCTTCACTTCCACACCCAGGGCAGTCCCCAGTGCCTGCATGTGATCCCGTACAAAACGCTCCGCCAGTTTGGTGCCGGGTAACCCCTGGAAGCCATGGCAGGCTCCGGGATACACGACGAGTTCGGTCGGTACACCCGAGGCCATCAATCGCTGTGCGTAATGAATGTTCTCATCCCGGAAAAGATCCAGCCCCGCCGTGAACATCCAGGTGCTCGGCAGACCGTCCGTGGTTTCAACCCGGGCAGGCACTTGCGGCGCTGCGCGCTCAACGTCCGCCAGATAGGCTGTCCAGCCGTACTGGTTGGCTTCCCGTGTCCAGACAAACTCACCTGTGAGCGGGTCACCCGGTTGTTCCGGGGTACCCGTACGATCGTCGAGCATCGGATACGTCAGGTGCTGATGACATACGTCGTATTCACCCAGATCCCTGGCTTTAATCCCAAGAGCCGCCGCGAGACCACCGCCTGCACTTTCACCGCCAATGGCAATGCGGGACCTGTCCACGCCAAGCTCCGCAGCATTGTTGTGCAGCCACGCAAGACCCGCATAACAGTCATCCAGCGGCAGTGGGATCGGGTATTCAGGTGCAAGACGGTAATCGACGGACACGATCACAATGCCCAGTTTCGAAGCCAGCATCAGGTTCACGATGTCCGACATGTCGGCGGTTCCGAGGATGTAGCCGCCGCCATGCACATGCAGATAGCCCGGCACAATGTCCGCTCTTTCCCGCGGTGTGTAGACGAGACAGCGTATGTCTGTACCGTCCGCACTCGCCGTTGTGATCTCGCGTCGATCGACCTGGACCTGTTCCGGGTCACCCATGACGACGGTAGCGCCCATGGCCTCACGCACCGCTGGCAGGAGTTCGTCGCTCAGGTTTAACTCAGGAAATGTATCCAGCAGCGGATGCAGCTCTTCCGCGAGCAGGTGTTTGGTACTCATATGCCTCCCATTTGTCTTCTGTAAGAGAGTACCTGATCGCGGCTGAACCCGCTCCTATAGATCCGGCTACCTCTGTCCCTGATCGCGGCTGAAGCCGCTCCTACAAATCCGGCTACTCTGCCTCTGATCGCGGCTGAAACCGCTCCTACAGATCGGCTACTCTGTCTCTTGTCGCGGCTGAACCCGCTCCTACAGATCCGGCTACTCTGTCCCTGATCGCGGCTGAAGCCGCTCCTACAGAGTAATCTGGCTACCTCTTTAGGAGCGGCTTCAGCCGCGATAAGACATTGCTCAACTCACATCGAGCCCCGCGAGTGAACCCTCTTTCTGCCAGTCTTCCACCAGCTGGTAAAACGCAACAGGCCCCGCCCCATACTGCTGATCGGCCAGACCGACACCGGAACCCGGCTTGCCTTCATTGTTGTAATACCCCGGTGTACAGGCTTCAAAGAAATCCCGGTTACCGAGCGCCAGGGATTTGATGGTTTCCACCCACCCGGCTTCCGCTTCAGCGGTTGGTTCAACGCGAGTCGCCTGACGAAACCCTGCCTCCTTGATCACATATGCGATGTGTCGAGCCTGGGGATCCAGCATGGACGTGAAATTGACCGACAGACCGTTTTGTGTAATCCCCATATGAAAACAGTTGGGAAATCCGTGACTGTAGAACCCATGGAAAGTGCGCATACCTTCTTTCCAGTGGTCCGTCAGTGTCTGGCCATCGGTCCCGATGATTTCGAACTCCGCGCGCCGGGTGTAGTCGGTACCCACCTCAAAACCCGTGGCGAAGATGATGCAATCCAGCTCGTACTCGACACCGTCGACCACAACTCCTTTTTCGGTAATCCGTTCGACGCCTTTACCCTGTGTATCGACCAGCGTGACGTTGGGCCGGTTGAACGTCGGCAGGTAGTCATCGTTAAACGTGGGTCGTTTACAGAATTGCCGGTACCAGGGCTTTAACGCTTCCGCCGTTGCCTCGTCTTTGACAACCTCATCCACGCGACCACGCACCTGGTTCATTTTTTTGAAGTCGGCAATCTCCATCAGTTCCGCAGTTTCTTCTGCGGACACGTCTTGAGAGTTAGCCGTGGGTACCAGAGTTGCCAGGTTACTGATGATATCCGTCCAGGAGTCAGCCACCATGTCTTCTTCAGTCGGCACACCGGACACGACCGCCGCAAAGTTATCGCGGCGTTCGTCCTGCCAGCCCGGCTGCAGACCGCTTACCCAGGACTCTTCGGTGGGTTTGTTGCCACGCACGTCTACCGACGATGGGGTACGCTGAAAAACGTAGAGTTCTTTCGCCGCCTCGCCAAGGTGGGGGACCGACTGGATCGCCGTGGCGCCCGTCCCGATGACCCCGACCCGCTTATCCGCAAGACCAGTCAGATTCCCGGTTGTGTCGCCTCCCGTGTACGCATAGTCCCAGCGACTTGTATGGAACGTGTGGCCTTTGAACTGCTCAATGCCTTCCACCGCAGGTAGCTTCGGCCTGTTCAGAGGCCCGTTCGACATCACAACGTATCGTGCCCTGATCGCATCGTCCCGGTCGGTTGTGATGGTCCAGCGATCATCGTCTTCATCCCACCGGATTTCTTTCACCTGGGTCTGGAAGAGCGCTTTTTCGTAGAGTCCGAAGTGGTTTCCGATCCGCTGAGCATGTTCATAGATCTCCGGCTGGAAAGAGTATTTCTCCCTCGGCATGTAACCCGTGTCTTCGAGAAGCGGCAGGTAAATATAGGACTCGATATCACATTGAGCACCGGGATAACGGTTCCAGTACCAGGTGCCGCCAAAATCGCCACCCTTCTCAATCATGAGAAAGTCTGTGATCCCCGCCTGTTGCAATCGGGCTGCCGCGTACAAACCGCCAAACCCGCCACCTATGACCATGACATCGATAGCATCTGTCCGCGGTTCGCGGGTAAATCCCGGTTCGACGTACGGATCGAAGACGTAGTGCTGAAGCGAACCGCTGACTTCCTGGTACTGTTCGTTGCCGTCCGACCGGATGCGTTTGTCTCGTTCTTCACGGTACTTGTTCCGCAGCGCGTCCGGATCAAAATCTAACTCGAGTTCAGCCATTGTTGCCTCCCTTTCTCTCTCGATATGCCTCTATGTTCGGGGGTCTTTCTCCGCAAGCCCCGCCGGATCGTTTCCGTAACTGTGATCTGTCGTGATAAACCCTTCTTCGTTGAAGGTGAGGATGACGCAGTTTTTCACAACCATGCTACTGTCGCCAAAGGAGGCTTCGACCTCAACGGCAACGGTATCTCCACTGGCAACCATACGTTTGATCTCCATGCGCCGTGACGCATCCAGGTCCATCATCTGCTCTTCGATGAGGCGCAGTTCTTCGCGGCCATGCATCGTGCGATCACGAAACATGTCCGTCACCTCACAGTCTTCCGCATAACACTCATCGACCATGCGCATGACATCGTTATTCCAGGTCCATGCCCAGTGACGGACCCGCTCCATGTTCTGCTCTTCGATTGAACTCATCGCTTTTTACCTCCTGCCTCGTATCAGTCTTCCGGGACGCGCCCCGGTATCCTCATCGTTTTCGCGCACCACCATACCGTTGACGATAGTCGCCCGGTAACCCTTTGCCGGTTGCAGGAAGCGTTGCCCGCCCGAGGGTAAATCATTGGTTGAGTACGGCAGCCCGAGCTGCAGACCCTCGTAGTCGATCACATTGATATCAGCCCGCTTACCAATCTCGAGAACGCCGCGATCGTTCAAGCCGTAAAGTGCCGCCGTTCCTGCACACTGCTTATGCACGACATATTCAAGTGGAAGACGCGGTCCCTTCCTGTCCCGTGCCCAGTAAGTGAGCAGGTGCGTAGTACTGGATGCGTCACAGATAAGGCCGCAGTGCGCACCACCGTCAGCCAGGCCAACCACTGAGTGTTCATTGGACATCATGTCGTAAATTGCCCCGCAATCGCCCCTCGCAAAGTTGAGTCCGGGCATCATCAGTATCGCGTGTCCGTCCTCAGCCATCATGCTGTCGTACATGTGAGCTTCGACATCGACACCGGCTCTGCGAGCTTCTGCCGCGATCGAATCTTCAGCGGGTGGTTCGTAGTTCACGGGATTACCCAGCGGAAAGACGTTTTCAATGTTCTGACCGACAATGATATGCATCGCATCGTTGATGGATTCCGACAGCGGAGGCGCATCCTCTTCGCTGAGTATCGCTGCCCTCACCTCCGGCTTGCCGAGTTCGCGTAATCGCTCCTCCAACGGCAGATCCGCAATCTTGAGATAGGTGGGGCGTCGCTGAAACCGGTGATTCGACTGCCAGGACAGGAGTACACCCGCGGGTCGTGAGGCTGTCTGGGGGAAGAGCCGCGCACCAGCCGCATTGGCCTCAGCAACAAATTCCATGACCCCTTTCCAGGCCTCGGGATCTTCCAGAAACTCAACGATCAAAAAAGTGATTGGCAAGCCCGTCTCGATGGATAGCCGTCGCATCCAATTGAGCTCATCTTCGAGATGGGCTTCGTTGTTACCGAGCGCTATGCCACCCTGGCCGACGGATCCACCTGGAACAAGCTCAAAGACGGCGCCTGAACTCTGCATGGCGCGACCAATCGCGAACACCTCATCTTCATTGGCAAACGTACCCGGGACAGGGTCACCATGTATCGACTGGTGCCCCAGGATGCGTGAAGTCGAAAACCCAAGCGCACCTGCTGCCATGGCTTCTGCCGTCAACCGGCTCATGTGATCGATATCCTGTGCAGTAGCCCCTTCGTTGCGAATGCCGCGATCACCCATCACATACGCACGCACTGCTCCATGGGCAATCTGGGTACCTACATCCATCGACCAGCGTTTGCCGTCCAGAACATCCAGATAGTCCGGGAAGGACTCCCAGTTCCACTCCATGCCGTCATAGAGTGCCGTGCCCGGAATGTCTTCCACACCTTCCATGAGTTCGATGAGTTGAGTCCGCTCACCCGGACGTACGGGAGCAAATCCAACACCACAGTTTCCGGTGATCACCGTGGTTGTTCCATGGCTCGCCGATGGCTCCAGGACTTCGTCCCAGGTCACCTGCCCGTCGTAGTGAGTATGGATGTCGACAAAACCAGGTGTAACGATGGCGCCCTCCGCGTCGATCACCCGTCTGGCGTCACCTTCGATGGAAGGGGCAACGTCCGAAATCAATCCACCGTTAACGCCGATGTCAGCTTCAAACGGCGTCCCACCCTTTCCATCGACAACACTTCCGCCTCGAATCACCAGGTCGTACATGTCAGCACCTCTCAGAATTGGACAAATACTGCACTTTGTAGAGGATATTCGCAACCAAAATTGTTAATGCGTTGATATTTTTCGTTTTTGATACGTATAATGCTGTCATGATGAATCAAGTCAGACACGTGGCCGTCATCGGCGCCGGGATCGGTGGGCTTATGAGCGCCCTGGCGCTCAGCCGGAGAAACATCGCAGTCACCATTTTCGAACGCGATGAAGCACCGCCTGCCGACATCGATCCCGCCGATTCGATGGACTGGCTGCGACGGGGCGTTCCCCAATCGCTGCACCCACACTTCTTCATGGGCCGCATGCGCACGTTGCTCGAAGAAGACTACCCGGGCCTGGTTGACGCTCTCCTGGCATCCGGTGTTGGCGAGAACAATCTGTACGACTACGTGCATCCTGAATTGACCCACCGGGTCTCACCATCGACGACAGACAGCAACCTGCGAACCCTGAACACCCGACGCACCACCTTCGAGATGACCGTTCGCAACTTAGTCACCACATTGCCAGGCGTAACCATCAGGAACTCGGCAAAAGTAGACGGGCTCTGTTTTGCCGAAAACACCGAAGTCCCGACGGTTATCGGCATCCAACTGGGGGACGGCATCTTCAACGCAGATGCAGTTATCGACAGCAGCGGACGATTCAGTAAATTGAGCAAGGCTTTGATCGCGCACGGCGTCACCCTGCAGGACGACCAGCGCGATTCAGGCATCATTTACCTCACCCGGCATTACAAATTGAATGACGGCTGCGAATTTCCTTCGGCATTTGGTCTGCCCGGCGCCCAGTTTCCCGAGTTCACTGTCGGCGCTCTACCGGCTGACAACGGCCACTTCACGGTGACTTTTCAGGTCTACCGGGAAGACACCGCACTGACAAAAGCTCTTCGGGACCCTGACCAATTTCAATGGGCATGCAGCCAGGTAAGCCAGACTGCGCCCTGGGTCGACCCGGAACGCGCCCATCCTGTCAGCAAAATCCACGGCTTCGGTCAAATGGACAGCTTCTGGCGGAACACCGTCAACGACGGCAAGCCCGGCGTGCTCAATTTCTTCTTTCTCGGGGATGCGTGTCTGCGCAGCAACCCCAAGTATGGCCGCGGCTGTACCTGGTCCGCGCTCGCTGCACACGAGCTTGCGGACATATTAGCTACCGATCTCGACCCTGCGGAGCGCATACGCCGGTATGAATCGAATCTGAAAGAGATGTTCCACCGTGACTGGCTCACGATGCGCAGCATCGATCAGTCAACCGAGAAAGCCTTTTCAGCAGCAATGGGCTATCACAAGGCCGGTATTGCCGAGAGATTCACTCAAGCGTTTCAGGCGTTCGTCAACTCGGCAATCATCAGCGAACCTGCCCTCTTTCGGGATCTCTGGACGGGTTACAACGGCTTTGCCGAGATGTCCGACTGGAGCCGGAAGCCGGCAAACTGGTTCCGCCTCGCGCGAGCATGGGTGACCCGTGGGTACCACGCGGAACTCCTCGAGTCGCAAAGGGGCCGACCATCACATCAAGCGATGATCGACCCGAGTTAGCTCAGTGGCTGTATCTGACCTGAATACCCCACGTTCTGGGCGGACCAAACTGAGACAGCGTGCCCCCCGTCGTCGCGTTGGGTGCGTGGATCATGATGTATTCTTCATCGCTGATATTCTCGATAAAGGCGATCACGCGTATGCCTTCCATTTCCGCGCTTCCCGGCGTCCAGATGATCCTGGCGTTGGTGAGCGAGTAGTCGTCCTGGAGCGCAAAATCGTTGTTGAACACCGTGTGATACATCTCATCCGTGTAAGCGTATTCACCTCTCAGGGTCAGAATTCCCCCGTCACCAAGATGGATATCGTACTCTGCCGCAAGCGCCGCTTTCAGCTCAGGTGACCGCAACATGTCGTTACCCGACAAGTCGAGGTCGCCCAGCTGAGGATTCAAAGGATCTGTCGAGATGAAGTCTTCGAATTCCGCGCTGAGGTACGAAATTGAGCCGTTAAATCGGAAATTCTCCGTTGCGAGCCACAGCCATTCCGCTTCAAAGCCATACGTTTCGGCGTCAGCGGCGTTCTGCACAATAGACGCGTTGTTGATAAAGAGCCGCGCCTGCAGGTCCTCGTAATCGTAAAGGAATGCTGAGAAATTCAGCTGCAGGGTGTTATCCAGCAAACGCGACTTGGTTCCGATCTCGTACGCTGTGAGTGTTTCTGGCTCATACGGATTGGCGCACTGGCCACCGTTGAACCCACCGGCTTTGAAGCCTGTGGATAGAGAGCCGTAGAACAATGTGTTGTCGGTCAGATCAATGTCGATACCCGCTTTCCACGTCGTTTCATTCCAGTCATCGTCCTGGGCAAGGTCCCGGCAAAAATCGCCACCAAGGTTGTTCACAACGGTCTGCTCGACATCCTTTTCATCTTCCGTCCAGCGCACACCAACAGTACCGCGAACCGTATCGCTGAAGTTGTACGTACCCTGCGCGAACACAGCAACCGACGTCAGCTCCTGGATGACCTGGAAATCGAGAAACGGCACCCCAGTCGAACTACCATCAAGCCGGGTGCCAAAAAACGCCAGCGATCCGGGTGGCAGTGGACCACCGCCTCCGAGCAAGCCAAAAATGGCCTCATACGTCGCCTGCAGTGCGGGCAACGTAAACTCGAACGCTTCGTCTATGTCTGAATCGTAATAGTACGCTCCGACAATCCAGTCGAGATCGCCGGTGGAACCGGTCAGGTTGAATTCCTGAGACCACTCCTGAT
>JANQFF010000267.1 GCA_028277965.1 Pseudomonadales bacterium
CTTCAGCCGCGATTCAAGACTCTTGTGTGGCAGCAACCATTCTGCGTTCACGCGCCCCACCCACCTTGATGAAAAGCGGTCCGATACACGCAAACGCCATCAGCCCTGCGAGCACCACAAAAGCACCGTTGTAGGTTCCAGTGGCGTCATAAATGAAGCCTGCCAGCGGTGATGCCACCAGCACAAACGGCAGCTCCACCCACCGCAGCACCCCGGTTGCAAGCGCAAACGAGCGGCTGCCGATGGAGGTAGAGACGGCAAATGTACGTAACGGCGACATGCCGGAATAGCCAAAGCCATAGAGACCACCTGCGGCCAGCGCCAGTGCGTAGGTATCAGCCTGGGTGAAGGCCAGCAACGCCGCACCCTGGCAGCTGAGTGCGAGCCAGATACTGACCCGCGCACCCCAGAAGTCGGACAGCCAGCCGACCACCGGCTTACCGAACGCCGCAAAGAAGGCGGTGACACTCAGCACGAGCGCTGCCTGCTGGGTGCTGAAACCGAGGTCAAGGAGGTGTCCGAAAAGATGCAGCATCACAGCGGCGAAAACACAGACCATGGAGCCGAAAATTACACCGATGCTCCAGAAAGCCGGACTCCTCAGGAGTCCCTGCCAGCTCCACTCCCGGCTGTCATCCTTGATTTCGACCTGCTCAGCCTGATGGCTCTCGACGTACTTGTGCCCGTCCCTGACCTCGCCGATGTCTTCCGGCCGGTCTTTCATGAGGAACCAGACGACGGGCAGGAGGCTCACAGCCGTGGAGATGGCAAACGTGTAATAACCCGTCCGCCAGCCGTAGGTATCCACTATCCAGGTCACGAGCGGGGGCATCATAATGCCGGACAGCGAAGCGCCCATCACAGCAAAGGCAATCGCCCGGCCTCGCCAGTGGTCGAACCAGAAGATGACGGACCGGTGCCAGGCCATCCCACCCATGCAGGTCATACCCACGCCGAAGCCGACACCCACAATCAGGTAGAACTGCCAGAGTGTCTGTACGCTGCCGAGGGCGAGGTAAGACGCGGTGACGACAAATATGCCAATCAGGATCACGAGTTTCGGTGAGTGGTTGTCGAGAAATCTGCCCAGCGGTGGAGAAATGATGGCTGCCACGATGGCGGCGACCGAAAACCCGATGGAGATGGCCATGCGGCTGCCGTCAGCGAGGGTTTCCGCGAGAGCGGGAAGAAATACTCCCCTGGAGTAGGAGTAAAAACCGGTTCCAAGAAACCCCAGCAACATGCAGATGGCCACAATGACCCATCCGTAGAAAAAACCGCTCCGGGGTGGACTGCCGATAGTGTTTACCTCTCCTGAAACGATCCATCCTAACAAAATGCCTGAGTTAAAAGTGATAAACTGGCCTGCCGGGAGACGATGGTTGGGCGATCGTGCGATGGTTCAGCTGGCTGCTGGTCGTTCTGGTCTGCGTTGCAGTGGCAGGCGGCCTCGGCTTCTACAAATATAGTGAGATACAGGCTGCCATAGCCCGGGGACAGGCTTTTCCGGAACCCGCTGAAGCTGTCGAAATCTATACCGTCCAGGAAATCACCCGCACGCCCAGTCTTTCTGTCACCGGAGAGATCGTTGCCCAGCGGTCCGCGACGCTCCAGAACGAACTGAAGGGTCGTATTGTGGAAGTGGGTTTTGCCCCGGGCGCGCGCGTCGAGGAAGGGCAGGTTCTCCTGCAGCTCGACATATCCCAGGAACGGGCGCAGCTGGCTGAAGCAACAGCGGACAGGCAGATTGCACGCCTTGCGCTCGACAGGGCACAACGTCTGGTGAGGTCGGGTGCGGGATCTGTAGAAGCACGGGACCAGGCGCGAGCCCAGTTCGATGCAGCAGGGGCACGCGTTCGGGCATTGGAAGCGCTGATAGACAAGAAGACCCTCGTCGCACCCTTCACCGCGCTGACGAGCCTGCACGAACTCCAGGTTGGCCAATACCTGGATGCGGGGACCCAGATCACCGATCTCATCGGGTTGTCCGACAATGCCTGGATTGATTTTTCCCTTCCGCAGGAACACAGCAGCCTTCCACTCGGCAGCGAGGTCATGATTGCCGTGTCGGAGGGCGGAGGACTGCGAGCGGCGACAGTGATCGCCAGGGACGCCGCGGTAAACGTCCGGTCGCGTAACCTCACGCTGCGCGCAGAACTGACCGCTCCGGAGTTGCTCCCCGGCATGCTGGTGCGGGTTAGCGTCCCATTGGGGGAAACTTCGATGGCGGTGGTGGTTCCGCCCACGGCGGTCAGGCGCGATGCATTTGGAGCTGCGGTTTACGTCTTGCAGGACGTGGATGAAAACGGGGTCACAAGAACCCGTGCCCGCAAACGCCAGGTGGAAATTGGCACCATCGGTGATGACGACCAGAGTGGTGACTGGGTGATTGTGACCCGAGGCCTGGAACCTGGCGAAGCCATTGCCGGTATAGGTGCATTCAAGCTCGCTGACGGCACGCTGGTTGTACCTTCGGAACCCAATGAAGATGCCAACAACCGGATTGTGGGTCACTGATGGCTGACGACCGACAATCGCTGTTGCCGGAGACTGCGCGGCAGGCGCGTGTCACGGACATTTTCGTCGAGCGGCCCGTTGTCGCCATTGTCATTTCTCTGCTTCTCGTACTTGTGGGTATCCGGGCGGCGATGGAACTGCCGGTTCTGCAGTACCCGAAAATCGAAAGCTCGTCGCTGCAGATCCGTACACCGTATATTGGAGCGTCGGCCGAAACCGTTCAGGGATTTGTTACAGAACCCATTGAACGCGCTGCAGCGTCGATACCGGGTATCGATTATGTCGACAGTCAGACCCGCGCGGGGATGAGCACGGTGACGGCATGGCTCAGGCTGAATGAGGATTCAACTGACGCGCTGGCAGAACTCAATACCCGCCTGAGTCAGATCAAATTCGAGCTACCTGCGGGTGCTGAAGATCCGGCCATTACGGTCGTTCGTGCTGACCGTCCCAATGCAGGCTGGTATCTGAACGTGCCGTTGACGCCGGACATGAATCGTTCGCTGGTATCGGATTACCTCGTACGCAGGGTAAACCCGCGTCTGGCGAGTATCCCTGGTGTGCAGGAAGTGAAACTCGGTGGGGGACGTGAGCCCGCGATGCGTATCTGGCTCGACCCGGACCGCATGGATGTATTCAACGTCAGCGCCCAGGACGTCAATCAGGCGCTCTCGCGCAACAACATCATTGCCACAATTGGTGCCAGCGAAAACACGGTGAGGCGCATCGACCTCCTGGTTGACTCGAATCTCCGCGAGGCGTCCCAGTTCGAGGAGATAGTCATCCGGGAGAGTGAAGGGGCACTCATCCGTTTGCGTGACGTTGCCCGGGTGGAATTGTCGGGTGTGGAGATGAGCGAAACTGCCCGGTATACCCAGACGCCCTCCGTGTTCATCTCCGTCTGGCCACTTCCTGGTGCCAATGAGATCGAAATCGCCGATGCGATGTATGTGGAGCTCGAACGCATCAACGAGCAGCTGCCTGACGGGATGATGGTTGAGATCGGCTATGACATAACGCTCTACATGCGTAACGCGTTGCGGGAGATATTCACAACGCTGATCGAAACGATTCTCCTCGTTGGCATTGTTGTCATCATGCTCATGGGGTCGATGCGCACAGCGATGGTCCCGCTCATCACAATCCCGATCTCGCTGCTCGGTGCAACGGCTGCCATGGCGTTGATGGGGTTTTCGCTGAACCTCCTGACTGTTCTTGCGATCGTGTTGTCGGTGGGTCTCGTGGTGGACGATGCGATTGTGGTGGTGGAAAACGTGGCGCGGTATATGCGTGAAGGCATGAGCCGGTACGAAGCCGCGCTTGCCAGTTCACGGCAGCTCTTTGCGCCGATAATCGCGATGACACTGACACTGGCCGCGGTGTACGCACCGATCGGATTCCTGTCGGGACTTACCGGTGTGCTCTTCAAGGAGTTTGCGTTCACGCTCGCTGTGGCGGTGCTCATCTCGGGTTTTGTGGCACTAACCCTGTCGCCCGTTATGAGTGGGTTCGTGAATCCTGAAGGCGGTCATGAACCGCGTTTCACGAGGTTTGTAAACGGTATCTTTCTGGCGACGCAGAACATTTACCGCCGGTTGCTCGATGTGCTTTTAACGAACAACGGTCAGGTACTGTTTGTGGCCTTGTTCATAGCGCTCCTGAGCGGGCCGTTTTACCTCTTCTCACAAAAGGAACTGGCGCCCCGGGAGGATCAGGGCATGATCGGGGTTGCGGTGACGGCACCCCCCGAGGCGTCCCTCGATTACACAGAGCGCTACATGTACGACGTCGTTGACGCGATGCTGGCGCTACCCGGCGCGGATGGCATGTGGCAGTCCGTCCAGGTAAACGGCGCCTTCGGCGGGATGAATTTCGTCGACTACGACGACCGGGAGCTGTCGGTTCACGAGATGATGCCCATGGCATTCCGCAACCTGGGGCAGATAGAGGGTGTGCGTGCGTTCCCGACTTTGCGCTCCGCGCTTCCCACCGCCGGGCGGATGGACATCGAGCTCGTGGTGATGTCAGCGGACTCACCCGGGGAAATGTTGCCCTACGCGCTCGAACTCGTGAACGCGGCTCAGCGCAGCGGAACATTCATGTTTGCCGACACGGATCTCAGGATCGACCTGCCCCAGGCCCGGTTCGAGCTGGATCGGGAACGCATAGCCGATCTCGGGATGGATGTGGCTGAGGTCAGTCGTCAGTTGTCCGTTTTTCTTTCAAGCAACTACACGAACCGGTTCGATTTTCAGGGTAAAGCATATCGCGTTATCCCGATGGTCGAAGACTACGACCGGGTAAATCCAACTGCACTGCTGGACCTGAAGATACGCACGCCTTCAGGTGACCTGATACCGCTCAATACAGTTGCAAATATGACTGAGACAGTAGCGCCCCGATCCCTCGGGAAATTCCAGCAGAACAACTCTTTCCGCATCACAGGTGGCGTTTTGCCCGGCACCACCAAGGAACAGGCGCTCTCAGCGCTCGAAGCGGCCGCGGCAGAGGTCCTGCCCCAGGGGTACACCATTGACTATGCCGGTGAGTCGAGACAACTTCGCCAGGAAGGCAATACGCTGGTCGGTGTGCTCGGCATCTCGCTGATCTTTGTATTCCTGGCGCTCGCTGTTCAGTTCAACAGCTTCAGGGATCCGCTGGTGGTATTGATTGGATCCGCTCCATTGGCGATATCCGGAGCGCTGGTCTTCTCCTACTTTGGCTGGACCACGATCAACATCTACTCTCAGGTTGGGTTCATCACGCTGGTGGGGCTCATTGCCAAAAACGCCATCCTCATCGTCGAATTTGCGCGGCAAATGCAGCGCAAGGGTTTATCCAAGGTCGATGCCATCAAAGAATCGGCAGCAACCCGGTTACGCCCGGTATTGATGACCACCGGCGCCACCGTGATGGGTCATTTCCCGCTGGTGCTGGTATCGGGACCGGGCGCGGAAGCGCGCAACAGCATCGGCATCATTCTTGTAGCGGGGATGCTGATCGGCACGATGTTTACGCTCTTCATCCTGCCGAGTGTTTATCTGTGGCTGGCGGGAACCCACGAGGTGGAGGCGGTCGAGGAAGAGCCACCACGACGTCGGAGTATCAGGGAAGCATTAAATCCCGCGAGTGGATAATCGCGGCTGAAGCCTGGATTACCTTCACGGCATCCCTGCCGATTGTCTCCCGGCTGTTTAATTCACAGGGCTCGCATCACCGCAATTGGCTTGCACGCCAATTACTGCTCGCCCGCTCGACGCATGCGTCGACCCTTCAGCCGCGATTCTTCTCAGTTACGAGTTCGTACAGCCTTCGCATGATCAATCCCTGGTCGAACTCTTCATCCGTATTGGTCTGAAAAGCGATGGTCAGGTTGTCATCCATGAAGTGTCGCGCTCCGGTGCGGTAGCCCGGGAACCAGCCGCCATGGCCGATCACGCGATCGTTGATGTAAAGCCCGTAACCGTAGTGGCCGGTCTGCTCGGGGTCTTTGTAGCCCGCTTCGATCATCTGCTGGAATGTCTCCGGTTCGACAATCTGACCATTCGCAAGCTGGTGATAGAACTGGGCAAGAACCGTTGGGGTTGTCATGAGCCCGCCGCCGGTCCATTCCGTGAGAGGGTGCAGCTTCATGATCCCGTCCTCGATGGTGGCACCACTCATTCCGGCTGCAGTCATGAGCAGATTGCCAGCGACATAACCCTGGGCAACGTTGGGCATGTCGGGTGCGATAGCGGGCCGGGCGCCGAGACCGTTGGGTTCGAGGATGCGCCTGGTCAGTAACTCGTAGTAACTGGTATCGCTGGCGGCTTCGATGACAAGTCCGAGCACAAGGTAGCCCGTATCGGTGTAGTTGTATCCTTCACCGGGAGTGAATTGCAGGCCATCGTCAGTCACCATGCTGATGAGCTCCTGGGGGGTGTACAACAGTTCCCGACCCCGCAGACGGCGCCATGCAGCGGACAGAACAAAGTCCATGTCGTTGACGTGATCGATCATGCCGGTCGAATGACTCAGAAGCTGACTGACCGTCAGACCTGGGGCGCCCGGCAGGTCATCGAGCCAGGCTTCTCCGGCCAGGTATCTGGACACCGGGTCGCTGAGGGCAAGCACGCCGTCTTCAACCAGCAGCATGGCCGTGGCGGCTACGAATGACTTGCCTGTACTGCCACCGGGCATGCTGACGTCGTTGGTCATCGGCACCCCGTTGTCGACATCCGCAAGGCCCGTTGCGGCAGCAACCAGGCCGTCTTCATCGAGAATCGCGGCTCTCAGGCTTGGCAGATTGAGCTCACCTCGCAGGACCTCCAGTGTGTTCTTGAGTTCGGAACTGGAAACGGTGCCATGCGCGTGCGTGGTTGCGAGGACCAGCCAGCACACGAGGTGCGTGAGAGTTTTCATAGCCTGTAGACCCTGCGGGCTGTACCGGCGAACATCGCCGCCTGTTCTGAATCGGTGTAACGAGCAGCGATCTTCTTCAGGCCGTTGTACAGCACGTGGTAGCTGAGCGACATGCGGTCGACCGGAAAGTTGCTTTCGAACATGCACCGGTCGGGTCCAAAACACTCGATGGTGTGATGGTAGTAGCGGGCCTGCTGCTCGACAAATTCATCCGATGAAGGGGGCTGGGACTGCTCGTGCCAGCCGAAACCGTTGTCCGGCATGGCAAGACCACCGAGCTTTGCAACCACGTTCTGGCAACCTGCAATCGCTTCAATGTCTTTACACCACTGGGTGTAGATCTCCTCGCGTTTACCCTGGAAACGACCGACGCCGAGGGGTGTCCCGAAGTGGTCCAGGATCATTGTCGTGTCGGGGACCGCCCTGGCGAGCGAGCAGAAGTCCTCGTTCTGGTGGTGGTAGTGCCACGTGTCGTAGGTATAACCCCGTTCGCCAAGACGCGCGACTCCCTGCCTGAAAGCGTCCTCATTGTAGAGACCGGGTTGTGCGCGTCCCGGTATGGTCAACGCCTCCGGGTGAGGGTCGCTCGCGCCGGAGTGGCGAATGCCGCGAAACAGACCCTGACCCGCGGCTTCATGTGCATCCAGCACTTCATCGAGGCCGGGATGGGTCAGATCGGCGCGGCTCACAATCCCGGCGATGGTCGCCTGGCTGTCGTCCGCCCTGGATGCTTCAGCGATACCTGCCACGTAGCGGGTTTCACCCACCGGCTGGAGATGTTCGGTGGCTTCGGTGTCGTATTCTGAGCCGCATTCGAGGAACACTGTCTGGATGACGTTGTGGCCGTCCCCCGTGTCCGACCAGAGCTCATCAAGTTCGTAGTTCCAGCCGGTCCGGTGCCACAAGTGATGATGGGGGTCGATAATCTCCCGATCCGGATCGATGATCTCTTCACGGACGCTGCTCAGCCAGTCATTTTGATCCGTCATGTCCCCTCCGCCTGTATGAACGGTCAAGTTAGCTTACCCGGCAAAAAATGTGAAACAGGCACGGTAGGAAGGGCCATTCTGTGGCCGGACGTCATAAATCCGGCAGTCAGGATTGCTATAACACCTGAATGATATTCCGAACGATCATTCTGACGAGCTGCCTGCTCGTGTGGCCAGCGTTTGCGGAAGAGGTTGCCGGTACCCGTGTCGCCCCGCTTGAAGTCCGTAACATGAGCCCTGTGGTGCAGCTTTATGGCATACCGCGCATGCTGGGTGGCCGCGTGACCATCGGCTTACAGAACAGTTTCAACATCGAAGTCGGGAATAATTTCCAGAGTGAAGACCGGGCCGGCACGTTCGGTTTTTTCGACGGCGAGAGCTACGTATCGACATACCGGCTGCGGAACAATCTTGGAGACCGGTTCGAGTGGGGTGTCGAGGTCCCGTATATGTCACACAACGGGGGCAATCTCGACGGCCTGGTCGATGAATTTCATGAACTCTTCGGGTTGCCTGACGGCAATCGTTCTCTGGCCCCGCGGGGGCGGCTGGACTATCACATCTCTTCGGATGGTATTGTCTATGCGGATTTTCAGGACAGCAGGCGATCTCTTGGAGACGTCACGGCGTTTGGTGGCATGCAGCTCCTTGAATCGCCCACTTCTGCCCTGGCGCTGCGTGGTCAGATCAAGTTCCCGACTGGTGAGGTTGATGACCTCAGCGGTTCGGGTGGGACGGATGTATCGCTCTGGGCGGAATATCAGCGTGCTGTTGTGATGTGGGACTACGGGTTCCACCTCACGCTTGGGGGCGGTCTGACCCATCTCGGGGAGGGTGATCTCATCCCTCACCGCCAGGAGTCTTGGGTTGGCTTTGGCCACCTGGGGCTGCAACTCCCGCTCACCCAACGCCTCGCCTTTATTGCCCAGATGGATGCGCACACAGACATTCTGGATACCGGCAATCCCCTGTTGGCAGAAGGGGGCGTTCTCGGCACGCTCGGCGGTCGCGTGCAGATGTCGGAACGGTTCTGGCTGGACCTCGGTCTGATTGAGGATCTCGAGAGCGAATCGGCCTCTGACGTGATTTTTCAGGTCAAGCTGGGCGCCGAGTTTTAGTCCCGCCTGATTGAGATCATTCCCCCATCCGCGATCCAGCGGGTGTTGAATGTAGACCGTGCGAGCCTCGCAAACCGTCCGACAGGCTCCTCGAATTCAGCATGCCCCCCGGCGTTTATGGTTGCACACAGCCAGTTGGTATCAGCGTCACATGCGCGCACAAGGCGCATCTCCTCGATCCGGAAAGGCGCAACATCGAGACGGGCAAGAGTCCCGTCATGATCCAGGTCCAGGAAATAGAGCAAAACCAGATCGGACCGGTATTCTGGTCGGCGCGAGTGGTCGTAGTCGTTCACGAGATCTCCACACCCGTAAATAATCGGCCGGTTGCGGTAGACCTCGATAGCCATTGGGTGGTGTGAAGAATGACCATGGATGACATCGATGCCCGCATAGTCAATCAGGCGCCGAGCGAACCAACGCCGGCGGATGGATACCCGGTAGCTCCAGTTAGATCCCCAGTGAAGCGAAGCAACCACAATGTCGCCATTCTCTTTGATTGCATGGACGTGCTGGCGAACCTGCTTGAGAGCATTCCAGGTGTAGGCAGGCAGCAGGTTGATGCCGGGAGCGTTCTGCGTGGCTGCCCAGGCCCTGGGTGTGAAGCTGGAGGGGTGCGCCCAGGAGAAAAACCAGAGTCGCCTGCCATTGGGAAGTACTGTGCTTGCTGGTTTACTGGCCGCGGTAATGTCGGGTCCGGCACCGGCGTGGCTGATGCCCATCGTATCCAGTTGATTGGCTGTATCCATCAGACCTGAATGCATCGCGTCGAGCGAGTGGTTGTTGGCGAGCGAACACATCTGCACGCCGGCGCATGTTAACGCCTCGGCGTTGTCCGGGTGTGCGGTAAAAAGGAAACGTTTGTCTGGCCAGCGA
This sequence comes from Pseudomonadales bacterium, assembly GCA_028277965.1. GTDB lineage: Bacteria > Pseudomonadota > Gammaproteobacteria > Pseudomonadales > Azotimanducaceae > UBA4421. The sequence goes on from JANQFF010000267.1 coordinate 9,902, forward strand.
TCAGGCGATGTTGTTAAAGCGGTCTCGAGGTTGGCAATTGTGACAGACGGTTTGAGTGTTCTGAGCGAGGTGAGGGCTTCTCCCCAGATGACACTTTTGTCGCTCTCACCCGTCAGAAACTCATCGACCCGGCGACCAATCATGACGTCGCCAGCCAGGCAGACGAGTGTCACGGCTTCGCCCGGGAAATACGCCTGAGCTCGAACCCGAAACGCCGGGGAATGCGGCCTGTAAAGGGATACTGCTCCCCAAAAAAGGTGACGTACCCGGCGTAGCCCAGGCGCACCGGGTGGACGTCGGGGTGTTTCAGACGGGATGCGAAATTATGGGAGTCGACGTAAGACACCATACGGTGACCGTCTGACATGGGGAACAACGTGCTGTTGATTCGCCCTCTCGCGTGACTCAGGTGTTTGCGCCGGTGTGCTGGATGGGTCCAGCCCTTGTAGCGATAGCGCAGATGGTCATCGATGAGCACTTCCAGTTGATCGGTCACCGGTGCCCTCGAACGGGTCACAAACCCGTACCCCACCAGCTCTCCGTTGTAGAAGTTTGCAACACACCGGTCTCCACGCTCGATTGCCTCATCCAGAAAGCGGTGCGAGAGGCTGTGCTCGAGCCCCGCCCAGGCGCGCAGCTTTTCAACGGGCGGGGTTTCGGTCGTGTAGCCAGCCGGGAGCCTGGGGTGGGCGATATGCGGATTGTTGTCTCCGAGTTCGACGATGAACAGACGGATACCGAGCCCCGCAAGGCGGGACATGACCGTGGTGTACATGCGCTGTCCGAGAGAAAGGTCACTAGCCATTGTTGCGTACCAGCTTGTTGAACCTCTCCGGTGCTGCGAGCAGGACGAGAGGCTCAGTACCCTGTTGACCATCCGTTCGAACGATTTCCTGCCAACCAGTGGCGAGCATCATATCGAGCCAGGAACCGCGACCTGTCAGCACTTCTGCCACAGGATGTTTCCCCGATTCGATTGCGCGGCGCAGAGCCTTGCGGGTGAGATCGGCGGCAAGCCCTCCGGACCTGTGATCGGGATCGACAACCATCCTGCATATGACGGCGATTTCGCGTTCAGCGCAGTCCAGGAAAGAACTGTAGTGCCCGGAATGGTCAGGTGAGACTACTCCCAGACCGGCGTGACCGACGAGAACGCCGTCTCTCTCGGCAACCCAGCGACCCAGCGTTGCAGGCTTTGCGAGCCACTCGGCAAAATCGAGGGTGTGTGCGTAGGCGGGAGGCCATTTGGGATCGATGTCGTGCTGTCTTTTCATCAGCGTACGCAGTTGTGCATCATCGTCCGGCTCCCAGCAGCGTATGACCCACTCCCGGTCAGTTGAATTCACCGGTTTTCTCCATGAAGCGAGCCTCGATCCGGGAAACGCTTTCGGTGTCAGGGCCGATGCAGATCGCGCTGATCATTCCGTAGGCAAGGCCGGACGGGTTGTACGGAATAACGCCGCACCCTCCCGTCTTCTTGTAAAGGAGGGGTTCGAGCGCCTTGCGGAAACTGTCGAAGTCCGTGGATTGGCGAGAGATATTCTTGAGGGACCTGTAACACCCAAGGGGGGGTAATCCTGCAGTTTGTCTGGTCAGGTTCACCCGGTCCCGGATTGCACTGGCATAGTGGGAACCATTGCAGCGTGCGTTAACCTCGATGAAATAGGGACAGTGCGCGCCTTCCTGTTCGATGAAGTCGTATCCCACAGGGCCACGAACGCCTTGTTCGGCCAGGGCGGCGGTCAGACGAGTCACAGTGTCCGTCAGGTTGCCGGACTGGAGTTTAGGTGGAAACTCATTCCCGGTGTGTGTCAGCGTCTGATCAAGGCACTGGTTGGTTGTGTCGTGAATCGACCACGAACCGTCTTCTGCGATCCACACCTGGACATTTGGTGACCCGGAGAATGGTAGAAGGCTCTCCACGACAAACGATGTCACATGAGCCCTCTGCTGCAGCCAGTGCTCTGGGAGCTCGGCACTATCGAGGATGATGTTGTCCAATCCGCTGCTTGACAGTGATGCTTTGACGATCACTTTGCCAGTCAGCTCGAGGTGTCGCTCGACTGCCTGGTGGAGTGGGCCGTAGTCACCCCCAACAACGTCGACTGCTTCGCCGGGGGGCTGAGGTATGCCCAGTTGGTCCGCAATTTCACGCATGTGCGCTTTGTTGTTTGCATGTTCACTGCTTTCTGGTGAGCCGGAATCGATCGAGACCGGGCACGCTGAAAGTTCTGATAGGAAGTCTGCAATGATCTCAGTTTGCGGTGTGCAGAAGTAGGGGCTGAGGACTGGTCGTTTGCCAGGCTGAAACAGCGCTGCGATGTCGACGAGTCTGCCTGTGTTTGAACTCAGGTACTGCGTTAAACCCACACCTTCCGATTCGCTCACGACCAGGACGTGCTCAGGGACGGGGCCAAGCCCCGCTTCTTCCAGATACTGAAAATACGATGAGGGTACTGGCCGGGAGACGAGGACAATGTCGCCGGGTTGGGCCATGGTCAGCGCCCGGTCAGCGAACGTGAACCGTCCTGGGCCGTGGTGCCTGTTGAACGTCGGCAAATCGACCGCTGTCGGGTCGTGCATGTAGATGCGCTGTATGTCCGGGCGGCTCAGGCACTCAATGAGCGTGTGCGCACGCGGCTGGATTGAAGACACCTCGTTACTCCTGGTTTTCGAGAATGCGCAGCCAATCCATGGGCGTACGGCATGCCCCAATATGGTAGCCCGAAACGGCTGAGAAAATGTGAATGGGTTGTGGGGGCGGACACTCGCCGGGCGGTGTTAATATGCGCCGAAAACAGACCGAAATAACTGGGAGGATTCTGCAATGGCTATGCAGCACACGCCTTTGTTGATGCATCGTATTCTCGATCGTGGCGCGAAAGTTGCGCCGACCGAGGAAATTGTCACAGCCACGGAAGACGGCGCACGCCGACAGTCTTATCTTGAAACCAGGGCCCGCGCTCACCAGCTGGCACACGCGCTCAAGGATGCAGGGATTGGCGTGGGTGACCGGGTTGGGACATTCATGTGGAATGGCTCCAGGCATCTGGAGGCATACCACGCGTGTGCGGGCATGGGGGCGGTGCTCCATACCCTGAACATCCGCCTGTCGGACAAAGATCTCGAGTACATCATCGGGCACGCCGAAGACAAGATCATCATCGCAGACGCAGATACGCTGCCGCTGCTCGAGGTGCTCAAAGACCGCATGCCGAGCGTTGAGCAGGTTGTGGTAGCCACGGAAGCAGGTTTCGAGGGTTGGTCCACTGATCTGCCCAATGCGGTCGACTACGAAGACTTCATAGCAGGCAAACCAGGTGTCTTTGGCTGGCCCGAAATCGATGAGAACTCGCCGCTGGGGCTCTGTTACACCAGTGGAACAACCGGTAACCCGAAAGGGGTCGAGTACGAACACCGGTCGCAGTACCTGCACACAATGGCGCAATGCATGACAGACGCCATGGGTTTGTCAGCGACGGATACCATGCTTGGCATCGTACCGATGTTCCACGCCATGGGCTGGGGGCTTCCCTGGTCGGCCCTGATGCTCGGTTGCAAGCAGGTGATGCCTCACCGGTTTATGGACCCTGCAAAACTCCTTGATCTGCTGGTGACAGAAAAGGTTACGGTTTCCGCAGGGGTACCGACGATCTGGCAGGGGGTCAAAGCGCTCTACGAGGCCAATCCTGATCAGTACGACCTTTCCAGCTTGAGTCGCCTGACCTGTGGCGGCAGCGCACCGCCGCCGTCACTCATTCGCTGGTTCTGGGACACGCTGGGTGTCGAAATGATCCAGGGTTGGGGAATGACGGAAACCTCGCCGCTCGCGACCTTGTCGCGACGGGTCATGAAGAAATCCCAGCTGGAGCTGTCGGAGGACGAGCAGTTCGAAAACGTGGCGAAAGCCGGCCAGCTCATGCCGGGGCTCGAGCTCGATATCTTCGACGAGAACTTCGAGCCGGTCCCCCACGACGGTGAGAGTGTCGGGGAAATCCTCATCCGCGGACCCTGGATCTGCTCCGAGTACTACAACAATCCTCAGCCGGAGAAATTCCATGAAGGTTGGCTGATTACCGGGGACGTTGGCAAAATTGACCCCGAGGAGTATCTCATCATCAGCGACCGGTCCAAAGACCTCGTCAAAAGTGGCGGTGAGTGGATCTCCTCAGTTGATCTCGAAAACCACATTGTGGCGCTGGATGGTATCGCACAGGCCTGTGTGGTGGCGCATCCGCACCCGAAATGGGACGAGCGTCCTGTTGCCCTGGTAGTGCTGGAACCCGGCAAGGAAGTCACCGCGGAGGCGGTCATCAATCATTGCGCCACGGCTTTCGCCAAATGGCAGCTCCCGGACGATGTGCTCTACATCGAGAGCATTCCGTTGACTTCAACCGGCAAGATGGACAAGAAAGTGGTACGCGCCGACCTTGATGCACAAGGTTACCAGTTGCCGGATATGCGCGAATCGGCGGGTTGAACGGTCGCTACCTCTGTAGAGGTGCCTTCAAGCCGCGATTTTTTCCCGGAAGGAGACGGCCATGACTCACCGTAAACTCATCCTCCCTGCCATTTTCGCGGTGCTGTTTGCGTTGGCTTACGACGCCAGCTTCGCGGCCGATTTTGCCGGTCAGTATCACGCGCTGGATGAAGAAGGCGCCACGGAACTCAACCTGCGTGAGGACAGCCCGGGGCGTTACCGGGGCACGCTCTCATTCGATGGGTTTCCCGGGGAAGTGGTGGCTGCGGTCCGTGGGGACGAGCTGGTGGGTGAGTTGTCCGAAGGAGATGGCGAGAGCTACACGTTTACAGCTGAGCGGCGGGCAGACGGCTTACTGCTGCTGTTCGATGATGGCGAGTACCTGCGTCTGCAGAATGGCCCGCTGCCTGCAGGTTCGGCGCAGTCTGCTCCCCCGCCACAGTACGAAACCGCTCCAGGATGGCCACAGGACCCGGGTGAACCGCAGCCCGGGTCGGGAAACGTGTCCGTAAACGGCCAGAGGCTGACTCCCGATCAGGTGGCGCAGCTCACGCAATTCGGCGTCCAGGTTTATGAGGGGGACTACTGGTATGACCCTGTGTGTGGTGCATGGGGTATCTGGGGTGGTCCGACGCAGGGATTTGTCACGCCGGGGATCAACCTCGCGCCGCTGCCCGCACATGCGTCCAACGGTAAGACGGGGGTTTACGTCAACGGCCGCAACCTCACCCAGAGCGAACACAACTATCTCATGGCGTTGGCCGGGGGAGCGATCTATCCAGGAGAGTACTGGCTGGATGCTCAAGGCTATGCCGGTTACGTCGGTGGCCCTGCACTCATCAACTACATCCACGCGGCCCAACAGGGGCGCGGTCAGAGCCAGTGGTACGGTAATGGAGCTTCAGGCTGGACGGGTGCTGACGGCAGCGGTGGGGTCTGGATCAGCAACCCGTCCGGTGGGACCGGAACGACGGTGACTTACTGATCGGAGAAGTAGGCCGCCATCAGTATTGCAATGACCACGACTTCCACTGCCAGGGGTGGTAAGACTGCTTTGTCGAAGCCATCCAGCACAATGCCGACGATCCTGCCAAGTGCGACGGCGGTCATGACGATCGAAACAGCGACATAGCCGTACGTCTGGCCTGTTGTCAGGCTGATGACAAGGAGTGCGACGCTCGCCATGAACAAGCCGCCGATCACAGAACGAAGGGTGCTCAGACCGAGTTCGCCGACCGGCTCCAGACCGAAGTTTGCGATCATGCGCCGGGGGGCAAACATCGAAACTGTGCCGAGACCGGTAAGCATGATTGCTGCAAGACCAACAAGAATGTTAAGGGTGAGTTCCATAGGAGTCTCCTCAATGGTTTATGCGAATTGCTGGACAGCGCGATATGCGTTGTCCTGAGCCGATACGCTGCTGAACCCGGGTTCGATAGTGACCTGGTCAACCACCGGTCCGGTGGGGGATCCGGCATGACTGGCGTAGAAATGCCCACTTTCGAAACTGATACTCTCTAGTGCGTCGAGATAGCGCCGTGCACCTTTCTCAACGCTATGCATCATGCCGAACAACGGCATGATCGATCCGCCGATGTACTTGAACATGAATTTCTTGAGGAAGGGCAAGTCGTCCATACCGTTGGTGCCTGCAGTCCCGCCCGGGCTCATGGAGACGAAGCGAATGTGTGGATGTTTGCGTGCCATTGCTGCCATCCAGAGCGTGCCTACCAGTTTGATAGTTCCGTAAATCGCGAGCGGATCGGCTTTGGGTCCGAATTTGGAGCCATCCGCAATCGCGGTAAACTCTTCCACCGATGCGTCTTCCACATCCGGTTTGGCAACCCCCATACGTGGGATGCCGCGGGCGGCTTCGGAGCTCGAATAGACAACCGTGGACGTGATGAGCTGTTTTGCCAGAAGCTCTTCGACCAGTACGGTGTGGCCGAGGACGTTTGCGGCAAATATGGTGGTCACTCCGTCTTTGGTCAGATTGTTGGGGGATTTACCCCCGGAACCTCCGGCATTCAGCACAACAGCGTCCAGGGGGGTGGTGATCTCCTGAACTCCTCTGCGAACGGAATCAGGGTCCGCCACATCCATGATGACAATTTCGAAAATGTCACGGCCGGTCTGGTTGGTCAGATCAATCTTCGCGGCGGTCGCTTTCTCCAGGTTGCGACAGGCGAGGTAGATGGTTTCGACCTGGGGCTGCGTTGCGAGCTGACGGGCGGTCTCCCGACCGAGGCCTGCGTTCGCACCGGTGATCAGAACGTTTTTGAACCGTTGCATCCGGAATCTTCCTTCTGTGGTCAAGTGGGTTACGAAGCTAACACGGTTGAAATATGAGCTATAGACAGGTAAAATCAAACACGGTGGTTCAAAAATGAACCAGAAAAAAGAAAAGAGCACAGGAGGAGAGGGCAGAGGTGTCAGCACAGGCAGACTCGGTCAGTCACGGCTTCAATTGGGACGACCTGAAGGTATTCCTGGCGGTTGCCCGCACAGGCACGTTGCGGGGCGGGGCGCAAAGCATCAAGGCCAATCACACGACGCTGACACGCAAGCTCTCCCAGTTGGAGGAGCGAATTGGGACCCGACTCTTCGATCGGTCTAACCAGGGCCTGGTTTTAACTCAAACGGGGGAAGACCTGCTGCCGCATGCCATGCGTGTGGAGGAAGAAATGCTGATGGCCGCTCGCGCTATCGCGGGGCGCGATGCGCAACCCAGCGGCACCGTATACCTGACCCTGCCACATGGACTGGCCATGACTTCGATCATGGATGACCTGACCGCATTTACCCGGGCGTACCCCGATATCTCCCTAAATCTGAACTTTACCAATGACGTGGCTGACCTGACGCGCAGAGAAGCAGATGTGTCGTTGCGTGTTGCCTTCAACGTCAGTGAAGACCTGGTGGGGAAAAAACTCATTCAGATGTCTCAGGCCGCCTATTGCTCCCGGCAATACGCGGAGCAGATCAAAGACAACCAGGGGGAGGGTCTGCATTTCATAGGCTGGCATGAGGCAGAAGGTGAGCTGACCGCACCCTGGCTCAGAGAGAGTTTCTATCCCAGAGCGACACTGAAACATCGCGTGTCTGAGCTGGTGCCCCTGATCACGCTGGCGGCATCCGGCATGGGTATGGCTTACCTGTCGTGCAACTTAGGCGATCGCCACCCTGGTCTCATTCGTGCACCGTTTCAGAAACCGCTTGCCTATCGCAGTCTCTGGCTGCTCCTGCATCGTGATCTCCGCAGCACAGCGAGGATCCGGATGTTTGTGGAGTTTTTAGGCGACCGCATACGCGAGCGTCGCAATGAGTTCTGGGTGGCTGGGACCGTTGAACAGGTGGCCTAGTGTGATCGCGTCGGACGGAAGCAGCTTCAACCAGACGGAGAAGGGCTGCGCTCGACTCAGTTAGGGACCGCCTGCTTGACCCAGGTTTTCGAACTCGCTGAGGTATGGGGTCACAGCTGCCTTGTCTGCCGCGGGAACGTCCGAGAACGTCTGCAGCATCTGATTACCCGTTTGCATCATATTGCGCATCATCGTTTTCTGATCTTCAGGCAGATCGCTGGCCTCGAGTTCGCGTAGCGCTGAAGCAATCTTTGCGTCCGCTCCGGACATGTTGGCTTCCATCGTGAGGGCGAGGACGGCTCGCATGACACGGTCCCCCACGCCTGCCCAGTGTTCCGCACCGGAGAATCCGTTATCGCGTACGATATCCAGCATCTGGCCGTAAGCAGCGTGGCCGCGCATCTGCTCCAGCCCTGAACTGAACGGTGCCATCATGCGGGTGGCAGCGTCTTCCATTGACACCACATCATCGGCTATCACGGGTTCGTCATAGTTCTTTGACAAAACCTCCAGCTCTTTCATCGAATTCAGGAATCCCCGCACGTCACCATCCGTGAGGTTCTGTGCGGATACTCCGGTGCTGAGGACCATCGCTGACACTGCCAGCAATACCGTTCTGATCATCACGCTCATAAATGCTCTCCCTCTTTAACCAACAAAGCGTTCTGCCGCGATCGGTGAGTCGACCGCGCTGTTTGTGAGTATGGCCTGAGCGGCCCGTTCTCCCAATCCCGGTGAGGTCTGCACCCCAAATCCACCCTGGCCGGCCAGCCAGAAGAATCCATCGGCCCTTGGATCGAACCCCACAACGGGCCGACGATCGGGTGCGAAGGTTCTCAAGCCCGCCCACTGATGCATGATACGCTCAACCGGGTGATCCGCGACCTGCAGAAATCGGTCAGCGGCGACCGCTATATCCATTTCTTCGGGAAACGCATCCATGGGTGCTGAGGGCGTTTCGTCCTGGGGGCAGATCATCAGGCCCGGGCTTTCGGGTTTGAAATAGAGCTCTTCACCGATGGTATGGACCAGGGGCCAGTCTTCTGAATTTTCCGGTGGCGGAATGATGGCAGCCGTGCGTCTCATGGGGGTGAGTTCAATGCCGTCGAGGCCCGCCAGCTGCCCGATGACCCCGGCCCAGGCACCGGCGGCGTTGACGACGATATCTGCTTCGTATGACCCGCCAGCGGTGGTGATTGTCCAGCGGTTTCCATCACGTTTGAGCGCCTGCACATCCTTGTTTGTCAGCACGTCGCCGCCGCGGTCTTTGATGCCGCGCTGGTACAACATGAGAAGCGCATGGACGTCGATGGAGAGCCACGTTGGATCGAAGGCGCCGCCCGTCACCCAGTCCGCCTTCAGGATCGGGACGCGCTCCCGGCATTCATCTGCGCTGATCGGCTTGAGTTCAGGGCACATCGGCTGCCACGCATCGAGGTAGCGTTGCAATGCGTCGAGCTCCCCGGGCCCGGCCGCGGTCATGCCCCCGCGCGGATGCAGGAGCGGGACGTCGGTGTAGACCTCAGGTGGTGTGTAGAAGAAGTCGCGACCGGCGGAAGTGAGTTCCGCTACTTCCGGGTTTTCATAGCCCTCGATATACATCGCGGCGGAACGCCCGGAGCTGTGGTACGCGGGCTGCTCTTCCCGCTCCAGGACGACAACGTGTGCGTGTTCCGAGAGATAGAACGCTATCCCAAGACCGGCGGCTCCTGCGCCGATGACTGCTATGTCGTAGTGTGTATCGCTCAACGGTAAACTGCGGGTTCGAATCTGGGGGGATACTGTCTTGTTTGACGATTTTTCACAACATGACTCACAAAGCCACAATGAAACAATTGAGGGCGATTGGCCTGAGTGGGTGGTCCCACACCAGCATGCGGCGGATCCATTTGCTTGTCCGTGCTGTGCCAATGTCTTTGAACTGACTTTGGAAGCAACCGGCACGGACCTGGGTAAACAACACGTCGCTCCCGGGGTGCCTCAGAAGCAGACCAGCGCCCTGTTTATCAACGCGCGAATCATGACCATGGATCCCGCGATGCCGGAAGCGGACGCCATGCGGATACGTGATGGCCGGATTTCCTGGATTGGAACCTCTGACGAAATTCCAGAAGCAGGTGATGACGAGGAGACGATCGACTGTGGCGGTAAAACCCTGCTGCCCGGTTTCATCGATCCGCATATGCATCTGGCGCCGTTGGCGATGCTTGCCAGTTTCGAGAATGTGGGTCCGTTCCGGTTCGAAACCACGGATGATGCTCTTGCGCATCTGAAGACAATTGCCGATGCGACCCCGGCGGGCGAGTGGGTGGTGGGGCGTCAGTTCGACCCCTCTCTACAGGAAGGGCCGCAATACCTGACGCGGGACTTACTCGATAGTGTGAGCACCGAACACCCCGTTTTTGTCTACAACGCCTCGCTGCACCTTGCGTATTGCAACAGCGTTGCTCTCGACCTTGCGGGCATCACGGCTGCCACCGAAGATCCTCCAGGGGCGGAACTTGGGCGTGACGCAAACGACGAACCCAACGGCGTGCTGAAGGCCGGGCCTGCCATGGCGCTTGTCGTGCGTCATAACCCGCGCACACGCAACACCAATATCGCTGAAGCCTGCCTCGATGTGTTCGGCGAGGCGAACAGACTTGGTATCACGATGCTCTGCGATCAGGGGACGGGTCTGTTTCAGGGGGCGCGTGAACTCGATCTCTACCGGACGATACGCGACAGTAACCGTATGAGTGTGCGCTTCCGCTACTCCCTGTCCCAGGCGATGGCGGATCGCTGGGACGATCTGGACGCAAGCTGGGGCGAGGGTGACGCGTGGGTGCGCAACACCGGCTGGAAAATAGTGAGTGATGGGTCGAACCAGGGGTATACGGGCTTGCAGCGTGAATCGTTCCTGAACTCGGATGATACCGGTATCGCCTATATCGAAGTCGACGAGCTCAACGAGGCTGTGGAAAAGCGCCTGCGTGAAGGTTGGGCGGTGTGTGTCCACGCGAATGGCGATGCCGCCATCGACCGGGTACTTGACGCGTACGAGCTTGCTGCAGATAAAGGTCTCGACCCGGGTAGCCGGCGCTGTCGGATCGAGCACTGCAGCATACTCCACGATGAGCAGATCGAACGGATGGCGAAACTTGGCATCTCGCCGAGTTTCCTGATTGGCCACGTCTACTATTGGGGAAATGCGTTTGTCGAAGACGTCTTTGGTCTCGAAAAAGCTTCCAAGCTCGACAGGACCGGAGCTTGTGAGGCGAAAGGGATACGCTGGACAATTCACTCGGACGATCCGGTCACGGAGATGGATCCACTCCGGTGTATCGAAAACGCTGTAACCCGCAGCATGTGGAAATCAGACGACCTCCTGTCACCCGAGGAGTGCATCAGCGTGGAGGCGGCGCTTCGCGCCATGACCATCGATGCAGCCTGGCAGTGTCACTCGGACCATGAGGTGGGCAGCCTGGAAGCGGGGAAATTTGCCGACTTTGTGGTTCTTGATGCTGATCCCAGGGAGGTTGATCCGATGCAGCTTGGTCAGATCGGGGTTCTGGAAACCTGGGTCGATGGGCGGCAGGTGTATCGGGGCGAATCATGAAAACCCTACTGGTTCTTTTCCTCGTTCTTGCTGCACCACTCTCGATCGCGGAGAAAGAAGGCGAGAAGGCAGTCGACAAGTTCCGGCAACTTGGACATCTGCTTCGGGATCCGAACGTATACAGGACAGCTTCGGGGGCACCGGGCCACGAGTACTGGCAGCAGAACGCTGACTATCAGATCAAGGCCCATCTGAACGAAGAAACCCGTCATGTTGAAGCGTCAGAGACCATCCGCTACACAAACAATTCTCCCGACACACTCACTTTCGTCTGGGTCCAGCTGGATCAGAACCGTTTCCGGCAGGATTCCCTGGAGAACCGGTCGGTGACGGGGCGCCTCGCGGAAGACGGCGTCAGTGACCAGCTGAGCTTCAATGAGATGCGGCGCCACTATTCTCTGGCTGACGTTGATCATGGGTACACCCTTCACAAGGTGACTGACGGAGAGGGGCAGGATCTGCCACACACGGTGGTCGACACGATGATGCGTATCGACCTGCCGCGGCCACTGCAGTCGGGACAGACCATAACGCTGCAGATCGACTGGTCGTTCTACATTCTCGAACACGACGCGGTTGGTTCCCGGGGAGGTTACGAGTGGTTCGAGGAGACCAACACGTATCTCTACAACCTCGCGCAGTGGTTTCCCCGCATGGTGGCGTACACGGATTACACCAGCTGGCAGCATAAACAGTTTCTCGGCCGCGGGGAGTTTACGCTCGAGTTTGGCGACTACGAGGTGGAACTGACGGTGCCGGCCGATCACATCGTTGCCGCGACGGGGGTACTCACCAACCCGCGGGAGGTCCTGTCAGCGGCACAGAGGTCCCGTCTGGACGACGCGCGGACCGCTGACAAACCGGTCTTTGTCGTCACCCCGGACGAAGCGCTCGACAATGAGAAAGAACGTGACAGCGGTGAGAAAACCTGGAAGTTCCGGGCGGAAAACGTGCGGGACTTCGCCTGGGCGAGTTCGCGGAAATTCATCTGGGACGCGATGGGCCACAACCAGGAAAACGCTGAACACCAGACCGTGATGGCCATGTCCTTTTATCCCAACGAGGCTGAACCCATCTGGAGCCAGTACTCGACTGAAGCGGTGGTTCATACCATGGATGTGTACTCCCGCTTCTCGTTCCCTTATCCCTATCCGACGGCCCAGTCGGTCAATACCTGGGAGCGGGGTGGCATGGAGTATCCGATGATCACTTTCAACGGTTACCGGCCTGATCCCATCGACGATAAAGAACGTGAGGGGATGGTGGACGATGCGCCTGACAGTACCTGGTCCAGACGGGTCAAACACGGCCTCATTGGGGTGATCATTCACGAAATTGGTCACATCTATTTTCCGATGACCGTGAACTCCGACGAGCGGGAATGGACCTGGATGGATGAAGGCATCAATAGTTTTCTCGAGTATCTCGCAGAACTCGAGTGGGAAGAGGATTACCACGCAGACTACCGGTCGGTGCTCGACCGGATTGGCAGTTATATGCGTGGGCCGAACCAGGTCCCCATCATGACCCAGTCGGATTCCATCCCGCAGTTTTTCCTGAACGCATACACCAAACCTACAGCTGCGCTCGTGGTGTTACGGGAAACGGTGATGGGCCGGGAACTGTTCGACCACGCGTTTAAAGAGTATTCACGGCGCTGGGCTTTCAAACGTCCAACGCCGGAGGATCTCTTCCGCACGATGGAAGATGCCTCGGGTGTGGATCTCGACTGGTTCTGGCGCGGCTGGTTCTACACGACAGACCACGTCGATGTGGATATTGCCGCGGTGCGTGAATACCAGGTGGCATCCCGCGATCCCGACATCGACTTCCCGGCCCAGAAGGCGCTCGACGAAGCTGCCAAACCGGAACACATCGAGCAGATCAGGAACCGGGAAGACGGCCTGGTGCCAAGGGTGGACAGAGTCCCGGGGCTCGAGGATTTCTACAACGAGCACGACAAGTACACGGTCACCAACAAGGACCGGAACGACTACCAGGGCTACCTCGAAAGCCTGGAACCCTGGGAACAGCGTCTGCTGGAACGTGCGGTTGCAGCAGGCGAATACATATACTTCGTGGACTACCTGAATATCGGCGGACTCATTACCCCGCTGCCCCTGAAGCTCGAGTTTGCCGACGGGTCGACTGAAGAGCGGGATGTCCCGGCGCAGATCTGGCGCCGGAATTCGGAGAAGATCACTCAGCTCCTCATCCTGCCAAAACGGCTGGCGGGCATTGAGGTCGACCCGCATCATCAGACCGCTGACGTCGACCGCAGCAACAACCATTTTCCACGCAAGCTGGTCCCTTCCCGTCTGCAGCTCTTTAAGCGTGAGAATGAAGACCGCGAACTGATGCGCGACATGTTGCACAAACTCAAAGCGGATGAAGCGGAAGATGACAGCGCCGCGGTCCCCCTCCAATAAACTAATAACAATGGGGTCAGACCCCATTGTTATTAGTTTTTTTGTTCTGGTTCTCATCGCGGGTTCGGCACAGACGCACCAACTGCAAACCACGCTGACTGATATCCACTGGTTTCCGGACCGGGGCATGCTCGAAGTCACACACTCCATTCATCTGGACGATGTGATGGTGTTGCTGGCCGACCTGGGCGATCCCGCTGGGCGATTTGATCTCGAGACGGAAGCGAAGCTGCTCTTGTACGTAGAAGACCATTTCAGACTGTCTACAAAAGGTCAGGTGGTGACCCTCGAGGCTCTTGGTGCGCAGATTGACGGCGATTACCTCTGGATCTACCAGGAAACCGCCATGCCTGATCCGCCTGAGGGCTTAAGCGTGAACATGTCGGTGCTGCAGGCGTATTACCCCGACGAACGGCACCATGTGAATCTGATTGTGGGCAGCGATGTGAAAAACCTGGTGCTGGATGCCGAGCGAAACACGGGACACTTTTAAGTATAGTCCCGGGTTCGATTTCAGGAGCTGAACATGCCGTTTAAAAACAGAATTACCGAGATGCTGGGTGTCGAGATACCCATCGTTCAGGCCCCCATGGGCTGGATTGCCCGTTCGCAGCTGGCGTCCGCCGTATCCAATGCGGGGGCGTTGGGGATCATTGAGACCTCATCGGGAGAGCTCGATGCCGTGCGCGAAGAAATCATCAAGATGCGTGAGCTCACGGACAAGCCCTTTGGCGTAAACATCGCCCAGGCGTTCGTGCGCGATCCCAACATCGTTCAGTTTGTAATCGACCAGGGTGTGAAGTTCGTGACCACATCCGCCGGTAACCCGGAACGTTATACCCAGGAGCTGAAGTCAGCAGGTCTCACCGTTTTCCACGTGGTGCCGACGCTGAGCGCCGCGCTCAAAGCGGTTGAGGCAGGTGTTGATGGCCTGGTGGTGGAAGGCGCTGAAGGCGGCGGGTTCAAGAATCCGAAAGACGTCTCGACGATGGTGCTGTTGCCCCTTGTCCGTTCTAAAGTCGATGTGCCCATCATCGCGGCTGGTGGATTTGTCGACGGCGCCTCCATGGCAGCTGCGTTTGCGCTCGGAGCCGAAGGTGTCCAGATGGGTACCCGGATGGTTTCTGCAGCCGAGTCTCCCGTCCACAGCAACTGGAAAGACGCTATCGTGAACGCCAGGGAGACAGACACGGTGTTTCTCAACCGTGCCCATTCACCGGCTCTTCGGGCGCTGCGGACCGAAAAAACCACGCGCCTCGAATTTGATGTCGAAACGAACGCCATGACGGAGTTTGGAACTGCACTCGATCTCTATTTCGGGGGAGACATGGAGGCGAGCATCGCCCTTACAGGACAGGTGGCGGGGCGCATCGATGCCGTTCGCCCGGTGGCTGAGGTGATCGATGAGGTCCAACGAGAGTTTTTCGAAGTTGTAGGAAACCTCGGACAACAATACCTATAGGAATACACATGGAAATCCAGACGCACGGTGAGCAGACAGAGAATGGTTGGTGGCGGGACGTCGACGGCTTTGTTGGCCCGATCCAGCCGGGGCTTGGCCCGCGTACGGATCCCATGGGTGAGTTTCCAACCGGCCCGGACATTGGTAGCCGACTGCCGGACGTTCGCGCGATGGACGTGGATGGCAATCCTTTCGATCTTCACAGGGATCGAGGCGCTGCACCGGCGATTGTGGTGTTCTTCCGCTCAGCGGTCTGGTGACCGCCATGCCGCACGCAGCTCGTGCAGCTGCAGAGTGGGATCGAAGCAATCAGGGCGAACGGCGTGAAGCTGTATGCGCTGTCTTACGACGAGCCTGATGCGCTCAGAGATTTTCGCGATGTGTATGGAATCGACTACACATTTCTGTCAGACCCGGATTCTGAAGTCATCCGTCAGTTCGGTGTTCTCAATACGCTGATCCTGGAAGACGATCACCCCTGGCACGGTATTCCCTTTCCGGGGACCTACGTGATCGACACGGATGGTGTCATCACACACAAGTTTTTCGAGAACAACCTGGCGTTGCGCGTGGGTCCGGATGTCCTGCTGCGTGCCATTGGCGGCGAGTCCCAGGAATCTATCGCGGCAGACGCAGAGTTGCCGGATGATGCTGGTCCTCTGGAACCCGAGGTCTATCTCGAGGGTGGCAGGCTCGCCACGGGGGTGATGTGCGACCTGGTAGCAGCTTTCGACGTCCCGGAAGGCAGGCATCTTTATGCGCAGCCTGCGCCGGAAGGGATGGTCAGTGTCGATCTCACGGTGGACGACAACCCCGGCCTCGTGGTTAAAAACATCCAGCGACCGGAAAGTGAGCCTCATCAGCTTGAAGGCACTGACGAGGTTTTTCAGGTGCACCATGGCAGGGTGGAGCTGCGTCTGCCGGTCACCGTCAATTCAGGGATGGTAAAACAGGCAACACACGGGGCGGTACAAATCAGCGGGCAGGTCGTCTGGCAGGCATGCGATGACGCGGTATGTGATGTGCCGCAGAAGCGGCGGTTTGAGCTTTCTGTGCCCATGGCAGCGGCGACACCGCCCGGAATGCTTGCGCCGAAGGACTACGACGGCATCTCCGCCAATGAGGCGGCGCACTTTCAGAAGATGAGAGAACGCCGGAATCGCAGCTAGCTATCTCTGTAGGAGCGGCTTCAGCCGCGATTGGTCGTTGCGAGTTCCAGCAACCGTCGCGTAAACCCTTCCAGGTCCACCCGGCCATCACGGTTGATCTGTGTGGCCACGGTGATGTTCTGCTCCCTGTCGTGAATCACGTGGCTGCGGTAACCGACCCACATGCCCCCGTGGCTGACGAGCTTTCCGTGTTCCTCGACAAACAGCCCGAATCCGTATCCCCGATCAGGGGTGTTCGGGTCGCGCCAGCCGCCATTGACCATCTGTTCAAAACCCGCCGGTGAGACCACCTCGCCATTCGCGAGCGCCGCGTAAAATCGCGCCAGCATCTGTGGTGTTGTGACAAGCCCTCCGCCGGTCCACTCAGAGCGTGGATCGAATTTCATGCGCCCGTCGTCTTTCAGATTTCGAGCACCTCCCTGATATCCGGCTGCGATATTGGGAAGTGCCGTTACGTTCTGCGGACGTACGTCGTTTAACTCCAACGGATCCAGAATGCGGCGCGACAGAAGGTCGAAGTACTCGCCACCACTCGCAGCCTCCAGCGCGCGGCCGAGCACGAGGTAACCGGCATCGGTATAGGCGAAACCCTCACCGGGTGCGAACAGCGGTTTGTCGGTCTTCGCGCGACTAATCAGTTCCTCCGGAGTGAAGTACGCAGACCCGCGACGAATCACCCGCCAGACCATCCCCAGGTTGAAGCGGATGGATCCGGGATAATCGCCCAGACCCGCCGAATGCGAGAGCAGGTGACGGACCTGTATGGTTTCCGCGTTTGGCAGGTCCGGAAACCATGAAGTGTCGCCAAGCCATTTCATTGCCGGGTCATCAAGGGCCATGACACCGTCTTCCACCAGCACCATGACAAGCGCAGCTGCAAAGGTCTTCCCTGTGCTGCCGCCTGGCATCCCAATGGTGTTGTCGAGCGGCAGATTGGCTTCGCGGTCGGCGAGACCCACGGCGGCGCTGACCATACGACCGTTAGGGTAGAGGATTGTCGCTCTTAACCCCTCCGCATCGAGTTCCGGGCGGGTTTCATCAAGGATGGCGGCAAGACCTGTCTCATCGACCCCAAACGCAGCCGTGCTCGTGAGGACGAGGACGATAGCGATCAGGTATTTCATGGGTTATTTCGCCAGGTACGCCAGAGATCTTTGCATGGCGTTTTCGCGGATGTTCATGTGAAAGAAGCTGTAATCGTAGACATGATAGTTACCCGGTCCGAACATCATGTTCTGGTAACCGTCCGAGCGAACTTCCGTCACGATCAGACGCCCATCGATACACTGTGCGTCAGTGATGCCTTTCTCGAGGACACCGCCGCCGGCTGTAAAGCTGACGGCCCCGAGATTGTGGTCAAACCCCGCGTAACTTCCGTCGTTTGTCCAGTTGAGCGGGTTTACGCAGATACTGGTACTTGTATCACCGAAGGCGGGTGCTTCGGGGCCAACGGCATTCCACGTGACCTGACACCCCGTTTGCTCCGCGTGATCGCAGACCGGGATGCCGTTGCTGCCATCGAGGTTATACCCAACCGGGTAAGCCGCCACCATGAGGTCCTGGTAAGGCGCACCGTTGATGACTTCTTTCAGCAGCGTGTCCGCGTGCAGACCACCCTGGCTGTGACCGGCGAGAATGAAAGGCCGGTTATCGTTGTAGTGACCCATGTAATGGTCGAATGCGGCTTTCACGTCCTCGTATGCATGGCGTATGGCCTGTGCCCCGTCAGCACCGTCGTCCATAAATGAGAACAACGTTGCCTGGCGGTAACGGGGAACGTAGATCCTGCAGCAGCTGTTGAAAACGCTTGCCTGGTTGCGCAGCACCTGGTCATCCGTGAAGGTGTTTGCCTCAATGTCGTCCAGCGGCTGATTCCAATGGTCAGCCTTGTAGTAAGTTGTCGGGTGAATGAAGAACACGTCCACAAGGGCGGTCGCCTGGTTGTCGAGATCGAGACCGTTTGGCGAAACGTCAGCGGGATCGTCCAGGTCCGGAAGGGCCGCCCAGTGATCAGGGTTGCTGTAGTCAGGCGCCGGATGCCGGGTGTCTTCCGCAAACGTGCTGTCAGGAGAGGTGCTCGCAAGCATGATCATGAACCCGATCGTATCCCGGAAAACGTACGCGGCGATGGCGAGCAGGGCAACAATCACAGCGATGACGATCAAGGCTTTCTTCATGACAGATCCTGTCTGTTGAAGGTGAGCGGTTGGCCGAACGGGCCGTCCATCAGTTCACCCTCGCGGTAGCGCAGTTGTCCGTTGACGAACGTGTGAGTCACACTGTGAGTGAACGTGTGACCCGCAAACGGGCTCCATCCACACTTGCTTAACACCGGGGCGTCTGTTTCCGGCTTCTCTGCAACCAGGATAAGGTCGGCAAAGTACCCTTCCCGGAGATACCCGCGTTCCTCAACCTGATAGAGAATTGCCGGGGCATGACAGATTTTGTGCACGACTTGAGTAACACTGAATGTGCCGTCGGCGACCCGGTCAAACAGTGAGATGACTGCGTGCTGCACCAATGGCAGCCCAGCAGGCGCACCGTCGTATTTACGCGCTTTTTCTTCGAGTGTGTGTGGTGCGTGGTCCGTCGCGATGACGTCAATACGATCTTCCGCCACGGCCTGCAACAGGCGACGCCTGTCCGCGGGTGTTTTGATGGCCGGGTTGCACTTGATGTGTGATCCCCTGACCGGGTAATCGTCCGAATCGAAAAACAGATGATGGACACAAGCCTCGGCTGTGATCTGTTTGCTCTCAATCGGCCCTGGTTCGAATAGCGCCATTTCGATCGCCGTTGTCAGATGCAGAACATGTAACTTGGTGCCGTATTTCTTCGCGAGACCAACCGCGAGAGAGCTCGATTTGTAGCAGGCTTCTTCCGATCGGATGTTCGGGTGTTCTGTTATGGGAATGTCCTCACCCCACTTTCCCCGCGCTGCTTCCTCCGCTGCAAGTATTGTGGGGGTGTCCTCGCAATGGGTTGCCACCAGCAAGGGCGTGGATGCGAAGATCCCTTCGAGCGTTTCCGTATTGTCCACCAGCATGTTGCCGGTGCTCGCGCCCATGAAGATCTTGATCCCACAGGTGAGGGTCGGATCGACCGTCTTGATGTCTTCGAGATTGTCGTTTGTTGCCCCCAGGTAGAACGCATAGTTGGCCCAGGACTTCTGACTGGCGCGCTCCCTTTTGTTCAGGAGTTCGTCCTGGGTCACGGTGAGTGGATTGCAGTTGGGCATCTCCATGTAACTGGTGATGCCACCGGCGATGGCAGCCCGGGATTCCGTGCCGATGTCGGCTTTCCATTCGAATCCGGGTTCCCGAAAGTGCACCTGGTCGTCGATCATTCCCGGAATGAGATAGGCACCATCCGCGTCGATGACTTTGGCTCCCTCGGGTGGGGGGACGTTGATCCCGGCGATACGGTCACCATCGGTAGCAAGGTCTCCCTCGATCACCTGACCTTCGTTGACGATCCGGGCGTTGACGATGTGGTAGCTCATAGACGGATTTTGACCTGTGCTTCGATCTCAACAGGAACACCAAAAGGCAGCTCCGCCATGCCGACCGCGGAGCGGGTATGGGCGCCAACGTCCGGGCCAAACACCTCGAGGATCAGGTCCGAACATCCGTTGATGAGGGGTGGGGTCGCGTTGAATCCCGGGGCCAGGTTGACCATGCCGAAGACCTTCAGCCACGCTTCAACGCGGTCAAGGGAGCCAACCGCCTGATTGATGCTGGCAAAGAGGCCGAGGGCCACTTTACGCGCCGCTTCGTAAGCCTGTTCCGGACTGACGTCTGTCCCCACTTTGCCCAGGGGTTTTGCAACGCTGCCATCGGTTTCCGTCGGCACATGGCCCGACAGGTATAACGTCTGACCCTCAATGCGCGTCAGATCGAAAGGCAGGTTTGCTGTCTTCATGGGTTCGGGCAGTGTCAGGCCCAGATCGTTAAAACGGTCGTCTATGCTCATATGTGTCCCCCTGGAGTGCGCCGACCCGCCGTGCCAGATGTGGACTGGATCACGGTAGGGTGTACAGGTCTTTTCCTATAGTACGTCACAAGGGACATACATACATATACAGGGACTTTCCGACCTAGGAATTATTCATCGCGAGGTTAACGATGAAGTCTGCCCTGTGGATTACCAGTTTTTGCCTCTGTTTGTCAGCGTCACCGCTCCGTGCGGACATGCTCTTTGGTGTGTACGCGGGAGCCGGTACCTGGCAGCAGGAATTCTCGGGAGACGTAACCTCGGGAGCGATCGTTGTCGATGTGGACGAGGATCTTGGCCTCGAAGACGACAACACCAACCTCTTCTACGTAGCGGTTGAGCACGGTGTTCCCGTGCTGCCAAACATCCGAGCCCAGCACTTTGCGATCGACATCAATGCGGCAAACGTGTTGTCTCGCACTATCGAGTTCAACGGCGAAACGTTTTTCATCGCTGATGCCCTGAACACCAACGTCGAGCTCTCGCAAACGGACGCGGTGCTCTACTACGAACTCATGGACAACGTTGTTTCTTTCGATCTCGGTGTGGCGCTCAGCCATATGGATGGCACTATCGAGGTGGCAGGCACGAACGACACGTCCGTTGCGGATTTTGACGAGATCATTCCGATGGTCTACACGAGGTTTCGAACTGATCTGCCCCTGACCGGTCTCTGGCTCGGTGCGGAGGGTCAGGGCGTTTCCTACGATGGCCACAGCCTCCTCGAACTGAATGCCCAGATCGGATGGGAAAGTGACACTGGATTTGGGCTCGAAGCAGGCTGGCGTACGGTCAGTCTCGAACTCGACACTTTTGACAGCGTGGACAATGCCGACTTCGAGGTGGAAGGCCCCTACGCATCGCTGAACTACCACTTCTAGATCAAGTAACTCTGTAGGAGCGGCTGCAGCCGCGATTCTTCCGTCCGGCGCGCACGCCGGACCCGCGATTCTCCTATGATTCTCCTATAATGGCGCGATGATGCATCTGATCGTGGTCTGATGATGACCACACCGGAATCGGCGCAGGCTGTTCAGGCGGTCCTGGCATTGCCATTCCTGCTCATGGGGATCTCACACATCGTGCAGCCGAAGATGTGGACCGACTTTTTCACCTACCTGCACGGGTTAGGGACAACTGGTGTCGTGTTCAGGACTTTTGCGCTGGAGTTGATTCCAGCAGCAGTCATTGTCGCTTTTCATTCTGTCTGGTCAGGTCCGGAAACAGTCATCTCTGTATATGGTGTGCTTCTTGGCTTGAAAATCGCCATAAGTCTCCTGGCCCCTTCGGTTGGTCTGCGATCGCTGGCCCTCGCCCAACGAAACCACAACGTGTCTTTTATTGGCGCTGGGGTATTCTTGATCGCTCTTAGCGCCATCTGTTTCTGGTCGATGTTTAACCAGGAGAGCTTGCCAGGCTAGATGACACCTGAGGAGGTTAAATCATGGTCAGACGGCTGATCCTCGTTCTCTTCGCGGTTTGTTCGGCCCATACGGTTGCCAACCCCGAATACGCTGCCAGACACGGAGTCGAAGGGCTCTGGACTTATCAGGACGCCTCGAAACTCCCGGAAGACTGCACAAAACTCGATGATCGGTCTTTTGCCCATATCACCGAGAAGCGGAGGCAGGCATCGCTGCTGGAAGAGCGATTCGCGCATCATATTCGGGCTGCACATCAGCTGGGGGCAAACTACGCCGTCTCGAAGCCCGACTACAGTTTTGTTGAGTACTACACATGCCAGAAGAGCGGACAATGACTGCGACGGATACGCACGTTCTCGTTCGACGGACGGAACTCGAATGAACTGGGATGCTGTGGGCGCCATAGCTGAGACACTTGGAGCGGTTGGCGTCATCGCCACGCTCCTCTACTTAACAACCCAGATCAGGCACAACACCAAGGCGTTGAGGGTATCCGCATTCCACGCAAGCACGCAGTCGCTCGTCGGCGAGAACGATTTGCTAGCCGCTAACGGTGAACTCGCCGACATTGTTCAGAGGGCGCTGGCTGGTGAGTCGCTGAGCCCAACTGAACAGCTACGTTTCGATTTTGCGCTCACATCGAACTTTCGAAGCCTGGAAGAGGGATTCTACCTGCGTGATGAAGAACTCCTCGATCCGCGGCTGTGGCGTCGGATCGATGTTTCGCTGAACCGGCTTGTTAGACTGAAGGCCGTGCAGGACTACTGGTCACGCGAAGACTTCGGATATGACGAGGGCTTCAAGGCTTACGTTGACGCAAAGATCGCGGAGTTGAGTGAGTAAGCCGCAGATTTAACCCCACCCCCTGCGGGAGCGTAGTTTCCGAAACCACAACATCACGCCGGTGATCGCCAGCATCGCGCTGCCGATCCCGGCGACAAAGACGACGATCCGGCCTGGAAGACCCAGGATCTGCCCGGAATGCAGGGGAAACTGCCAGTCGACGAGCGTATCTGCTGCCGTGCCTTCGCCGGATATACGCACGTGGCGGATGCTGCTGTCGTGGTTCACGTAGACGTGTCCGCTGGGTGAGTCCCGGGACAGATCCCGGTCCGTATAGAACGCAGCGACGTAGTAACCCCGGGCCGGGTCCCAGGCCAGGTAATCCAGGGTGTCGATCCGCACTTCGCGGCTCACGAGTTCCTGCCGGGCGATATCGAGCGCGTCAGAGTATCCAATCTGGGGTTGTTTGACAGGATTTACAGCGGGGGGCTCTTCGAAAGGTTGTGTGGTGATATTCGAGACCAGGTTGGTCACCGGTTTGAACACCTCCAGGTAGAGGTTGAAGTACACCCCGGTAAACGCTATGACCGCAATCACGGGCGTCAGCCAGAGCCCACCAGCCCGGTGCAGATCGAAAGTCAGGCGCCGCCGGGCCACTTTCCATGCAGGTACCCAGGCAGACAGGCTGAACCGTCGTGGCACCGTCAGGTACCACGCTGCAATTGTGTCGAGTAACCACAGGATGGCGATCACACCCAGCAGTACCCCGCCAGTGCGGCCAGCAGCGAGGGAATAGTGAAACTGGTACAGCCAGGGAATGACTTCAGCACGGCTGAAAGGGTTCGGTGAAATGGTATTCCTCGATCCCAGCACAGCGCCGCTGCCCCGATCGATGAAAGCCTGGTTGTTTGAGATGTCCTTCGGTGTGTAACCGCTGACATAGGCAATGGCACTACGCCCCGGGTCACGTGGAAAGACGAGAAAGTGCAGACGGGGTTCTGCGCCCGGTTGTTCAGCAAACGCCGCTTCCAGGTGCTCGATGAGCTCCGGAGCCGGTAATGGCGGCATCGCGGATGTGTTGCTGAGCGTCTCCGGATTCAGCAGCGTATCAAGTTCCTCTTCCCAGACGAGAATGGCTCCGGTGACGCCCAGGAGAGTGATAAAAAGGGCTGCACCAAGTCCAAAACACCGGTGCAGCCATAGAATGCTCGTCCGCAGCAAAACGCGTTAAGCGCCCGGGTCAGTTCCCGAAGCTGAAACGTACGCCGGCAAAAGCAGTTCGCCCCGGGGTCGCATATCGGACAGCCTCCTCGTAGTCCTCGTCGAACAGGTTCTCCACGCGGGCAAACACTTCCAGCGAGTCGGTCACAGCGTAGCTGGCATTGAGGTTAACCATGGTGTAGCTGTCGACTTCAACGCGTTCAGCAGCGAAGTTCACGAAGAAGTTGCGGAAATCGTTGTCCAGCATTTCGCCCCGGTACACGACGCTGCCGGATACGCGGGCACGGTTATCCATAAATGTATGGGCTACGTTCAGACTGGCGGTGTGTTCCGGACGCCGAACTTCCTCGCCGCCAGGTTCGTCCGCGTCGGTATAGGTGTAGCTGCCTTTGATGGAGGTATTGTCCGTTGGCTGGTAGCTCACGCTCAACTCCACCCCTTTGCGATCGCTCTCTCCGTCCAGATTGTTCACCGTGGTAAACAATCCCTGTATCTCGTCTTCGAGGTCAGCATCGAAATAGGTGACGTCGACCACCAGGGTTTCGTCCAGGAATACCTGTTCGATACCGGCATCCCATCCCCGTGATTTTTCCGGGACGAGGTCTGGATTACCGACAAACAGTCCGGGGATAAAACCAAATTGCTCGAAGAAGGTGGGATTGGTGACGCCGGAACCATAGCTTGCATGCAGGCGCGTGTTGCTGCCGTTCAGGAGGTAAGACGCATCGACCGACCATGTGGTTTCGTCTTCGAAGTCGTCGTTGTTGTCGCGGCGAACGGTACCCGTCAGAAACAGCGTCTCGTTGATTTCCACGCGGTGTTCAAGACCGTAACCGAACAGATCTCTTTCCTGCGTGGGTATTTCGCTTGGCGACCCGGGGTAGAGATCGCGGAATGATTCTTCTTCCTGCTGTAAAAACAGCGTGGAGCGCTGGGTGAAGTCCGCATCGGTCTGCCAGAACCAGCTTGTGTCGAAACGGATCTGCTCCCGTTCGGATTCGCTCCCATAGGTCCTGCCATCCAGTTCGCTATCCGTCTGTTCCAGCGACAGTTGTGTCACAGATCGTCCGTCAGCCAGGCGCAGGGTTGCGGTGGCGCCCAGGGTTTGATCCTCAGTATCGCTGACGCTGAGGTCATCTATCGTCAGTCCCTGCAGCGGCCCGCCACTGAAGTCGAACCCGTCGGTATCGGTGTCTTTATCGGTGTGACGACCGAACAGGGCGATATCCAGGTTGTCCGTCACTGCAATCCTGAACTGGCCGCTCAGAGTCTGGTTTCTGTCGTCATCGTCCTCAGGGCCGATCAGGCTGTCGTCTTCGGACAGGTCAAACTCCGACTCCCGCTGTATGTAGCTGATGCGACCCTTGATGCGCTCGGTGCCGCCGCTCAGCGAAATGCCGGCCTGGCGGGTGCTGTCGCCACCGCCTTCAATGTGCACGTCTCCGGAGAATCCTTCCACAGGTTGCCGCGTGTGAATGCTGATCACACCTGCCAGGGCGTTGGATCCGTATAGCCCGCTCTGGGGACCTCGCAGTACTTCTATACGCTCGATGTCACCACTCAACAGCGATGAAAAATCGAATTCTCCGCTTCCTGCCGCCGAGACGTCGATACCGTCGATCATCACCAGGAGATGATTGGCTTCAGCGCCGCGCACGCGTAGTTGTGTCAGACCGCCATAACCGCCCGTGCGGTTGACGTGGACGCCGGGGACGAAGCGAAAAAGATCAGCCGCGTATTCATAGCCCAGGTTTTTGATGTCCGGTTCGTCGAGGACCGTGACGGCATTGCCGACCTTGTGTGGCTCAACAGGCAACCGCGAGGCCACCACCACAACTTCTTCAACGCGTTGCTCAGTCTGGTTTTCGGCGGCAGCGTGACCTGCACCAAGCGACGCGCAGATCAGCGCGGGTGTTATCAGACGTTTCATTACAGTTTTCTCCATCTGCGCGCTGGTCCCCGAGCGCGTGGGGTGGCTGGTGTAGCTGGATCGGTCTTCGGGCTCATGAGCTTAAGGACTAATCTGTCCTTCTCGACCCGCGCCTTCCCATGCAATTTTTAAAGGCACAGTGGCTATATGGGGTCGTTTTTCCATTTACCGATGCGAGGCCAGCTCCAGGTTCTCACTGGATTCCCGGCATCCAACTACGCAATAGGGCCTACTCCCTATTGCTCAAAGGGTGGGCATAATATAGATGGTGCTGTTTGGCAGCAATCAAGTAATTTCCACTAACTCTATGAATAAACTGCGAATTGGAGTGGTTACGGCGATCTTTGTGCTGGCGGGGCTCTTGCAGCCCGCCGCTGCGGATGTGCGCGTTGGTTATATCTTCTCCGATGGCCAGATGCCGGTAACCGTCCAGGCTTACCGGGCGCTCCTCGAGCAATACCCGGATCTTGCTGACGAGCTGAAACTCATCATTCTCTCCGAGTCGACCTTTGAAGAGGTTGTGCCGGAAGACATGCTTTCGGTTGACGTGCTGGTTTATGACGTCATGAACGAGCAGATGCTGGCGCGGTTCAATACAGCGCACGAAGCGGATCTCATCAGTCAGGTCAATTCCAGGGGCAGGGTAATTGGTGTCGGCCAGGGGCTGATGAGCGAAGAGCAGTACGCGGCTTTGGGTGTCTACTGGGATCAGAAAGCGCGTGACTTCTGGGCTGCGTCGGGACTCGAAAATCATATTGGTCTTGCGCGTCTGGCACTGCGTGAAGCAGGCAGGACGGATATTACGATCCCGGAACCTCAACCGGCATTGATGGGTGGGTACTACTACAGCACACCGGGGGGTGGCCGGGTTTTCGGCACATGGGCCGAGTTCGATGCCTGGCGGCGCGCCCAAAGT
>JANQFF010000268.1 GCA_028277965.1 Pseudomonadales bacterium
GAATGATGTTCTATGTGAGACACTCTGCGATCGCGATGTAAACCATTTGATTGCAGAGGATTACTGATGTAGGGGGAGCGCCGGTCGCTTGTCCGATGCGTATCTGTAGATACGAACGAGTACTGAAGGCTATTCCGAGGGCAGTTGGGTCCGGGCAGGATCTTCCACTCCCCATTCCGCTTTTCCCATACGTCGAGATAGCGTCCCTGGTGCAGAAAATCGGTAAAACCCTCTTCGTGTGCAAGGCGGTGCACAACATGCCATTGTGACGTGCACGCGCAACGGTCACCGTCAAACTGGAACCGGGTATTGGTGATCGAGTGCATGCTCGAATCCACGCGCTGAAGGCAGGGGATCACGTACTCGGCAAACTCATGCGCGTTTCCCGCAAAAAAACCGTGATCATCGTACCCGTCCTCCCAGTAGCAGGACTTCAACATTTCAAGATCACAACGGTCGACCGCCTGACAATAGCGATGTATACCTTCGCGTATGGCCTCGCGGTCTTTGAATTCAGAGAGTTCGCTTTCCAGTATCGCGAGCCTCGCCTCAATTGCCTCCGACATAATTCCTCCTATACCTGCACAAACCGGTTTTTGAGCACACCGATTCCTTCTATTTCAAGTTCCACTTCATCTCCTGGTGTAAGGCTCCGTCCATGTTCCATGAGACAGCCAAGCGGTACCGTTCCGGTTCCAAGCACCTCTCCCGGATAAATGGTTTCGTTCCGGCTGACATGCACCAGGATGTCCTCGACCTTGTGGTCCATCTGGCTGGTGTTCCCGCGCGAGACTTCTTCCCCATTCAGTCGGGCGACCATGGTCATGTTGTCCGGGTCCACCTCGTCTGCCGTCACGATACAGGGACCCAGCACGTTCCCTGTATCGAAGTCTTTCCCCTTGGCAGGCCCGAGCCCACTGCCCATTTCCGGCAGTTGAATGTCCCGGGCAGATACATCGTTGAATATCGTATAGCCGAATACGTAATCCCGGGCTTCGTCGCGTGTGATGTTCTTCCCCTGCCTGCCGACGATGATGCCCATCTCGAGCTCGTAGTCGAGCATGTTGCACCCTTCGGGCCAAATCACATCCTGACCGGTGCCAATCACACACATCCGGTTTGCCTTGTAGTAACGCGGGGCGGTCTCGAACACCGCCGGTACCACGTAGTCGTCAGGGTTGCCGCCCTGCATCTGCGTCGCCATCCGCCCCGCATTGCGCATATGATCGAGAAAACACAACACATCGCGGATCTGCAGTGGCCTTGGCAAAGGCGCAAGGAGCTGAACGTCTTTCAGTGGCACAGCCAGCTCTGTGTTGTCACGCACCCCACCAAGTTCCCGCAGCAAACCCTGATCGTGGATCTCAATCAGGCTCTGAAGCGAGGTGAGTTCAGGTGCTACGGTCGTCAGAGGCACCACGAATGTTTCATCCGTGGATAAAACCCCGGCCACTTCGTTGTCAGCGGCGTCGTTGTAGGTTACCAGCTTCATCTTCCCTCCTTTTCATATTCTCCTCACTGTGCCGCCACGCCATCAATCAGAACGGCAAACATCCGCACGGGCTCGTCTCCCTCCACGCGCCAGCCGTGCATCACCCCCTGTTGAACCACCACATCTCCCGCCTCCAGCGTCACTTCCTCATCGTCGTCCATAAGCATGGTCAGACGCCCGGAGAGAATACAAAGATAATCCAACGAATCTGTTTTGTGGAAAGACGGATGTCGCGCGACTGATTCCAACGTGGGTTCAAAATCGCTCTGCATCCCGCTGAAAAGGTTCCTGGCAACTTCCAGGAGTTGTTCGAGCGGTATCCCTTCGGGGATTTCAACGCCGGGCGCCATCTCCAGTACCCGGCAGAGGGTCCCGCCCGGGTCTGGATCGTGCTGCATGGGAAAGATTGCGCGATCCCCCTCATTGTCGTACGTCGCCGGTGACTCCGAATTTGACCAGATCTCTGTGATCGCTGAAGCGGCCCCTTCCATTACATGTGGGCTGGGACCATCCATCAGGACGCGAGCCCTGCCGTTTTCATTGAGACCGGTCACCACACGTCGTACAGATTGCGCCATTGGCAAGTTCCTCCTGGATAGCCATTGAGAGATTAGGCGCAAGGCTTGGTCAGTATTTGTCCGATCGCCCTGAATATTTGTTAAATTACCTCTCTCAAGCGTGAACGGAGCTTCCGTTGACTGAAAAGACAGGCGCACGAGCAGCCGCCCTCATCGAGCTGGTGGATGTGGTGCGGGATCTCGGCGGGGATCCTGAACCTCTGTTGGCTGCTGAGGGGCTGGTCCCCGGTGACCTGCTGGATCCGGAACGAATCCTGCCTGCCGCTACGGTCGGCCGCCTGATTGCCGCAGGGGCTGATCAAACCGGATTCCGCCATTTCGGTGCGATGCTGGCTTCCCGGAGGGACATGCGCAGCTATCTCGGGGCTCTCGGCCGCATGGTCTGGTCCGCTCCGGATCTTGGTACCGCCCTCCGGGAGTTCACGGACTACATCGGAATTCACATCGCGGGCAGCACGTGGCACCTGGATATCGACGGAAGCCTTGCGCGCCTGCGCAACGAATTTCGCCAGGTACCTTCCCGGCAGGGCATTGAGCACAACGTCGTGTTGGCTCACCGCCTCATCAAAGCACTGACCTCCCCCGCGTGGTCGCCCAGTTTCGTTTACATGACCAGTACCGGCGGGGCGGACAGCTATCTACGACGTCTGCTCGACTGCCCAATCGTGTATGAGGCAACGTTCAACGGCATCGAGTTTCATGCGTCCGACCTCGCAACACCGCTTGCAAGTGCCGATCGTCAACTGAGTCGGCTCTTGCATGGATTTGTTGACGACCAGCCCTCCACCGGCAGGCGTGACGTGGTGGAAGAGGTGAGGGTGCTCATAGAGAAAAACCTCATATCCGGCATCTGCTCAATCGACGCCGTCGTCCGGTTCCTTCCATACGCCAGGAGCACACTGCAACGCAAACTTGCCGGACGAGGCACGAGTTACCAGAAAATCCTGGACGAGGTACGAGACCGCCGCGCGTGCGATGCGCTGGCTCATTCGGACATCAGCATCGGCCAACTGAGCGATTCACTCTGCTACACCAATATCGATGCCTTTTCCCGGGCTTTCAAAAGTCGTTTCGGCGTTTCACCGCGTTCCTGGCGAAAAACCCATTCCGGTGCCAACTGATTGAACGTGTTCGGATTTGTCATATTCAGGTATCCCGCACACTTTCCCGGGACTACCCTGCTATACACTCGGGTAATGGCTGAAACAACGGACATCGGCAAGTGAGCGTTTTGAGCAGAGGTGTGATGCGTGTCCGCGCGCCACATTGGGAAATGAAAGGCCTTGAACGTGCTACCGGGCAGCCGCTGACCGTAGCTTGCGTCGGGCATCTGCCGGTCCTGCACGCGATCACGCATCGGTTTTTCAAACAGCCACCTGAGATGACCATGCGGGGGAGGGTGTGGCTCAACGACCCCCGCTCGAGGCCCGGGAATCGATTCGGCAGCCCGGACGTCATCTGTATCGCCGGAGACTCAGCTCAATGGCACCGACTCGATACCGGCGCCGGATTTTACCTGCCACTCTGGAGCCGGGGTTATCTCTCCCTGGAGACGGCACGTCACCGCATGCACAAAAGCAACAGCATTCGCGACGACCTCCGCAAGGTGCTACGCAATAGTCTGACCTGGTCCCTGTCCGACGACGTCGCCGAGCTGGAACACTTCTATCACGCCATGCACCTCCCATACGTATCCGCACGCCATGGCGATCTTGCAATGGTGGACTCGTGGGAAGACATCAAGCGCACAGTCGAAAGCGGCGAGTTTATTCTCGCGCGCGACAACACCGGCAAAGCTATCGGCGGAATCACCCTTGGCAGAACACAAAAACGGATATGGGCGAGAGCACTGGGTCTCATCGACGACAGTCCGGAATTGTTGAAAAGCGGTGTTATGTCCATGATCTATCGGGCGTGTCTCGAGCGTACAGAAGCCCTGGGTTATACAAGGCTCGGTATGGGATCCATCTCGCCTTTCCTGGATGACGGCGTCACCCAGTTCAAGCGCAAGTGGGGCCTGACATTCCTCGACACCGGATCCCCACCCGTGGAGCGTATATTCGGCTTCCGCCTGTACAACCCCATGCGCACAGGCATGTGGCTACGCTTCCCGGAGCGGACGGAAGCTGCCGTGGCAGTTCTAAACAACAACCCCTTTGTACACCAGAACCCCAACGGTCAACTTGTGGGGCATCTTTTTACCCAGGAAAACGGAGACAACCGCTTTCTGGCGCGATACACATTCGAAGGGCTGGCTGAGCTGAAAACAATCAACCCCGGCAGCGACTACCGAGCGGGTGAACGGCGAATCTTCGGCACCTGACTCACCTCCGGGTCAGAACGTTCTCATCTGTATGGGTATGCTCAACACCATAGATGTCGACAATTGTCGTTTCTGAATAACGCAACTCATCTCCAGCCACCTGAATCCGGTGGTCAAAGCGGACAACCCTGGCGCGATCGCGCATGAACGGAGACTGAGCGACAGGCCAGTCAGGGTCTCCCGATGCCGCATGAACTTCAATGAGCACACCCCCTCCAGCCTCTGATGCCCCACCACCTGCGACAAGAGCTACTCCCCGAGGAATTGTCAGCGTTTGCATCACCCTTGATGCTTCTGCTTCCCAGATGAGATAACCACTCTCGTTGTGGAACACCTTGTTGTCCCTTTTTCGGGTCACAACCTGATGATATCGAAGCGCGGCAAGTTCCTGCGTTTCCGCGTTATCCACGTCACCCACACCCTCAAACATGAGCGTTTCGAAATACTCTGCCGTTTCGTCACCGTCCGGCTCCGGGGAGACGTCTGTGCCCTGGTCTCCATACCATTCGCCTATCAGACCGGCGAGGGGGCCATATATATCGTTTTCCGTCATCAGCTTAATCTCTCTAACAATCTGAACTTCTGCACCTTGGTGCTGGACATTGGCCACTCTGTCACGAAATAGACTGCCCGCGGGACCTTGAAACTCGCAAGTTCACCCTGGCAGTGGCCTACAATGTCTTCCTCCGTGGCTTCAGCCCCCGGTTTGAGTTCAATAAACGCTACCGGGACTTCCTGCAACCGGTCATCCGGCCGCCCGACCACCTGGGCCAGCTGCACCGCCGGGTGTGTCGACAGATGGGATTCGATCTCGAGAGCTGCAACATTCTCACCACCCACCTTCAACATGTCCTTGATACGACCGTGATAACAGATGGCACCTTTCTCGGTGACGCTGCAGAGATCACCCGTTCGGAACCAGCCATCATGAAACGCCTCCGCGTTTTTCTCAGGCGCATTGTGGTATCCGTCGAAGACACAATAACCCCTGATCCACATCTCACCCCGGTTTCCAGTGTCGACCTCTTCAAGCGTCTCCGGGTCGGAGATACGAACATCTATGCCGGGGAACGGGATACCACAGGTTTCGATCCGCTCCTCGAGAGTTTCATCCGGATGGTTGTACGAAATGACCCCGCCCGCCTCTGTGAGACCGTACGCTCCCGTCTGCACAGCCTGTGGAAACGCGTCCTGAAAACGCCTCAGCATCTCTTCGGGTGCCACGTTGTTGATCCTGCGCAGGTTGGACAAATCCGCTCCGGCGAAGCTGGGGTGACTGATGATCTCGTTCGTAATTGTCGGAAAAGCCGGGAACGCGACAGCTGCGCGGTCTCGCTCGAGCATCTCGAGTGCAAGTCCAGCCTCCACGTGTGTCATTGAAGACATGGCTGCACCGGCATCGATACAACACAGAAACGGCAGGATGGACGACATGTGGAACATCGGCAGCGGCGCCCAGAAGACCTCCCCTTTCCCGAGGAAATAGCGTTCTCTGTTCATGTTGACACCGTTGCGCACGAGCAGCCCGTGACCCAGGGGACACCCTTTGGGATTTGCGGTGGTCCCCGATGTGTACATCATGATCGCCGGCTGCTCGACACGGATGCCAACTCTCAACGCATCCACCTCATCCGGGTCGACACCCTCCCCGGCTGCCTCAAACTCAGCCTGACCCATAAATCCCCGTGGTGCACTCTCCCCGAACATCACCACACGCTCGAGTTCCGGAGCGTTATCCGGGTCCCCGCCG
Organism: Pseudomonadales bacterium; assembly: GCA_028277965.1. Taxonomy (GTDB): domain Bacteria; phylum Pseudomonadota; class Gammaproteobacteria; order Pseudomonadales; family Azotimanducaceae; genus UBA4421. The sequence goes on from JANQFF010000268.1 coordinate 6,144, forward strand.
GTCGCTGCCAGACCCGGTAACGCCTGGGTCAGCAAATCACCAAAGTCGGCGTATTCGGAAATAAGGTCAGACGTCACAATCACCTTGAGACCAGCGTCCTGGACCACATAGGCGAGCTCCCGCGGCTTGTACCGTGCATTCATCGGCACAGCAACTGCACCCAGAAACATGGCGCCCCAAACGAGTTCGAGATACTCGAGGCAATTTGCCATGAGCACACCGACATAGTCGCCGGGGCAGACGCCCAGCCCTTTGAGGCTTCGTGCCCGTCGGTAGGCTGCCTTCGCAAACGAGGCATATGAATGCTCTGCGTCCGGGAAGATCAGCAACCGCTCTTCCCCAAACCGATCAGACGCCGTGAGCAGGTAGTCACCTGCAGTGGTTGAGACAATTCTGTGACGATCAAGACTCACGCGGACCTCCTGCAATTCGTGGTATGAGAGCACCACAACGCTCGCGATATGCTGCGTAACCCGGCTTGTTGGCAAGTTCTCTTCGCTCAATCATCGGTATGCTGATGAAAACAAACAACATGAGGATTGCTGTAAAGCCCACGAATACGTCGGGATTCCCGCTCGCCGCAAAACCAGCAATACCAAGCGCCAACCAGAAGCCCAGTTCTCCTGTATAGTTCGGATGCCGTACATAACTCCACACGTCTTTATCAAGCACCTGACCGGCATTGGCCGGATTCAGTCTGAAGGCGCGCAGAACGTTGTCAGCGCGGTATTCGAGATAGACAGCACCACCACCCAGCATCATCCACGCCAGGTCGAGACCACTCCAGGGGCGCGCATCTCCTGCGAGGACAACCCAGATTGGATAGCAACCCGCAAACACCAGGAGCGTCGGCAGCATCTGTATGCCGAAGAGGTCAACCAGCGGATACAACCTGCCCGTCTTTACCTTGAGGTCAACGTACCGCCAATCCTGGTGATCGAGTCCCTGCCAGCCTCGGGCCCAGTTGTGGGTGAGTCGGATACTCCAGGCTAGAACAAGCAAACCAACAAGCAAGCCGCGGAGATCGACATTCGTACCCAACGCCCAGTAGACGAAGAGGCATACAGGGGCAACAGACCAGTAGGCATCGTAAAAGCTGGAATTCCTGAAATACGTTCCAAACCCGAAAATGACGACAGTTGCGGCAACGTCAGCGACCAGCGCCAGTGTCAGCGTCGAGCCATTTGTCGTCCCTGCTAAGAACCAGGCTGCAGACGCGCCAATTATCAGCGCACTGACATACGCACAGATAATCCAGCCGAAATCTCGTTTCATATTGGTCGTTATCCGAAAAGATCAATCTGCCGGTCGTCGCCAATCACCTGGCTGAACTTCAGACCAAGTGCCTCGAGCACCGGTTCCGCCACGGGCCGCACCTGGCGGTCGACGTAGTGTTCAATGTCGATCGGGTGTTTCAACTCGTCCGCAAGCTCCGGTCCCTGCTGCGTGACGATGTACGAGACAATCCTGGGGGGTGGTGCTGAAGACTTTTTGACGGCCTGGACATGCGGCGGCACATTGGTTGTGTACGATGAGACCGCTTTGCGCAGACCTTTTCGATATACAAGCTGATCGTCCAGCTCACCGGCACGTAGCCGCGCAACTGTCTGATCGAGGTACGACGCGACCTCCTCACCTTTGAACAGGCGATCGAACAGATTCCTCTGCACCTCCTTTGCAAGATCCGTCCAGTCCCGCCGGACCACTTCCATGCCCACGAACTCGACCTCCTCAGAACCGTACCTGACCCCGGCGTAACGTTTCCTGGCACCCTGGGATCCACCCCTGACCCGGGCCAGGAAGAGTTTCTCGTACATCTTTTCAAACTCGAGCTCCAGGCGGCTGTCCACCCCGGCTGTCTCCATGATGTGATCGGTCAGCGCCGCGTTGAATTCCTCCACGAGGCCTTCGGCGATACGCTCAGCTTCCGCCGCATCATCCATGCCAGAGGCGACAAACACCGAGTCCGTATCACCGTAGAGGACCTTAAAACCGGCCTCCTGAAACCAGTCCCGACTCCACCCAAGCAGATAACGCCCCTGGCTGGTTATCGCGTTTGCGATAACCGGGTTGTAGAACCGGCATGCAGGTGTTCCGAGCACACCGTAGAAGGAGTTCATGAGTATCTTGATCGCCTGCGATGCGACGTTGTCCCCCCGGTGTTTGGCTTCAGCCCGCTGCGGAAAGAGGGCATCCAGCATGTCCGGAAGAATGCCACGCTCACGGCTGAACGCGGTTCCGTCATACGTCTTTATCACATCCTCCCGGCCCAGGGCGTGCTGATAGCCCAGAGGGTCGATGTTGAACGTGCGGATGATGCTCGGGTAGAGGCTTTTGAAATCACACACCCAGACGTTGCCGTGAATACCCACGGTCGGCTCAAACACCGCTCCGCCACCCTGCGCAACCGAAGCCCGCCCGGAGCTTCTGACTGTGGGCGCGGCTATGCCTTGCTTGTGAAGGGCGCTCAGGTACAGGAAATCGAAAGACGCGATGCTCGCGGCGACACGGTCTGGTGGCATGCCGGTCAGACGCGACCGCGCAAACGCCAGATCAACAACATCGAGCTCATCCAGAATGTCCACAACAAGCCGCGCATCCGTGCGTGCGTACATCGCAAAAGCGTCGAGATCATGGTGATACGTGTCCATGATCTCGGCCACCTTATCCCGGCCTTCGCCACCCAGCGTTTTCCCTTCTCCTAGCACCGATCGTGCAACGCCATCCAGTGAGAAGTCGTCCATGCGTATAAACGCGCCGCGTATGAGGTCCATGCCATCCAGGACAAGTCTTCCGGGGATGTTGGCGCTGCCGCTTCCGAAATAGCCTTCAGCCTGCCTGATCCTCATTGCGCCTGCTTCCCGACCCAGCGAAAAATCGATTTTCAGACGATCGGCGATCTTTTTCAGAACCGTCAGATCAAAGTCGATGACATTCCAGCCGGTGAGCACATCGACATCGAGCCTGCTGACAACTTCACAGAAGTGTTTGATGGCCTGCGCCTCATCAGCAACACCCACCGCGTGCTCCGGCATCTTTCTGGCGCGGGGATCGACGACAACCACCTCATCAACGCCTTCTCCGTACATGGCGATCGCCAGCAGCTGTTCTGCGTCGGCTGTTGTTTCTATGTCAAACGACAGCAACCTTGGCTGGATGAAGACGTCCGCCGGACGCGTTTCGGGGTCGATAAACTCCAGCGTCGTCCCGTTGCCGCTGCGCGCTTCTCCCTCGATTTCGATTCCGCCACGGATATCCCTGTCAATGAGGTAACGCATGGCGTAACGCACATCCGCTTCGTACGTCCGAAAGCCCCGATCCTGCAGACCGTCCCGTACCCCGGGTGCATCACCAGGCACTTTAACCTCGACTTTTGTCAGGGGTGCACCATCAAACCCAACGATATCTGTCTGCTGCGTGCGCGCGCTGCGAACCTGCTCACGATCCGACCGATCGACGTAGAAGCTCGGCACTTGCCGGTAATCACGGATCACGAACGTTCGGCCGTCTTCCAGACGACCGAAGAGGTGCACCACCGGCAACCCCTGCTGGATCCGATAGGTCGCCTGTAAAACGAATCCCCGGTAGCGTCCGCTCATCACAGGATCCCTCTGACAATAAAGGTTATTCGAACCCCGTAGGCATCCGGCGCTGCGAGTGCTTCGATTCAATCGTGAGCCCCAGATTCAGGAGCTTCTGTTCCGCCCAGGACTCCGCCATCAACTCAATACCAACCGGAATCCCGTCGACAAAGCCAGCCGGTACAGAAAGCGCGGGCAGCCCGGAGTTTGCGGACAGCGGGCAGTTTGTCCCCGGCTGATCAGCTTCTCCAATTTCGACAGGGAGCCGTCTGATCGTCGGGTAAACCAGCGCATCGAGTTGATGCTCTGCCATCAGTCCAAGCAGCATTCGTCTGAGCGTTTTGCGCTGGGCAAGCGCTTCCAGATATTGCTGTTTCTGTTCTTCACCCATGGCTGCTGACGCCTGCAGCCGCGGGACGATATGTTCGTGAGCGCGTCCATCCGCAATGATGGCATCGAGGTTGGCATACCCGAGCTCAGGATTGGCCGCCACGTACGCGTTGATGTCTTCATGAAAATCGTAGGTGGCCACCATAAACCCACCCACAATCTCTTCCACTACCTCGCGCAATCCGGTTTCACCGATATCAATGATTTCCCAGCCGGAGTTTGCTGACATCGCGCTGAGCGTTTCACTAATCACGGCTGCCACCACCTCATCTTCCGGGTCCTGCACCAGGTACTCCTGGAGAAGGCCGATCCGCGCACCCTCGATGACCTCCAGACGATCTGCATAACCGCCTACCCGCCGTCCACTGGATTCGAGGGTCTGGGCATCCGCAGGGTCGATACCTACAGTCATGTCCAGCACCAGACTAAGGTCTTTAATCGAACGCGCCAGCGGTCCACCGATATCCTGGGTGTGGGACAACGGTATGATCCCGCGTCTGCTGCTCAAACCCTGGGTACCACGGAGACCGACGAGATTGTTCTGGGCTGCAGGTATCCGTATGGACCCGCACGTGTCGCTCCCCATCCCCACAACGGCGAGCCCTGCCCCAATCGCCGCACCGGTGCCGCCACTCGATCCGCCCGGATTACGCGACAGGTCATACGGGTTTCGGGTCTCTCCAAACCCCGAGCCGACCGTGGTGATACCGTAGGCAAACTCGTGCATCGTGGTTTTGCCAAGTATGACCGCACCAGCAGATTTCAACCGTTCTACCAGATGTGCATCCCTGTCCGGGGCAAACCCTTCGAAAAGTATGCTGCCCGCAGTCGTTGGCATGCCACGAGTTTCATAGTTGTCTTTGATCAGAACCGGTATGCCGTGTAACGGGGACCTCGGCCCGTTATCCGACCGTTCCGCGTCGAGTAACCGCGCGTCTTCCAATGCGCCTGGATTGAGCACCTGGATGCTGTTCAGCCGTTTATCCAGGGCATCGATTCGATCGAGGTAGAACCCGGTCAGCTCTGCCGCCGACAGCTCCCCGCCGGCCATCGCCGCCTGTAGCGCTTCGATGTCCGCCTCCAACCACGTCTGTGGCTCGCCGTTCATATCGCATCCCCCGGCAAAACAGCAAATGAAAACAAGTGCAGTGCGCAGTCTGTAAATCCCCATCCCTCTATATTACGTAATCGCGGCTAAAGGCACGACGGATACGTCGTTCGTGGCGAGTGTGACGCGAGCCCCGTGGGTAAAAACATCGACAAGAATTCCGGCAGGGATGCCGCGAAGGGTTCATGCAGGAGCGGCTTTAGCCGCGATTGTCTTTTTCAGACGGCTTTTGGTGTCGGCTTCAGCTGACGCGAGAGGACCTTCAAGGATTTATGGTGCAGTTCCCGCTCACGCTCGAGTTCCGAGATTTTTCGCTCGCTTGCGGCCACATCGGCAAGCGCTGCCTGCAGCTGGCTTTCTGCCGACCTCCAGCGGTTTTCCACTTTGCGCAACTGAGCCTCATCAGCGGCGCCATTCTGTTCAACAGCTGTGGCCAGAGCTGATCTCAGCACCTTCACTTCGTTTTTCAGTTTTGCCAGTTCCTCATCTCCCTCGATGATGCCTTCGCCTGGCAAAGCCTGGCGGTCTTCGAGAGCTTCAGCTTTTTTCTGCCACCTAACGGCATCTCGCTCGGATGATTTCAGCTTCGTCCCTATTTCCCGCAGCTCTTCCTGGCAATCCTTCAACGCTGCTGCTTTCTGCTTGTACTGACCTTTGAGCTTATCGACCTGTTCGTCCCTGCCTCGCAACAGCGACTCGAGCCTGGGCACTTTTGAGCGAGCATCGTTGACGGCGCGAGCAGCTTCTTCTTCCTGCCGTTGCGCCTGGAGGTTTCTATAAAGCCACCCGGCAGCCGCGCCTATGCCCATTGCCAGAACGAGATACACGAACATTTGCAGGAGCAGGTAAAACATCAGGTCTGCACTCCCGGGCTCGTTTTTGAATTCTCCCCGACCACACGGATCTCGATACGCCGGTTGAGACGCCGGCCCGTTTCATCCTGGTTTGTTGCAACAGGTTGACGCTCACCGTACCCGCGCGCCGTAATCTGCTGACTGTCCACGCCGTATCTGACGAGCTCTTTCGCAACAACTTCTGCACGCCGCTGACTGAGGCGCTCATTAATGGCCGCGTCACCATGGGAGTCGGTGTGTCCCGCCACCTCAATGTCGATATCACACTGGCGCACGATCATCGCGAGCATCCCGAGCACCTGGAAACTCGAGTCGGTGAGATCGGACTTACCGGCCTTGAAACGGACCTGTTCTTTCGCAAGGTAATCGTTCATCTGGCGCTGGCAGGTACCGTTCTCTCCTATCACCTGCAGGCGGTTTTCAACCGAGACGACACCAAATACCGCCCGGACCTGTTCTTCCAGTGCATTCCTGGCGGGTACATCGGGCACAGCCCCATCCAGAACAACTTTCTGACCGTGCATCTCGACCCCGGACCAGTAGAGGTCCGCGGACTGCACGGTCTCGGCCACGCGTGCACCGATGTCATCTTCAATAGCGCCGAATTCCGTAAATACACACACGAAATACAAACAGAGCAGCGTTGCACCCGCTCCGGTGAAAATCTCGAATTCGGTAAAACGAAAGTCCATTTTGCTTGAGACTTGTGGTGCCAGGACCTAAAAAATCGACATGCCATTTTCGCCGCTGGCTGTGTTCAGAAACGGGAACCGGGTCTCAAAAAGGCCGGCGCCCCGAAGGGCACCGGCAAGCCGCACTGACTCTCTAAACGTCCTGAATGCCCTTCTTTCTATGCTCTAACTAACCCTCTAAGTCGAACAGAATTCTCTGCCGGAGCCCTGATACCGCTACCGGAAGTCCGTTCACCACCTGGGGCCTGTATTTGTACCTTTCGAGTGCATTCAACGCCGCTCGCTCGAAATAACCTTTCGGATTGGCATCGATGACGGATGGGCTGACAACCCGCCCTCTTTCATCCACCGTAAACTCGACCAGCACCCAGCCTTCTATCCCACGTTGGGCAGCCCGGTCTGGATAAACGGGCCCTGGACGCAGATACGGCAAGAGCGTTCCATCGCCGCCGCTTTGCGGACTGATGTCGGGATCGGTCGCGGGCGGGGGTGCGATACCCCAGATTCCAGTCGTCTCATGGGGATCGGGGGTCAGGCTCGGCACCGGTACGTCCGGCGGGGATTCAACCGGGGGTGGCGGTTCCGGTGGGGTCTTTTTTACAGGCTCCGGTTCGAGGATCGTTCGGACGAGATCCACCGAAGGCGCTGATGGTGGCTCCTCGATCCTGGGCACCTGGCGATCAATTGCGCTCTGCATGATGAAAAGAAGCACAAACGTCATTGAAGCGCCGATGACAAGGGAGCCGCTGTATCGTCTCAACATGTTTCCACCTCTCCTCATGGCCCATGATTTTGTGATTTGAGGTCGGTAAACTTTCGACCTCACCATCTATAACGACCAATACCGGGGAGGGGGGTTAAATGAAGGAACGTGAACGCTTGCGGGTGCTTCCTGTCTTGATGTTTGCGCTGTTTGCATTCGGGTGCTCTGAGAGCAGTCAAAACCAGCCGGAAACGACACAATCACCTGAGAGCGCAACAGCCGCCCAATCCTCCGCCGGAGGTTCCGATCAGGCAGCCGCTATCCAGGCGTCCACTGCAACGATCGACGGCGAACGCATCGAGGCCGGAGAATCCGGCAACTGGCTTTCGACAGGCCGGACCTACGATGAGCAACGACACAGCCCCCTCAACCAGATCAACAAGGGCAACGTCGGGGACCTTGGCCTCGAGTGGTACTGGGACACCGGAACCCAGCGCGGTCTCGAAGCAACCCCCATTGTCGTCGATGGCGTGCTGTTTACGTCCGGGGCCTGGTCAGTGGTCTGGGCACACGATGCACGCACCGGCGAACTCCTCTGGGAGTTCGACCCACAGGTACCTCATGCCTGGGCCCGATACGCATGCTGTGACGTCGTCAACCGTGGTGTTGCCGCCTGGAAAGGCAAGATTTACGTCGGCACCATCGATGGCCGGCTGATCGCCATCGATGCCGGCACGGGTGAAAAGGTCTGGGATGTAAACACCATCCTCCCGAACCGGCCATACACAATTACCGGTGCACCACGCATCGTGAAGGACAAGGTCATCATCGGTAACGGTGGCGCTGAATACGGCGTTCGCGGGTATATCACAGCGTACGATACAGAAACCGGTGAAGAGCAATGGCGCTTCTTTACGGTACCCGGTAACCCTGAAGACGGTTTTGAAACGCCGGACATGGAAGAAGCCGCAGCCACGTGGCGTGGGGGCAAATGGTGGGAAGTGGGCGGTGGCGGCACCGTCTGGGACTCCATGGCGTACGACCCTGAACTCAATCAACTCTACATCGGTGTGGGCAACGGCGCCCCCTGGAACCGGTATATCCGCAGCCCCGGCGGTGGAGATAATCTCTATCTTTCGTCCATTGTCTCCATCAACCCGGATACAGGCCGCAAGGTCTGGCACTACCAGACGACACCTGGCGATACCTGGGACTACACGGCCGTGCAGCACATGATCCTCGCGGATATCGAGATCAACGGTCAGATGCGCCAGGTCATCATGCAGGCGCCGAAAAACGGTTTCTTCTACGTCCTCGACCGAACCAACGGCGATTTCATATCCGCCGAGGCTTATGTACCCGTGACCTGGGCAACACATATCGACCAGGAAACAGGACGGCCGGTTGAGAATCCCGAGGCCCACTACGCAAACGAAAAGAAGCGCATCAAGCCAGGACCTCTTGGCGGACACAACTGGCACCCGATGACCTTCCATCCCGGCACGGGGCTCGTGTATATCCCGGCGCTCGACCTGCGTTTCGACTACGCCCAGGACAACGCGTTTAAACACGATGCAGAAGCCTGGAATCTCGGTATCGATTTCCGCGAAACAGCACCGCCACCCACTGCTGAGGAGAACATCGACAACCTCCAGGCCATCAAAGGTTTCCTCGCTGCCTGGGATCCGGTCACGCAACAGGAAGTCTGGCGCGTTCAACATGCAACCGCCTGGAACGGCGGGCTTCTCTCCACAGCCGGAAACCTCATCTTCCAGGGTCGCGCAGACGGACGTTTTGCCGCGTATGCAGCGGATACCGGCGAGCTTCTCTGGGAAAGCCCAACGCACGTGGGCATCATCGCGGCGCCGGTCAGCTATTCCATCGACGGTGAACAGTACATCACCGTGGTCGCCGGTTGGGGTGGAGCCTACGGTCTTGCCTCAGGCGCACCCCGCCACAGGGACAATGTCCTGAGTGACGGACGCATTCTCACCTACAAACTGGGTGGCGATGTGACCCTGCCGGAGCCCGAGGTAACCTACCTCGCCGTACCGGCACCCCCGGAAATGGAATACACAGACGAACAGCAGCTGAACGGTCAGGATCTTTTCCACCTGAATTGTGCCGTATGCCATGGCCCGGGAGTCGGTACCTCAGGACCGGTTCCAAGCCTGCTTTACTCAGACGCGGAGACCCACAGCATCTGGGACGCCATCGTGCTGGGCGGCGCTTACACCGAGAAAGGTATGCCGAGCTTCAGTCACAATCTCAGCGCTTCGGACTCACAGGATATCCGGGCCTACGTCATCGAACGGGCCAAAGCTGTGATCGCCTTCTGTGAGTCGAGCTTCAGGGAGCAGTATCCCGAGCTACTGGATAGCGCGTGTGAGGTGCCGCAGGTGGGCGCTGGTACAGCTCCTGCAGGAGGGTAAGGCGCACGGCGCCTTACGGGCGAGCAGCAAACCGCCTGCAAGCGGTTTGCGGTGATGCGAGCCCTGGGGGCAGGTTAACTGTAAATGTCGCGCCAGGGATGGCGAGAATAATTACGCTGCCGCGAGCTCGACAGAGACCGGCAGATGATCCGACACCCGGCAGTTCAGGACTTTGAAGTCCCTGACTTCGAGGCTCGGTGAAACCAGCACATGGTCGAGCGCCAGCGCAGGGCGCCAGGCAGGATATGTTGGTGTACCAGCATGAGCAGGTACCAGGCTCAGCTCCTGAAGCGGAGAACCTTCCAGAAGATTGCTGACTGAACTGTTCATATCACCCATCAGCACGACATTCTGTTCATCCGCGAGACACTCGGCGATATAGGCAAGCTGTCGCCGTCGTGACCGTTCGCCAAGTGAGAGGTGCAGCATCACCACAACCAGATCGTTTCCCGCAAATGGCATCCGAAGGAACACGGCACCCCGCCCGGGAATTGCACCCGGCAATTTGTGGTCTTCAAGACCTTCCGGCTGAACCCGGGTCAAGAGCCCATTGCCATGCTGGGCAATTGGACCGAGGTCCCGGTTCAGCTGGGTATACCAGTACGGGAATCCCGCCTCTTCTGCGAGGTACTCAACCTGGTTTATAAATCCGCTGCGAAGGCTTCCGCCGTCAATCTCCTGAAGGCCGACGAGATCATATGACGATATCAGTCGTGCTATCTCAGCCAGGTTGCGCCTGCGTGCCCCGTGCGGCAGAACATGTTTCCAGCCTTTGGTGAAATACTGCCGATAGGCATCCGTCCTGATGCCAACCTGGATATTGAAAGACAGCAGACGTAACGAATCTGACGCCTGGTCAGTATCTACGCTGCTCTCGCCGTCCATGAACTCCGTATCCAATAGCTCGAGAGGACCGTGTGGCCACCCTGCAACCGGGTCAACTACCGGCGCTCTGTCCGTGCGCCGTGACCATGAAAACATGCCAGACTCCCATTCCTGATCTTTGATTCTAGGCAACCCAGTTGTCACGGACTGTGTTCTGCCTAACAGTTTTCAGCCGTTGACGCTTCAATCAGCCTTTGATTTGAGCGCACGTTCCTCGCTCACCAGATAGTCCGCAACCTCGAGCATTTTGGCGTTACCACCCGCCATCTGTCCGTCTATCAGGTATTTACCGGCCACCACCAGACTGGGCACCCCGGTAATCCTGTATGCCCGGGTCAGCGCTTTCGACTGCTGGACTTTGCCACGCACGGAAAATGAGCCGTACGCGCCATCGAACGCTTCGCGTTCGACATCCGCTTCGTTCTCGAATACCACCGCGAGGTTGTCGACGCGACGCAGATCCACACCCTGGGTGTGTAAACCATTGAATATCGGGGTATGCACCTGTTCTCCAACACCGAGCGCATCCGCCGTATAAAAAGCCTGGGCCATCAGCTCATAGTCGTTGTTGAAACTCGCAGGCACACGACGGAACAGTACATCTTCCGGTTGCCTTACTTTCCACGCTTCAACATAGGGATCGAAGTTGTAGCAGTGATTGCACATGTATGAGAACACCTCGACAACCTCAATCTTTGCCGGGTCCTGTACATCGACTTCGATCGGCAGGCGTTGATAGTGAGTGCCTTCTACAAACTCGGAGACAGCGTACGCAAAACCACTACCGGTCAGCAGGGCAGCAACCACAAAGGTTCGTAGACTCAACGCCAAAATTTCACGCATAGATAATTCACTCTGGAGACCGGCACACGCGATCGTACCCGGCCGGGCTGAACCTCTGCTGAATCAGTTAAGCCCCTGCAGGTAATCTGCAAGCGCTGCAATTTCGGTATCTGTCAGACCTTCCGCGATGTCCCGCATCATGCCCCCGAACTCTTCGTCAGTGACCCGCTGCTTTTCGCGGTAAGCCGTCAACTGCGCGATCGTATAGCTCGGCGGCATTCCGCTCAGTGCAGGGAATCCTGCCTGGGGATTACCCTGGCCGGTTGGGCTGTGGCATGCGGTACAGGCAGCCACACCTTTACGCGCGATACCGCCGCGATAGATCTGGGTTGCCATGGCTATCTGATCGTCGTCTCCCGTTGCCTGCCCGAACTTGCCGCTTAAGCTTGCGTAGTACGCCGCCATGTCAGCCAGATCCTGGTCTGTCTTGCCAAAGAGCTGACCTGCCATCAGCGGGATTTCCCGCTCACCGCTCTGAATCATCTGCAATTGGCGCAGAAGGTACATTTCGTTTTGACCAGCCAGATTGGGGTAGCTTGGATCCAGTGGTGTCGCTCCATCCTGGCCATGACAGGCTGCACACGTGATCGACTGCGCCTGGCCCGCAGATGGGTTCCCGGCAGCTAATACAACCGGACTGATGAATCCCAGAAACAGAACAACGCTCAATCTACCCAACATCACATATCCCGATTAATCGATCAGAAGGCTTACGACCCGGACTGGTAGAATACCGGCCGGACCGCGCTTTTCAGCGCGCGGATTATATACCAACACGAGCGAAAAAGTGTGTCTGCAGATCGGCAGCAGGATCGACTGGAAGCGGCTTTCCTGACAAGCGCTCCGTCTCTGAAACAGTGCCCCCGGGACGACATTCCGGAAATTGCTTTTGCCGGCCGTTCAAACGCCGGGAAGTCTTCCGTGCTGAACACGATTACCGGTAACAAGAAGCTTGCCAAAGTATCCAAAACTCCGGGGCGCACGCAGCTTCTCAATCTGTTCAGCCTTGCCTCGGGCGGCCGTCTGGTTGACCTCCCTGGCTACGGTTATGCCAAAGCCGGTAAACAGGCACAGGAAAAGTGGCAATCGGCCGTCAATCAATACCTTTCCCATCGGGACAACCTGCGCGCTCTCGTCATCGTGATGGACATCCGCCACCCCAACCAGCCGCTTGATCAGGAATTGATTGAATGGGCTGAAGCGTCGGAGTTGCCGACGCTGGTGCTTCTGAACAAGGCTGACAAACTGAGTTTTTCGAGACAGAAACAGGCGCTCAGCAAATTCCTGAATGCTTATCCAAACAGCCGCTATCTGGATGCTCTGGCGTTTTCAGCCCTGAAAGGAACCGGCAGGAAGGAGCTGATTGACAGGCTGATGTACTTGTTTGATCGCGGTTAAAACCGCTCCTGCAAAGGTAGCCAGATTACTCTTTAATGTGCTTCGTCCCAGTTCAGACCCACACCCGCGTCGACCACAAGGGGCACATCGAGCTCGGCTGCAGACTCCATCATCTGGGACACTTCTGAAATGAGCTTATCCACTTCTTTTTCGGCGACTTCGAACACAAGCTCGTCATGGACCTGCATGAGCATCGCAGCTTCGATGTCACTGTCCTGGAGCCAGCTATACACCTGAATCATCGCGCGCTTGATGATATCCGCTGCAGTCCCCTGCATCGGCGCGTTGATGGCTGTTCGCTCTGCTGCCTGTCGCCGCTGCACGTGGCGTGCGTTGATTTCCGGAAGATAGAGTCTCCGTCCGAACACGGTTTCGACATATCCGGTCTCCCGGGCGTTAGCCCGGGTTTCGTCCATGTAGCGCCTCACCCCCGGATAGCGGTCAAAGTACCGGTCGATATATTCGCTGGCGAGTGTCCTGGAGATGCTGAGTTGACGACCGAGACCAAATGCCGACATACCGTAAATCAGGCCGAAGTTGATCGCTTTGGCACTGCGCCTTTCTTCGTCACTGACCTCGTCCGTCGTTTTTCCGAATACCTCAGCGGCTGTTGCACGGTGGATGTCGAGACCCTCCGCAAACGCTTGTGTCAGATTGGTATCGCCCGACAGGTGCGCCATGATCCTGAGTTCTATCTGCGAGTAGTCCGCTGCCACCAGGCGCATCCCCGGCGGGGCGACAAAAGCCTGTCGGATTCGCCTGCCTTCGGCATTACGAATGGGGATGTTCTGAAGGTTGGGGTCGGCCGACGATAGCCTGCCGGTCGCTGCAACCGCCTGATGATAGGACGTATGGATACGTCCCGTCTCCGGATTGATGTCCAGCGGTAGCTTGTCCGTATAGGTCGACTTCAGTTTCGCAAGCCCCCTGTACTCGAGCAGGGTGGCAGGCAGCTCATAATCGCGAGCCAGATCAACCAGTACGGGCTCTGCGGTCGACGGCGCCCCTTTTGGAGTTTTCTTGAGTACCGGCAAACCAAGCTTCTCGTAGAAAATGTGTTGCAACTGCTTGGTGCTGTCCAGGTTGAATTCTTCGCCGGCCAGTTCCCAGGACTTCTCTTTGAGGCTTCCCAGCCGATCAGACAGTTCTGCGCTGTGCTGCTTGAGCAAACGCCCGTCTACCAGGGCACCCTGACGCTCCACTGCCGACAATACAGGGACAAGCGGCATTTCGATGTTGAGGAATACACTTGCCAGTCCGGTTTCCGTCTCGACCTGTGGCCACAGAACCTGGTGCAGCCTGAGGGTGATATCGGCATCTTCAGCAGCATATTCAGCAGCCTGATCGACCGGGACATCATTGAATGTCAGCTGCTTCGCACCCTTTCCGGCTATGTCTTCATAGTGGATCGTTTCGTAGTTGAGATAGTAGGAGGCCAGCGCATCCATGTTGTGGCGTGTTGCAACACTGTTCAGGACGTACGACTCGAGCATCGTGTCGAACAGCGGCCCTTTCACGGTAACGCCATACCTCGCCAGAACACTCATGTCGTATTTCATGTGCTGACCTATTTTGGTCAGCGTCTCGTCTTCAAGCACGGTCCGCAGTTCTTCGAGCACAACCTCCAGTGTCAGTTGCCCGGGGGCACCGGCGTAATCATGGCCCACCGGGACATAACACGCGTCTCCAGGCGCTACTGCAAAAGAGAAGCCCACCAGTTCAGCAACCATGTAGTTGATGCTCGTGGTTTCGGTATCAAAGGCAAATTCCCCTGCATCACGCAGCTTTTCTACCCAGCCCTGCAGGTCGTCGAGCGTGGTGATGCAATCATAGTTTCGTTCAACGTCTTCAGGGGGCGGTGTGGCTTCTTCCGTTTCAGTTCCGAGTTCTTCAAGCCAGGGCTTGAACTCGAGCTCCGTGAAAAGATTTGTCAGCGAATCGGTGTCCTGTTCGCTCACCGTCAGCTCCGCGAGCCCCGTTTCAAGGTCCACATCACATTTGATTGTCGCGAGTTCTTTTGACATCGGAAGAAAGCCGACGCTGTCCCGAAGATTCTCACCCACTTTGCCTTTTATCGCCTCAGCGTTCTCCAGCACACCATCAAGCGATCCATACTCATTCAACCATTTGGCCGCGGTTTTCGGTCCGACCTTCGGCACACCTGGGATGTTATCGACTGAATCGCCCATCAACGCGAGGTAGTCGATGATCTGTTCGGGTGCGACGCCAAACTTGTCCTGCACTCCGGCCACGTCCGTGATCGTCTCCGACATGGTATTAACGAGCGTGACGTGATCGGACACCAGCTGCGCCATGTCTTTGTCACCAGTAGAGATGACGGTGTCGCGTTTCGTCCTGGTCGCTTCAGCCGCAAGCGTGCCAATCACATCGTCCGCCTCGACTCCCGGAACAACCAGTAGCGGGATCCCCATTGCCTGAATGATTTCGTGGATGGGTTTGATCTGCTCTCTCAGATCATCCGGCATGGCCTCCCGGTTCGCCTTGTAATCCGCGTAAATCTCGTTGCGGAAAGAACCCCCGGAGGCATCAAACACAACAGCCAGCGTGCTGCCGGCATAGTCCTTGGCGAGTTTTCGGATCATCGATATCACACCGCGGACAGCACCTGTAGGCTGGCCCTCCCGCGTCGTGAGGTTGGGCAGAGCATAGTAGGCCCTGAACAGGTATGAAGATCCGTCGACCAGCACAACCGGTTTGTCGCTTTTTGCTTCTCCCGCCATCTTTTCCTTTTCAGCCCCTTCTTCTCTAGACATGGTTTTTGCTAACCCTGCCTTTTTGGTTCACCATTCTTACTGTGAAGATACTACAGCTCATTTGCATCAGTCTCGCTGCCGTGATCCTGGCTGGCGCCGGGTCACATGCGCTGGCCGAAGATGCCATCTCCGGCCCTGACGTGGTCATCATCGCGAGTGAGGATAAAGTCGTCTACGAGTTTCGTCAGAACGGGCAGTTACGAATGGTCCGTGTTGTTCCGAAATGGGGGAAACCCTACTACCTTGTCCCCAGAGACAACACCAAAGGATGGGGTGACCTGGAACGCGCTGACATGCTGCTTCCCCAGTGGGTCATCGCCGAGTTTTAGGCCGAGTTTTAGGCGGAGTTTCACCAGGTCCACATGAACGCAGTTACCCAGCTCGAATCCACCACCCTCGAAGAGGTCCTCGCCCCGTACGACGTGGGTACTCTCGCGCGCTACTGGCCCGCGGCCAACGGTATCGAGAACAGCAACTACTTCATACAGACCCAGACCCCGGCCGGGATCCGCGAGTACGTCCTGACAGTCATGGAACAACCGGCAAATGCCGGTGCAGCCTACGTGCCGATGATGGAACACCTGGAAGCGGGAGGACTACCGGTAGCGCCACCAATGCGAACCCGGGAAGGCCTCTCATCTGCCGATCTTCTGGGCAAAGCAGCCATGCTGCAGCGGCGTATGTCGGGGAAACATATCTACAATCCGACCCTGCGCCAGATTGGTGCCCTCGCGCGTTTCATTGCACGCATGCACAAGCGCATGGCCACAATCGATCTTGCGCTGCCTGAATACCCGCGAGATGTGACCTGGCTGGAAGAGCGTTCAGACATTGTGAGGGGATATGTGCCGTTCTCAGACCAGTCGCTCATCGAATCCACCGTCGAGAAGGTTGGCTCGATGCTTGGACGATCGGATGTCAGGACACTGCCGCGGGGCATGATCCATGGAGATCTTTTCAGGGACAACGTGTTATTCAACGACAGCGGGCTGACCGCTGTTCTCGACTTTCATCATGCCGCAACCGGTTTCCTGATCTACGACCTCGCCGTCGCTGCCAACGACTGGTGCAATGACGCCAGCGGTTGTCTCGACCCCGAACGAACATTGCATCTCCTGCGCGAATACCATCAGATCCGACCCCTTACGAGTTCAGAACTCTGGTTTTTTTCCGGGTTTACGCTCTACAGCGCGCTGGCTTTCTGGTTATCGCGGCTTGCCGTGGCTGTCCACCGGGACAGTTCGTTTATCCGGTTCAAAAATCCGGACGAATTCAAGCGTATTGTTGCCCACAACAACCGTTACCAGTTCTATATAGATGAACGGAGACTGACGGTTTAGCGGCGGCTAAAGAAAAATTCTTTAGCCGTGATTGGCTTCGAGAAGATACAGAGCAAACCAACCCCGCTCGTCTGTAAACACCCTGCTGACCCCAAATCCTGCTGCCGCCGACAGAGCTTCGAACTCAACCGGATCGTACTTGTAGGAGTTTTCGGTGTGCAGGGTTTCTTCGGCAGCGATGTGCACCACCTGACCGGCAACGTTGACCCGCTGGTCTTCCAGGCTTCTCAGGAACATCTGAATACGACCAGCTTCACTATCGTAAGCGGCTTCATGGACAAACTTGTCGAGCTCAAAGTCAGCGTCGAGGGCGTCATTCAGATGTGCAAGAACGTTGAGATTGAACTCGGCCGTGACACCTTCACTGTCGTTGTAAGCACTCTCCAGCACCGATGCCGTCTTTTTGCGATCAACCCCAATGATGAGCGCACCGCCATCACCAACCGTCTGACGAACGTTTGTGAGGAACGCCCGCGCATCACGCGGTTCGAAATTCCCGATACTGGAGCCCGGGAAAAAGCCAACTTTCTTCAGCGCCTGGACAGCAGGCGGTAATTCGAATATCTGGGTTATGTCAGCACAGACCGGGTAGACATGCATACCGGGAAAGTCGTCGTACAACGCTTGCGCGTTTATCTGCAGGTGGTGGTGAGAGATATCGACAGGCACATATGCTACCGGAGACACGGACTCGAGCAGTTTGCGCACCTTCATCGAGCTGCCACTCCCGTATTCCACCACACAAAGATTACCCTCGAGCGTTGCTGCAATCTCCGGCAGAAACTCGTCGAATAAAGCCATTTCCGTGCGGGTGAGGTAATACTCCTCAAGCTCGGTTATCTGCTCGAAAAGATGTGAGCCCCTGGCATCGTAGAAGTACTTTGGTGAAATGAACTTCGGCGAGCTGGTGAGCCCGTCAAGCACCTCAACTGCCATGTCATCCTGGTCGGGTTTGTAGTCGTAGAATTCGTACTGCGCGTTGTCTGAGCTCATTCGGGGAGCCCCTTTGCCAATCTAATCCCCGAGAATTGCCAGCGGTCTGCCGGGTAAAAGAAGTTCCTGTAGGTAAGTCGGGCATGGTCGCGGGGTGTTGCACACGAAGCTCCGCGCAGCACGAGCTGGCTGCTCATGAACTTGCCGTTGTACTCACCGAGGGTGCCAGGCAGAGTTTTGTATCCGGGGTAAGGGCCATAGCTGCTTCCTGTCCATTGCCAGACGTCTCCGTACATCTGACGGATGAGACCACCGCTTTCCGGACAATGGCCGGGATGATATCGCCCGGATTCCACAAAGGTGCCTTCAACGTCAAGGTCTTGAGCGGCCCGTTCCCATTCGAATTCGGTCGGGAGTCGAACACCTTTCCACGTGGCATACGCAAATGCCTCATGCGCACTCGCATGTACGACCGGCAGGTGCGGGTCAAGACGGGACAACCCGTCGAGCCGGTACTCGAACCACTCGCCTTCGACCGCCCGCCAATAGAGAGGGTGCGACCAGGCATCGTCTAACACCGTTGCCCACCCTTCCGAAAGCCAGAGTTCGGCACGTTCATACCCGCCGTCCTGGATAAACTCGAGGTACTCCCCATTGGTCACCAGGCGGTCCGCCAGCGCAAATGGTTGCAGCAGCACCTCGTGGCAGGGGTACTCGTTGTCGAAGCCAAACCCTTCCGGGCCACCAATCGCTGAGATGCCACCGTCAAAACTCACAAACGTCATATCAGCTGAGCCAGCAGGGTTCTCTTCCGCCCGCTCCCGGTAAACAGGGTAGAGCGGGTTGTTGCCGAAGTTGTATTTGAGATCAGTGAGCAGGAGTTCCTGATGCTGCTGCTCATGATTGAGACCGAGTATCACCCGCGACACCACATCAGGATTTTCACTACCCAGCAGCGTTTCCATCTGTTCGTCGACTGACTCGCGGTAATCCATCACCTCCGCCACCGTCGGCCGGGAAAGATACCCACGCTTCGGTCTTGGAAATGGGTTGCCGACGCCGTTGTAGTAGGAATTGAACAGGTATTCGTAACGCTCATCGACTGACCGGTAACCGGACAATTCCGATTTCAGGATGAATGTTTCGAAAAACCAGGTTGTGTGCGCCAGATGCCACTTGGGTGGACTGGCGTCGTCCATGGGCTGAACGCCGAAGTCTTCAGTCTCTAGCGGCTCACATAACTTCAGAGTCTGCTGACGTACGGTCCTGTATCGATCAACAATGTCTACACAATCTAGAA
The DNA here is from genome assembly GCA_028277965.1 of Pseudomonadales bacterium. Classification (GTDB taxonomy): domain Bacteria; phylum Pseudomonadota; class Gammaproteobacteria; order Pseudomonadales; family Azotimanducaceae; genus UBA4421. The sequence goes on from JANQFF010000268.1 coordinate 25,377, forward strand.
TCAGAATCGCGCCGCGAGAGATTGATAGGCAAGCCTAATGGTCTCGGCCTGATGCGGCAACTTTATGAACCCGTGGTAGTGACCTTCAGGATTGATAATCACAATCTGCCCACTGTGATCCATCGTGTAGCGTCCGTCCGGGGTGGGTACCTTGGCAAAAGCCACATTGACCTGCTGTGCAAACACTCCGGTTGCCGCGATATCCCCCCGCACACCCAGGAACGATGGCGAAAACGCACTGACGTAAGACTGCAGCTGTTCAGAGGTATCCCTTTCCGGGTCGACGCTGACGAGCACACCCCTGAACCCGTCCGCAAGTTCAGGGTCAGCCTGGCGCATCTGCCGCTCAGCCTGCCCCATCTCACTCATGGTTGTGGGACAGATATCCGGGCAATGAGTAAACCCGAAAAAAAGAAAAGACCACTTCCCCTTCAGAGATTCGTTATCAAACGCGGCGCCGGTGTGGTCTTCCAGGCTGAACGAAGCCACATCGCGGGGTCGGGGCATGACGAATACTCCGCGGTCCCGCAATTCTTCATCCGATAGCTCAGGCGTCTGCAGCGTCGTGTACACAAACGCGCCCAGCACGAGACTTATGAAAACGACACACAGAAGGACTGTTCGACCTACAGGGCTCATGACAATGAGGTGTTATGCCAGCAGGCTGCTGAGACTGATCAGCGCGTAATGGTCAACGAGTAAAAACGCGAACAACAGACCCAGGTAGAGAATGCTGTACCGGAAGGTTTGCATGGGTGCTGCCGGATTGTTGTTACGCAACAATACAACCGCCCAATACATGAATCCCCCACCAAGGACAATCGCGCCTGCCAGATAAATGAGCCCTGACATCCCGATGAGGACCGGCAGTACCGTCGAGAGCACGAGAATCACGGTATATAGAAGAATGTGCAACCGGGTGTAGGAATCGCCATGTGTAACCGGGAGCATTGGCACACCCGCCTCGGCATATTCTTCTTTGCGGTCGAGAGCAAGCGCCCAGAAATGGGGAGGCGTCCAGGCAAAGATGATCAGAACAAGAAGCAGACCACCTGCATCCACGCTGTTGGTCACCGCTGTCCACCCAAACAGGGGCGGCGCTGCTCCGAACAGACCACCAATCACTATGTTCTGAGGTGTCGCCCGTTTCAGGAAAAACGTATAAATCAGGCCGTAGCCAACCCAGGACGCAAGATTCAGCCACGCTGTCAGCGGGTTGACGGCAAACCAGAGTATTACCATTCCCACGATGCCGATCGTTGCCGAGAAGACAACCCCCTGCACGGTACTCACCCTTCCCGACGCCACTGGTCGGTGCTGCGTTCGGGCCATCCTGGCATCAATATGGGCATCTGCCAGGTGGTTGACGACAGCCGCAGAGCCTGCAACCAGGCCAATACCTACAAGTCCGAAAACGATGGTCTCGAGAGCAACCATCCCGGGTGTCGCAAGGAACATACCCACGAGCGCACAGAGCAGCATGAGCAGAACCACACGTGGTTTGCACATCTCATAAAAGTCACGCCAGCCGGCGCGCGCCGCTACCAGTTCACTCATAGATTCCCCGAATCGGAATATTTCTTATATGGGGTGATTCGATTTTACTGGAACCATCCATTTGAGCAACTTCACCCGATCTGTGACAGCTTGAGCAACCGTTTGAGGTCTTCGAGTATGCCCTCCGGCGAAACCGCGAGCGGGTAGTAAAAAACGAGATTACCCAGCGGATCTACGATGTATACCCCTTCCGCAAGCCGTGTCCTGGGAACGAAAGGTATTGTCTGTAGGCCTTCCACCGCGAGTTGAGGTGATTCCGCCGTGAGGGTGATGCCCCGCCGAACCCGGCCGGCTTCCCGGTTGAGCAGCACGTGGACTGACCGTAGCGATACCAGATCCTCGTTGCACCTTGAGTTACATTGCTCCGCGTATATCCACAGCCACCACTTCTCCTGCCACTCACTGTCCGGCCAACCGATTTTTTCACGCGTCGTATGTGGTTCGACAAACGCGCCATGATTGGTTGTGTTCCATACACCATCACTCTGTGCCAGATAGAAAAGCAGATACGCGCCGCCCACTGAGGCGAGTCCAATCGCGAATATCATGAGGAACTGTCTGCGGGAACCGTTCATGTGATTTCTCCCTGGTGACGCCTGCCGAACCAGACGTATCCCACGACCAGAACCAGCGTCAGACCAAACCACGTGGCCGCGTACCCGCGGTGACGGTCGGGGTCGAACACTTCCGCAAACGGGGCCGGATCGCTAACGCCTGCCTGCCCTTCTTCCAGACGGATTTCCGCGGCGACCGCAGAAACCAGCGACGCCATGTTTGTGATGTCGAGCTGCTGCACCCTCAACGGCCATTCAGAAGCCCACTCATCCTCTTTGAACAACGGTGGTAATCCCGTAAACGGCCAGACAATACCTTCGAGTGTCACCCTCTCACCGGGTGTATCGACCTCGGGCACCTTTGACCGCGCTTCACCACCGCCGACGAAACCCCGATTCACCAGGTAGCGCACTCCGTCATCCGTCACAAACACTGAAACCACCCAATAACCCACCTCACCTTCAGATACCCGGTTATCCACCAGAAACATCTCGTGGCCATAACGGCCGGTCAGACGCACTCGAAGAAAGGCGGGCAACGTTTCGCTCACCTTGGGTTCAGCCGGACGAGCAGTGAGACTTTCGAGGTAACCTTCATACAACTGCGTCTTGTAGGACGCCCGGTTCAACTGCCAGATCCCCAGCGAGACGGTCAGAAGAGATACAACGGCGACGAGAATCGTGAACTTCCATCCGGGATTGAATCGTGCTCTCGTCATGATGATCGTTTACAGTGCATTGCCCTCACTGTACCAAGTCCATCGTGCTGAAAACCCTTATCGTGATCCTGCTTATCGGGGTCGTCATCAGTCTCTTCACAGGTCTGACGTTTCTGTTCAAAGATACCGATCGGTCAGATTCAAGGCGAACATGGTACGCCCTCGGCGTGCGCCTGACGCTTGCAGCCCTGCTGGTGACAACCGTTGTTTACGGCTTATGGACCGGTGAGCTCCAGTTTGGAACCAACGCGCCCTGGCATAACCATGATCAGCCAACGGAGGATCGCGGCTAAAGTCACGAATCTGCCTACCTGGCGTAGAAGCGGCTTTAGCCGCGATCTGACCTCATATCACGTAGACGAAAATAAAGAGACCCACCCAGACGACATCAACAAAGTGCCAGTACCAGCTGGCCGCCTCGAACCCGAAGCAGTCTTCAGGCTGAAAGTGATCTTTGAGCGACCGGAAGAACTGAACCAGCAGGATGATGGTACCCAGGGTCACGTGGAACCCGTGGAACCCGGTCAGGATGAAAAAGGTCGATCCGTATATCCCGCTACCGAGTGTCAGCCCCATGTCCTGGTAGGCAACCACATATTCTTCAACCTGCAGGATCAGAAATACAATGCCCAGCACCACGGTGATGCCCAGCCAGGTGATCAGTTTCTGACGGTTTTTCTCCTTGATCGCGAGGTGGGCGATATGAACGGTGAAACTCGATGTGATCAGAATGATGGTGTTCCACAGCGGCAAGTAGCTGAGCCAGCTACCGACGTCCGAAAACCGCGGCGCTGCCATGCTTTCACCCGGATTCGGGAACAACCCCGGATCAGGGTTGGCCACAACCGGCCACGCAGGTTCGAATTCCGGCCAGAGATATTCACCCGTCAGGGCTTTGGCCCCATCCCCACCGATCCAGGACACCGCCAGGACACGGACGTAGAAAAGCGCGCCGAAGAAGGCTGCAAAAAACATCACTTCCGAGAATATGAACCAACCCATACCCCAGACGTAACTCCGCTTGAGAACCGCATTCGCCAGGCCTTCCTGGTTTTCGGCGATCACTTTTGCGTACCAGAAGTAGAGAACCAGCGCGACAATGCCAAAGCCGATGATCGTCTGGGTCCAGCTGGCCGGTTCGCCAGCCCTGGTTGCGTTCAGCCACGCGCCAAAACCCGTCAGCATCAACATCACGCCGAAAGCGAGCACCACCGGGTACCAGCCGCTGTGCGGCACGTAATACACCGAGGAGTCTTTTGAAGCATCAGCCATTACTCACCTCCCGTGACGAGATCTTGTGCGCTGTCGGTGACATCAAACAACGCGTAGCTTAGATTGATGGATTGAACGTTCTTGGGTAAGTCCCGATCCACAATGAAACGCATGGGCATCGCGACTTTCTCTCCCGGCATCAGCAGCTGCTGGTTGAAGCAGAAACACTCCGTCTTGTGGAAGTATTCTGCTGCCGCGACAGGGACCAGTGAAGGTATCGCCTGTCCCACCATCGGGCGGTCAGACGTATTGTGAACGAAGAAGCTGACCTCTTTGAGCTGGCCTGGATGCACACGAACGGCGCCCTTCTCCGGCCAGAATCCCCAGGTCATCCCGCCATGGGTATTGGTCAGGAAACTCACCTTTATGAGCCTGGATGTGTCCGGGGTGGTTGAGGCGGGTTCGTAAACGTATGGTCCACCCGTTTTTCCGTTCATCCCCGTGATCTCACAGAACACGTCATACAAAGGCACCAATGCCCAGGCAAACAGCGCCATCCCGCCCACGATGAAGAGCGATTGGCGAACGGTGCGTTTTACGCCGGCCTCATTCATATCAGGTGTGCGCTTCCTCTTCGGTCACAACCGGCGGATGCGTGAAGCTGTGATAAGGCGCAGGTGAAGGCAGTGTCCACTCGAGACCATGAGCCCCATCCCAGGCGCGCGCCTCAGCTTTCTTGCCTGCCCGGATGCCATGGATCAGTACATATAAGAAGAACACCTGGGCGAACCCGAATATGAAAGCGCCGATGCTGGACAGCATATTGAAATCAGCAAACTGCAACGCGTAATCGGGAATCCGTCTGGGCATGCCAGCGAGCCCGGAAAAATGCTGCGGAAAAAACGTGATGTTCACCCCAATGAAGGAAAGCCAGAAGTGCAGCTTCCCGAGCGATTCGTTGTACATACGACCGGTCCACTTCGGGAACCAGAAGTACACCGCGGCGTATATGGAAAACAGCGCACCCGGTACCAGCACATAGTGAAAGTGCGCAACCACAAAGTAGGTGTCGTGGTATTGATAGTCCGCTGGAGTGATCGCAAGCATCAGGCCCGAGAATCCACCAATCGTAAACAGAACAACAAACGCTATTGCGAATAGCATTGGCGTTTCGAAGGTCATGGATCCTCGCCACATGGTCGATATCCAGTTGAATACCTTCACCCCCGTCGGGACCGCGATCAGCATTGTGGAATACATGAAGAAGAGCTGACCCGCGAGAGGCATCCCAACCGTGAACATGTGGTGCGCCCAAACGATAAACGACAGAAACGCGATCGATGCCACCGCATAGACCATCGAGTCGTATCCGAACAGCTGCTTGCGGGCGAACGCGGGGATTACATGCGAGATCACGCCGAATGCGGGCAGGATCATGATGTACACCTCCGGATGTCCGAAGAACCAGAAGATGTGCTGGAACAGAACCGGATCACCGCCACCGGCAGCGTTGAAGAAACTCGTATCGAAATGAATGTCGAAGAGCATCATCGTCACCGCACCGGCCAGGACCGGCATGACCGCGAGCAGGAGATAGGCAGTGATCAGCCAGGTCCAGACAAACATCGGCATCTTCATGAGAGTCATCCCGGGAGCCCGCATGTTCAGGATTGTCGCGATGATATTGATGCTGCCCATGATGGATGAGGCGCCCATCATGTGGACCGCAAAGATGAAGTACGTGACCGAGTCCGGCGCGTAGGTTGTCGAAAGCGGGGCGTAGAAAGTCCACCCGAAGTTCGGACCGCCACCCTCCATGAACAGGGTTGCGATCATCATTCCAAAGGCAAATGGCAGTATCCAGAACGACAGGTTGTTCATCCTGGGTAATGCCATGTCGGGGGCACCAACCTGCATCGGCAGCAACCAGTTTGCGAGACCCACAAAAGCCGGCATGATTGCGCCAAAAACCATGATGAGACCGTGGTTGGTCGTCATCTGGTTGAAGAACTCGGGATTGATGAACTGCAGGCCCGGTTGAAAGAGCTCGGTTCGGATGATGAGCGCAAGCAGGCCGCCCACCATCAGCATCAGAAAACTGAACCACAGGTACAGCGTGCCAATATCTTTGTGGTTGGTGGTGAACAGCCACCTTGAGAGGCCTTTGGCGGGGCCATGGTCATGATGGTCGTCGTGATGATCTGTTACTTGATCGAGAGTCGCTTCGCTCATGATGTTCCTTAGTTTCCAGCCGCCTGGTCCTGAATGGCAATGACGTCCCGTGGCTGGGTTGTGTCACCCGCGTTGTTGCCCCAGGAATGCCGTTCGTAATGCACCACCGCCGCAACCTGAGCTGCGTCCAGCTGCTTGCCGAATGCCTGCATGGAAGTACCGGGCACACCGTCAAGCACCATGCGAATGTGTTCGTCACGCGGGCCCGTTGCTACAGGAGTGCCAACCAGCGAAGGAAATACCGGTGGCACACCCCGGCCGTTCGCCTGGTGGCACGACGCACAGAACGTGTTGTAAACCGATTCACCTTCCGCCATCAGCTCTTCGCCTGTGAACGTTTTCGAGAGATTCTCAACGCGTATGGCCTCGCGCTCGACTTCTTCGGCATACCAGGCATCAAACGCGTCTTCCTCCATGACCTCGACCACAACAGGCATGAAGCCGTGGTCCTTGCCACAAAGTTCAGCGCACTGGCCGCGGTATATCCCCGGTTCAGGAACGATCGTCCAGAGCTCATTCAACATACCTGGGACAGCATCTCTTTTGATCCCGAAATCAGGTATCCACCAGGCGTGAATGACATCTTCAGCCGTCACCAGGAAACGGACCTTGCGGTTGGCAGGGATACGGAGCGGATTGTCGACTTCCAGCAGATAGTTTTCGCCTTTCTCAGCCTTGTCGTTTATTTCGTCCTGTGTGGTGGACATGTTGGAAAAGAATGAAAACGTCCGGTTGTAGTCGTCATCGAGATACTTGTACTGCCACTTCCACTGATACCCACGGACCTCCACTGTCATGTCTTCACCGCCGGTGTCATACATGGCGATCAACACCTGGGTCGCTGGTACCGCCATGGCCACCAGGATGATGATCGGGACAATTGTCCAGATGATTTCGAGCTGCGTGTTCTCGTGAAAATCAGCGGGTTCGTGTCCCGCTGCCCGCCTGTGTTTGATGATGGAGACGAACATCACGCTGAAAACCACAGCACCAATCACACAACATATGATGAAGATGAGCATGTGAAGGTCGTAGATTTCACGACTGATGTCTGTGACCCCCCGGGGCATGTTCAGCTCATCAGCGAATGCCGGTGCTGCACACAGCAACAGTGCAGCGACGCTTCCAATTCTTCTGGCCAAGTTTTTCATCACCTCGTCCATTACCTCATCACACGACGCCCATCCAGGCGACCACGTCTAGTTTGCTTGTCCGCCGACCGCATGTCTGCCCTCTACCCTGCGCCGGGCAGTCTTTCGGAGGACAAATTGGTTGCGCTATGCGACCGGACGTACCGAATCTCGCTGCAATGCAGCATTTCCGGCTCGCGTTGTCTTTCGATTGTTGTACGGTGAAGTACCGTGCGCCTTCAAAAACACCAGATATGCTAAAGAAGCGAAGAAATCCGGCAAACAGGCGCAGATTCAAAGGCGGCGCCATTATAACAGCGCTTTTCGGATCGGCAACTCGGACGCCGGTTTTCTGAAGGGTTTTTGTGCGCTTGCACACTATCATTCACCGCATCCGCGCAATACGCATTTTCCGCAGTTCTCAACCCTCAGGGTCGGTCAGATCCCGGATATTGAGAACACGGGGCGCGTCGTCAACCCGGGCTTTCTCGGGCCTGCCCCTTGGCACCGAGCCGCCCCCTGAAACAGGTTGTGTATCGGTATACCCGCAGGCAACACACTCACGCCGGGTTGTGTCATCTTCTGTCACCACAACCAGACGATCAGTCTCCCGGCACTGCGGGCAGACTGCCCCGGCTATGAATCTGCGTCGGACCGGGTTCCTGTGCTTGTCTTCAGTCACGTGCTTCGACCAATGCCCGCACCTCTTCGAGAACAGGATCCGTCACTGGCTCAACGCCGCGCCACAACGTGAACGCGCAGGCTGCCTGTTCAACCAGCATGCCCAGCCCGTCAACACTTGAGACGGCGCCCTCATCCTGCGCCCAGACCATAAACGTTGCCGCAGCTCCGTAGTTCATGTCATAACAAGTAGATCCACGCACAACATCTGGATCCACTTCAGGGGGACGGCGGTCGTGACCTGCGGCGGTGGCGTTGATCACTAGGTCAGCATCAGCAGGTGCATCTTCAAGGCCCGACGAAGCGATGCGCGTGTCACTATCGGAACCGAGGCTTGCAGCAAGATCGTCCGCCCTGGATCGTGTGCGGTTTGCAATCCAGAGTTCACCCGGTCGGTTTTCGAGCAGCGGCCCAAGCACACCCTGCGTTGCCCCACCCGCCCCGATGATCAGAACCTTACGTCTCTCGATCTGAATGTGGTGTCGTCTGACCAGGTCGCGGACCAGCCCGATACCGTCCGTGTTGTATCCCCTGGCGATCCCATCGCGAATGTCGATCGTGTTAACCGCACCCGCAGCCGCTGCGAGCTCGTCATGACTGTCTACCGCGGCAAACGCATCCTGTTTGAAGGGCACGGTGACATTCATGCCTTTTCCCTCTGTGCGGAAGGTCTCGAGAAACGCTCCGAACTTACCCGGTTCGATCAGCTGTTTTTCGTAGACGATTTCCTGCTTGCACTGATCCGCAAATCGCCGATGGATTTCCGGCGAGAGCGAATGGGCAACCGGATTGCCAACAACAACATATCTGTCGGCGTTCATCTCAGAATTGCTCCGTCAAGCCCGTGGATCGTGCTCGGGGCATCCACGCCATTTGTGCGGCCCGGCAGAATACAATCAACCTCTCCCGCAAACTGAACACGACCCTCCCTTTCCTCCGTTACGGGCGGTTCTGCACTCCTGTTTGCCGAAGTCGAGACGAGTGGACCACCAAACGCCTTGCACAAATCCCTTGCCTGGGCGTGATCCGGAACACGACAGGCAATGGTGTCACGACCGCCTGTGATCAATGTTCCGTATCGGTTTTTGTTCGGCAGCACCCACGTATGGTGTCCCGGCCAGGAGGCTTCCACCTCGTGACGGTGGCCGAGACCTGACAGGTGTTCTTCGAAGTCAGCAACGTCCGAGCCGATGATGAGCAGTCCTTTTGCAGCTTCGCGCCCTTTGATCGCGAGGATTTCCCGGACAGCGGTTTCACAATGAGGGTCGCAGGCAAAGCCCCATACACCTTCGGTTGCATGCAGAACGACACCGCCTTCGTGAAGCACGCGGGCGCAGGCTTCGACAGACGTGCCCATCTTCTCTTGAGCGCTTGCCGGAGCCGTGCTCTCAGCTCGAGAGGGACGCCTGTACGGATGCGTTCTGCGTGGCCACTTTATCGCGGTTTGCGGCACGATCAGCCTCCAGGCGTTCGCCAATCTCCCCATCTCCAACCGAGAGGATCTGGGCAGCAAGATAAGCTGCGTTTTTGGCTCCGGCTTTACCAACCGCTACCGTCGCTACCGGGATACCTCCTGGCATCTGGACGGTCGACAACAACGCGTCGAATCCCTGGAGCGGCCCGCTGTCAATTGGAACACCGATGACTGGTTTTACGGTGTGAGCGGCAACAGCTCCCGCCAGGTGTGCAGCCATACCCGCTGCGCAGATAAAGACCCCGCAGCCACGACTTTCAGCATCTGCTACAAATTCTTTCGTTTCTGCTGGTGTGCGGTGAGCGCTCGTAACGCGCACCTCAAATTCAATGCCAAGATCAGCCAGTCCTGAGGTTGTGCTCTGCATGACCGGCCAATCCGATTCAGACCCCATTAAAACAGCGACAAACGCCATGTATCCATTCCGTCCAGTTCAAGAGCGCGCAATATACCCAAGGGGTCCCTGCTGAACAAACCCGCTGAGCTCCATGTCGATGAGCAACCGGTTCACTTCCGGCAACGATGCATCGAGGTGTGACATGATCTCGTCAACCGTTTTCCACTTATCAACCAGAAACTCGTAACAAGTGCGTTCACGCTGAGACATTTCGGCCTTTGCCGTGTTTGACTCCGTTAGCGGGCTGGATTCGATACCCATCGCCTCCAGGATATCCGGTGCTCCCGTTACAAGAGACGCGCCTTCTTTTATGAGTTTGTGACAGCCTGCACTTGCCGGGTTGCTGATCCAGCCGGGTACCGCCATCACATCCCGTCCCTGCTCGAGGGCGAAGTCTGCGGTGATGAGCGAACCACTCTTAACCCCTGCTTCAACAACGACCGTCGCCACGGACAGCCCGCTGATAATGCGATTACGCTCGACAAACTGGTGGCGGCGTACTGAAACGCCAGGTGCATATTCGCTGATCAGCGCACCCCGTCTCGCGATAATCTGCTGCGCAAGCCCCCGGTGTCCGGAAGGATAAAGGTGATCGAAACCGGCGCCGAGCACTGCGATGGTTGGCCGGTTTTCGTCCACCGCTCCCCGGTGCGCCGCACCGTCGATACCCCAGGCAAGCCCACTCACCACACTGATACCTGCGAGTGATAACGCTGCCGCGATGCTGCGCGCGGTTTCCCGTCCCTGGGTTGTGCACCTGCGGGCACCTACCACCGCAACCAGCGGATTCGTCAGCCCGTCAAGTTCGCCCTGTACATATAACAACAGGGGTGGGTCCGGGATGGCTTTCAGAGCCGCCGGGAATGCGTCGTCAAACCAGCCGATCGTCCGAATGTCTTTCGCTACCTGCGGCTGTTTTCCCACCGGGAGTGAGCCTATGCCTTCCAGAAAATCCTTCTCCGGAGACAGAAGAAGGTCGACGCCCCGCTCGGTCAGCTGCCTCAATACTTTTTTGCGCGGCTGGGCTGCCAGCAGCCTGGCCAGAAGAACTGTCGAATCAGCCGTCGGGTTTGCCATCCGCACATGGTCGTCCGGGATGGTTGTGCCTTATATGGGAGCGAAGCTCACTCCCTTATAAGGGCTGAACTCCCCTCTACGCCAGTTATTGGCGGATCAGGGGTTACGAATCTCGTCAAAAACGGCCAGCGGTCTCTGTGTTTCGAGGACCAGGCCGTAAGACATTTTGTCGAATGTCCGAAAGACCATTAAGAGCCCCGCTCTTTCACTTGGCAAACGGACCGTTTCGTTGGCGATGCGGTCACGCGCGAGTGCACCGCGCTTGTAGATGGCCAGAACGTTGCCAACCACCAGGTTTTCGCGATCGCCCCGGTTCAGAACCACAACGTCGTACTGTCCCACCTGGGTGACGCCGCTGAATACTGAAATGATCTGACCCCTGACAACATCGTCGGGCGCGCTCGGGAAAAAGGATGAATCGACCTTGCGCTCTTCCGTCGGCAGCACCCTGTCGCCAATCTGAATCTCTTCACGAGTATTCATCGCAGCGATAGTTGCGATGTCTCCGTCCTGGGCGATGGCCTGACCCAGGCCAATATAAGTCGCTTCCCTGCCGAGCACCTCGTTGGTATCCGGGTCTACATAAAGCGGACCCTTGCGCACAACGTTGTAAGACTGGCTGTCGACGAGTTCGCCTCGTACATAGAGCCTGTCCCCGGCACCCAGCACCAGCCGTTCGCCTTCACCCTGAAGTACGTAGGGTGCTGCATCAAGTACGCCGGGAGCAACCACACGGTTCTGAACCAGGAAACCCTGAATGGCATCGAGGCTGATAGCCGGGATAGACGCCTCGAGAGGTGTGGCGCGAATCTGGGGTTTGAGACTGACGGTATCGGATGGTGTCAGTCGCGTGGTTCGTCCTGCTTCGCCGCGTCTCAGTTCGAGCCGGGGCTGACCGTCAACGTAGACAAGTGCAATCTGATCCCCGGGATAAATCAGGTGGGGGTTTTCGATGTGCGGATTGATCTGCCAGATTTCCGGCCACAACCAGGGCCGCGACAGAAACGTGCCGCTGATATCCCAGAGTGTGTCGCCTTTGACCACCGTATAGATATCCGGGTGCCCGGGCCGCAGATACTGACTGAGGTCTTCTGCACGGACCTGAAGGGTGAACAGAAGGCTGACGAAAACGGAAATCAGTGCCAGAAACGTTTTTTTCACGGTGATGATGTCCAGACCTTTTGAGGTTTAAGCGCAGTCAGTTGGCGATGCGCAGTTGGTTGAATAGTAGCTACGACGGGTGCTGGTGCGAGCAATCCTCTCTCCTCGAGTGACCCACTTTCTTCCCTTCGTTCAGCTTAACCGCCAGTTGGAAGGTCGGGGAGCGGGCCTGAGCTTGCGCCAATCCCTCACGGCGCTTAACTCGCTCTGTAAAAAGCTTTAATCTTCCACATCTTAGCAGCACAAATTAGGCCAATACTAGAGACAGTTCACACAGAGTCTGTCCACCGTAACCCATGAGTTTGTTGACCATTCTGCACTACCCCGATCCGCGCCTGCGTACACAGGCAAAGCCGGTCTCCCGCTTTGGCGAAGATCTCAGAAAATTCGCCGACGACATGCTCGAGACAATGTACGACGCGCCGGGCATTGGCCTGGCCGCTACCCAGGTCAACGTTCACGAACGCATCATTGTCATTGACGTCTCAGAAAACCGGGACGAACCCTACATCTTTGTGAATCCAGAGCTCGAGGTGAGTGGCGACGAGATTGATACGGAAGAAGGTTGCCTTTCTGTACCCGGGATCTATGAGCCCGTCACACGCTTCGAACGGGTCGCCGTTACTGCCCGGGATCCCCTGGGTGAACCATTACATGTTGAGGCTGAAGGATTACTTTCAGTGTGCATCCAACATGAGTGCGACCACCTTGAAGGCAAACTGTTTGTCGACTACCTGTCCAGTCTGAAACGCAATCGCATACGCAAGAAACTGGTGAAACAACAGAAACAGCGCGCATAATGAGGCTCGCATTTGCCGGTAGTCCGGAATTTGCCGCCCGTATTCTGCATTCTCTGATTGAAAGTGAACACTCACTTTGCGTGATCTATACCCAGCCCGATCGCGCCCGGGGTCGTGGACGCAGGGTCGAGTACAATCCCGTCAAAAAACTTGCCCTCGAACACAGTCTGATTGTTGAGCAACCCGCCACACTGAAGACAGCTGACGCTGCTGAGACGCTTATGGGTTACAAACCCGATGTTTTGATTGTGGCCGCATACGGTCTGATCCTCCCCGGCGCCATACTTGAGGCCCCACGTCTGGGTTGTCTGAATGTGCACGCCTCACTCTTACCCAGGTGGCGTGGGGCAGCACCCATCGAGCGTTCCGTCATGGCGGGTGATACCCGTACCGGGGTCAGCATCATGCAGATGGACGAAGGCCTTGATACAGGCCCGGTTTTTGCGACCGCGGAAACACCCATCAATCTGTCCGGATCCATTACAGAACTAGAAAACAAACTTGCCGATCTCGGATATGAGCTGCTGTTAAAGGTGCTGACCGATCTCGATCATCCGGACGATCCTCCAACCGCGGTGGCCCAGAACGACACGGGTGTATCGTATGCACCCAAACTCACCGCAGTCGACCGGCGCCTCGACTGGCATCAATCTGCAGACGAGCTCACCCGTCGGATCTGGGCCTTGAGCGCCAGGATGCCAGTCAGAATAGAGGTGGGCGGCCTGCGCGCCCAGATCATCGAAGCGACATCTGGCGACGGCGAGACCGACGCTGAACCCGGCACCCTCACACAAGCGAATAAAAGCAGCATCAACGTACAATGTGCAACCGGAACGTTGCAGATAACGAAATTACGCATCGAGGGCGGCAAAGGTACCGTGCTCACGCCTGCTGAAGCCCTCAACGGGTACCGATCGTCGTTTGAACCCGGCACCCAGGTCCAGTGAGCCGACAGGACGTCAACATTCGGGCCAGCGCTGCAAAAGCACTGCATCAAATTGTTTCACACAACCGAACAATCGATTGGGCACTTGAGCGGGGTGTCCTGGACGATCCGGCGACTGCCGCAATTGTCTACGAAAGCCTGCGATATTACCCTGAGCTCAACACCCGGGTCATGGGATGCCTCGAACGACCTCCTCGGGACAAAGACCTGGATATATACGCTTTGATGATAGTGGGTGCTTACCAGCTTGCAGATCCCGCCATTCCGGACTATGCCGCCATCAATGAAACCGTTAATGCCACCAGACAGCTGAAAAAACCCTGGGCCAAAGGCCTGGTGAATGCTGTTCTCAGGAAGCTGGCTGCTGTAGATTTAGCCAAACGAACGTTCGAACACCATAATCACTCTGCCTGGTTGGCTGATGAGCTTCATCGGGATTTCCCGGAACACGCCCCTGCCCTGATGAGGGCCAACAATCAGCGCGCGCCCATGTGCCTGCGCGTCAATCTGCACCGTATATCTGCGGAAGACTACCGGAAACAACTCGATCAGGCAGATATTGCGTATCGAACATTCCTGCCGGAATTGCCTGAGACACTCATTCTGCATGACCCGGTTCCGGCAGATACGCTACCCGGATGGGAAGATGGACTCGTCGCTATCCAGGACTGCGGGGCGCAGCTGGCTGCAGTGCTTGCCCTTAACGCGGCACAGAGCCCTTTGAGAGTGCTTGACGCGTGCGCTGCCCCGGGTGGCAAGCTGTTCCACATCCTGGAACGCCACGGGAAATCCGATATCGATGTCACTGCCCTCGAAGTCAGCGAGCGGCGTGCAAACACCATGCGGAAACTGGGTCACCGGCTCGGGCACGAAGTCGACGTGACGGTTGAGGACGCCCGGTTTGTCTCTACCGACACCCCATACTCTCTGATCCTGCTCGACGTCCCCTGCTCAGGAACCGGAACCTTGCGCCGCCACCCCGAGATCAAAATACAGCTGGACAAAAACCGTCTCGACGACCTGGTCGCAACACAACGCGAACTCCTGGAAAGCTTGTGGTCATCCCTCGCGTCCGGGGGTACTCTTCTCTATTGCACCTGCTCTCTGTTACACCAGGAAAACGACGCAACTATCCAGGCGTTCCTCTCGGCGAATGAAAACAACAATGCCCAGATCCTGCCTGTCTCCCTACCCCTGGGAAACGCCACTGAATTCGGCTGGCAACTTACACCGCTCGATGACACCGACGGCTTCTATTTCTGCCTGTTACGCAAACCCGCCCCGGACGAACGTGTTACAGATCAACCGGCTTCAATCGGACTCACCTGAGCAATGAAGATACTCATTCTAGGTGCCGGACAGGTCGGCGGGACACTGGCCGAGAATCTCGCAAACGAAGAGTTCGACATAACACTCGTCGACAACGATCCGGATCGCCTGAAAGAACTCTCCGACAGACTGGATATACAAACGATCGAGGGTTGGGCGGCTCATCCGGACGTCCTGAGACAGGCAGGGTCCGACGACGCCGACATCGTTGTCGCAGTGACATCCAGCGATGAGGTCAACATGATCGCATGCCAGGTGTGTTATTCGCTGTTTCGAACACCAACCAAAATAGCCCGGGTTCGTTCTCAGTCGTATCTCGACCGTGAGGGTTTCTTCAGCCGGGAGCACATGCCTATCGACGTCCTCATCAACCCCGAGCAGGTTGTGACGGATCACATCAATGAGCTTCTGAAACACCCCGGCGCCCTGCAGGTGCTCGACTTCGCTGACGGCCGGGTTCAGCTCGTAGCGATGCGCGCATACTATGACGGACCGCTGGTCGGGCAGGCGCTGAAAACCCTTCGCCAGCACATGCCGCGTGCGGAAACCCGGGTTGCTGCCATCTTCCGCAGAGGCCGGGCTATCATCCCTGAGGGTGATACGGTCATCGAAGTCGATGACGAGGTTTTTTTCCTCGCGGCCCGCGAACATATCGACCAGGTGATGAGTGAGCTGCGCAAGGTTGAACGGCCCTTTAAACGGGTGATGATTGCCGGGGGCGGCAACGTTGGCGCCAACCTCGCCGAAACGATCGAAGACAACCACGCAGTCAAACTTCTGGAGTACAACCCGAGACGGGCAAAGTATCTGGCTGACCGCCTGATGACGACGGTTGTCCTGCAGGGTGATGCTACTGACCGGGATCTTCTGCTCGAGGAGAACATCGAGCAGTGTGATGCATTCTGCGCTCTCACCAACGACGACGAGGTGAATATCATGTCCGCGCTGCTCGCCAAGCGGCTCGGTGTTCGCCAGGTGATTGCCCTCATTTCCAAACCCGCCTACGTGGATCTCATGCAGGGTGGCGATATCGATATCGCTGTCTCACCCCAACAGGCCACAACCAGCTCCCTGCTATCTCACGTGCGACGCGCCGATGTCACGAAGGTACACAGCCTGCGTCGTGGAGCAGCCGAAGCCATGGAAGCAGTCGCACACGGTGACGAGAAGAGTTCCCGTGTTGTTGGTCGCCGTATCAACGAGATCGACCTGCCAACCGGCACAACCATCGGCGCCGTTGTACGGGGAAACAACGTCATGATCGGCGATGACGATGTCGAGATTGAATCCGGCGACCACGTCATCCTCTTTCTGGCGGACAAAAAACAGGTGCGCGCCGTCGAGCGGCTTTTCCAGGTCGGCCTGGCGTTCTTCTGACGTCGATGTCTGCGAACAAACACTAAACAACGATGCACCTCGGCATTATCTTCAGGGTCACCGGCACCCTCCTGACATTCTTCAGTATCACGTTCCTGATCCCGGTTCTGTTTGCACTTCACTACGGTGAAAACACCATCCCGACGTTCGCGCTGGCTTTCATCATCACACTCACCAGCGGGCTCCTGCTCTGGCTGCCGCTACGCGGTGGCGGAGACCTCCGGGGTGGAGATGGTTTTCTGATCACCGCCCTTTTTTACGTTGGGCTCGGCATATTTGGAGCCATCCCCCTCTACTTCGCCGAATCCACGCAAATGAGCTTCGTGGACGCTGCTTTCGAGTCCATGTCCGGGCTCACAACTACGGGGGCGACCGTCCTTTCCGGTCTGGACGACCTGCCTAAATCGCTGCTCTTCTATCGTCAGCTACTCCAGTGGTTCGGTGGCATGGGCATCATTGTCCTGGCGGTCGCCATATTTCCAATGTTGGGAATTGGGGGCATGCAGCTGTACCGAACGGAGTCTCCGGGGCCCGCCAAAGACAATAAGCTCACTCCCCGCATCACAGAGACTGCCAAGGCACTCTGGTATATCTACCTTGGTCTGACCGTCGCCTGTGCTCTCAGCTACATGGCGGCAGGCATGGATTTCTTCGACGCCCTGAGCCACAGTTTTTCCACGGTCGCTATCGGGGGTTTTTCAACCCACGACGCCAGCATAGGCTATTTCCAGAACCCGCTGGTCGAAACTGTGGCTATCGTGTTCATGGTCTTGTCAGGCATTAACTTCGGTTTACACTTCATCGTGTGGCGCCGCCGTAATCCACTGCAGTACTTCCAGGACGTGGAACTCCGTGCTTACCTGCTGATACTCGTCAGCCTTTCCATCATCGTTGTTGCGCTCCTGACGCTGGATACCCCTGAAGGGGTTTCCCCCATCCGCGATGGCATCTTCCAGACGGTCTCTATCGCTACAACCACCGGTTTCACCACACAGAACTTCAGCCTGTGGCCGTCGGTTGCACCCGTCCTTCTGCTGCTTGCGGCATTTGCCGGCGGGTGTGCCGGTTCGACTGCTGGCGGTATCAAAATCATCCGGGTGCTGATGATTTACCTTCAGGGCATGCGGGAGGTGAAACGCTTGATTCATCCCCATGGGGTTTTCCCAATCAAGCTGGGCAACACACCGGTGGGTGACCGTCTCATCGAGGCGGTCTGGAGTTTTTTCAGTGTCTACGCCATTCTCTTTCTGTTGATGGTGACGTTCGTTATCTTTGCCGGTGATCTCGACTTCACTACCGCGTTCTCAGCCGTGGGCGCATGTCTTAACAATCTGGGACCGGGTCTCGGTGACGTAGCTTTGAACTACGCCGATCTGCCCGCCAGCGTCAAATGGCTGCTGATGTTCACCATGATGCTTGGACGCCTCGAGATATTCACCGTGCTGGTGCTTCTGACCCCCGCTTACTGGCGTCGGTAGATGTTGGCCTGACCTTCGGGCGGTCGTTTGAAACGCTTGTACTCCCATTGATACTGAACGGGATCACGCATGACGACCCCTTCCACTGCAGCGTTCATTGCCCGGGCAGACATCGCTTCGTCTTTTTCATACACACTTTGATCCAGCGCCTCGAAGCACAGCCGATAGGACATACCCTGCTCCCCGATCAGACGCTGAACGGACCCCATCAACACGTGGGGATTGTGTCGCTGGATGAGCCGGTGGGTAAATGTCATGGTCAACGCCGGGTGCCCGAAGAAATCTGCATAGACGCCACCAGCTCCCCGCTCAGGCACCTGGTCCGGCAGGATCGTTATGAGCTTCCCTTCTTTGAGAACCTTCACAAGCGAGCGCATGCCCGCCGTATCGATAGCGAACATCTGCCCCTGGTACTTTTCCCGCGCGGATTTGATCACAGGCTCCAGGCTTTCAAGCTTCGGCGGGTCGTACAGCGCAGCGAGCGTGTGATTACGCCCGAGATAGGCACACAGGAGCTCCCAGTTCCCATAGTGAGGAACAAGTAAAAGAATCCCGCGACCGTCTTCGAGACATTGCTCAAGAAGGCTTCGCCCCTCGATGTCGGTGATACAACCCAGGAGCCGCCGTTCATCCCAATGCGCAAGCTGGCCAAACTCAAAAAAGAGATAAATCATGTGCCTGATGCTCGCTCGACACCTCGCTTCAAGCTCATCAGCGGTCAGATCCGGAAAACAGACCCCAAGGTTGGTACGAGTGTCTGCTACGCTTGCAGACTCAAACCGGACCATCAACGCCGCGACACTTCCGGCCAACGCCCACGCAAACCCGGGCGAACACCTGCCGGCCAGCCACAACAACGCCCGTAATGTCATTCCCATCAGTGCGTCCACCGCTTGAATCTTCCCGGCTGGCATGCATAACTGATGAGCACACCACGCCGGAACCGGATGTTCATGTTCTCTAACATCAAGCTGATTCTACTCGACCGGGACGGCGTGATTAACGAGGAGTCCGACGCATTCATCCGCGCGGTGGAAGAGTGGAAACCGCTGCCAGGCTCCCTGGAAGCCATCGTCAGGCTGCAGGCACAGTTCAAAGTAGCCGTGTGCACCAATCAGTCCGGTGTCGGGCGAGGGTATCTCAACGAACACCAGCTTGCAGATATACATGACCGCCTCAACAGGCATCTCATCTCTCTTGGTGGTTCAGCGCTGGACATCTTCTTCTGTCCACATCTTCCGGACGCACAGTGTACGTGCCGCAAACCTGCGCCGGGCCTCCTTATTGCAGCCATGCAGGCGTACGGCGTCTCCGCATCGAAGACAGTCTTTGTGGGAGACTCGCCGCGCGATCTCGAGGCATCACTGGCGGCGGGATCTCAACCGGCACTTGTTCTCACAGGGAACGGGTCCAGGACTGCCGCTACACTCGATCCTTCGATTCCCGTCTACGACAACCTCAAAGCCCTGGCCGACAGTATTGTCAGTTAGCCCCAATCGCGGCTTCAGCCGCGATTCTTTATACGTCGAGGTTCACCACCGAGAGGGCGTTGCTCTCGATGAATTCCCTGCGGGGTTCAACCTGGTCTCCCATGAGAGTCGTGAATATCTGATCAGCGCCAATTGCATCGTCGACAGTCACTCGCAGCATGCGGCGCACCTCCGGATCCATGGTTGTGTCCCAGAGCTGGTCGGGGTTCATTTCACCCAGACCTTTGTAACGCTGAATGTCGACCCCACGCCTGGCCTGATCTAACAACCAATCAAACGCATCCAGAAAGTGTTCCGCTGCCTGTGTACGTTCACCTCTCTGTACGTAGGCCTTTTCTTCTAACAAGCCATCCAACTGACTCGCGAGATTACCGATCGCCGAATAATCTTCGGACTGTAAAAACCCGTAGCTGAACGTGACTTGCTCTGTTACGCCTTTCAGCATGATGCTGACCGTCGGGAGGAAACACTGATGCTCAGGATCTTCCTGAACCGATACAACAGGCCCAGCCTCGAACTGCGCCTCGAGAACAGCCTGCAGCTTTTCCGCCCACGCTCGCATTTGCGACTCGTCATGCAACATGTCGAGGTCAATTGCTTCTACCCTCAACAACGCTTCAGATACCTCGATCGGGAAACGCCGTTTGAGTCTGACAAGCCGGTCGCGGACATCCTGCACCGCACCCGCAAGTTCCGCCAGGGATTCCCCCTGAATGGGTGGAGCTGCTTCGTTGACATATACCCCGGCGTCGGTCAGCGCGAGATCGAGGAAGTAGTTATTGAGCTCGTCGTCGTCTTTGACGTACGCCTCCTGCCGGCCTTTCTTGACCTTGTACAGTGGCGGCTGAGCGATGAAGACATGACCCCGTTCCAGCAGTTCGGGCATCTGCCTGAAGAAGAACGTCAACAGCAGCGTGCGAATGTGTGAACCATCCACATCTGCGTCGGTCATGATCACGATGCTGTGGTAGCGAAGCTTATCCGGGTCGAATTCGTCCCTGCCGATGCCACACCCCAGAGCGGTGACCAGTGTGCCGACCTCCTGGGAGGACAACATCTTGTCGAAACGTGCTTTTTCGACATTGAGGATTTTGCCCCTGAGCGGGAGGATCGCCTGGGTACGACGGTCCCGCCCCTGTTTGGCCGAACCACCCGCAGAATCACCCTCAACCAGGAAAATCTCCGAGAGAGCCGGGTCTTTTTCCTGGCAGTCCGCGAGCTTCCCGGGCAATCCGGCGATATCCAGGGCACCTTTGCGCCGGGTCATCTCCCGGGCTTTCCGCGCCGCTTCCCTGGCCCGGGCTGCATCGATCATTTTCTGGACCAGCGCCCGTGCATCCTGGGGATGCTCATCCAGATATTCAGCAAAAAACTTGCCTAACTCCTGTTCAACCGCAGGTTTCACCTCGCTGGAGACCAGCTTGTCTTTGGTTTGAGAAGAAAACTTGGGATCCGGCACTTTGACCGAGACCACCGCTGTCAGGCCTTCCCGGGCGTCATCCCCGGTGGTGGTCACCTGGGCTTTTTTACTTAATCCCTCTCGCTCTATGTAGTGATTCAGCGTTCGGGTCAACGCCGCTCTGAATCCTGCCAGATGGGTCCCGCCATCACCCTGGGGAATGTTGTTTGTATAGGCAAAAACCTGCTCCTGAAATCCGTTGTTCCACTGCATGGCCACTTCAACGCCAATATCGTCATCGCGGGTGATATCGAAGTGGAATACCTCGTTCAGGGCGTTTTTGTTCTGATTGAGGAACTCCACAAACGCCTGCAGACCACCCTCATAGACAAATACTTCTTTTTTACCCGTGCGTTCGTCCTGCAGGTTGATTTTGACCCCGGAATTCAGGAAAGCGAGCTCCCGAAGGCGTTTCGCCAGCACTTCATACTGAAAGTGCCGGTTATTGAACGTTTCGGGGGACGGTTTGAAGTAACATTCGGTCCCTCGTTCAGTTGTCTGCCCCACCTCACCCAGTGGCGCCACCGGCACGCCATCTTTGTATTCCTGTTCGTACACCACGCCATTTCGGCGCACTGTGAGCCGAAAGGTCTCGGACAGGGCATTAACCACCGAAACGCCCACACCATGCAGTCCGCCGGACACTTTGTAGCTGTTATCGTCGAATTTTCCACCGGCATGCAGGGTGGTCATGATGACTTCCGCTGCACTCACGTTTTCTTCGGGGTGAATGTCCACCGGGATCCCGCGTCCGTTGTCTCGCACGCTGACCGCATCTTCCGGGTGAAGAATCACATGAATTTCGTCGCAATGCCCCGCCAGAGATTCGTCAATGGCATTGTCGACCAGCTCCTGGACCATGTGATGCAGCCCGGTGCCGTCCTCGGTATCCCCGATGTACATTCCAGGCCGTTTACGCACGGCGTCGAGCCCGCGAAGCACAGTGATACTTCCGGAATCGTAATCTTCCTCTTCAGACATGTATTGTTAATCTCGGTTAGTGAATGACGCTCAGGCCTGCACAGCAGGTTCCACTGTGCCGTGTTTCACGTGAAACATGTGAATCTGGTCACGGTACTTTTCCCACAGAGCATCCGAAGATCCCAGATCAGTTGCCGTGGCAATAATCTGGCATTCCAAGCCCAGTAATACCTGCAAAAACTTCTCCCAGTGGTTCTGATCGAGTTCTGCACCAAAATCGTCTATCAGGAATACGCCCCTATTCTCAAAAGAGCTCTCCAAAGAATCCTCACCGCGTCGTCCAAGCACCATGGCCTGGGCCAGATTGAGTACGCAGGCAGCCAGTTTGGCCTGTCCACGGGACAAGACCTCTGCCGCATGACGATCGCCACATTTGACCTGCAGATCACCGCGATGAGGACCTCTGTGGGTCAGGCCAAATTTTACATCGCGAGCGGCACTTTCGCTCAGCTTTTTTTGCGCTTCTTCAGCACTCTCAAGCCCGCCCCAGTCATAGGTGAGTGCCACTTTTTCAGCCAGGCCAACCACCGGCCCGAGTTCGGACACAACCTCATTGAGCACCTCGACGTACCGTTTGCGCATTTCGCTCAGAGGAATTGCCTTTTCCAGGTACGGTTCACTCCAGACATCCGTTCCTGCCGCGCTTTTCAACCACGCATTTCGCTGAGCGAGCACCCGCCGGAACGCGCTGGATAGCTGAAGAAACCCCGGTTCCACGTGAAACAATCCCCAGTCGAGGAACGTCCTGCGCCCGGTTGGAGACCCAAAAATGAGGTCTGATACATCCGGCAGAATCGTCTGCAAGGGCAGCAGGCGGGCAAAGTCGGATAGCCGACGGCGTCGCTCACCATCAAGCTGCAGTCTCGTTTGCCCCGATCTACTCCTCGCAAGCGCCAGTACACGCCGGGGTCGACCGGTTTCAACCGCTTCACCGCGTACAATCAGCTCATTCTGGTCGTATTGAATGAGTGAACGGGTATTTCCGGTTCTGAACGAGCGGCCGCGGGCGAGCAGGGCAATCGACTCCAGAACCGCCGTTTTACCGGCACCGTTTGGACCAGTGAGGCAATTAAACCCACGGCCAAATTCGATTGTCTGGGTTTTCAGATTACGGACGTGACTCAGATGTAGTTTATGCAGATACATCGAGCGCCAATTCTGCGGCTGAAGCCGCACCTACAACAGGATATATGTCCGGTCTATAGTCGCATGGGCATGACGACGTAGACGTCATCATCGTCACCCACCCCTTCGAGAAGGGCAGAACTATTGGCGTCTGCCAGACTAAGCCGCACCTGCTCAGTCTGCAGCACATTCAACACATCAAGCAGGTAACTGACATTAAACCCAATTTCCAGGTCTTCACCGTTGTACTCCACCGGTACAACTTCTTCTGCTTCTTCCTGTTCCGGGTTATTGGCCTGAATTGTCAATTGTTCTGCATTGATCATGAGCCGAACGCCGCGATATTTCTCGTTGGAAAGGATCGCCGCTCGGTGAAACGCCTGTTTGAGGGTTTCCCGGTCGCCAGTGAGGTGCCGGGAGGTTTCTGCTGGTATGACCTTCTGGTAGTCAGGGAACTGACCATCCACCAGCTTGGTGGTCAATGTGAATTCACCCGCTTCCACCTGCAGATGATTTGCGCCAATCTGCAACTTCAAAGTTTCAGATTCATCATCCAGCAGGCGTGCAAGCTCAAGAACGCCTTTTCTCGGCACAATGACCTGGGTTCTTCCACCCGCCTCTGCAACCCCCGGGTTGCTGGATTCATATGTGCTCATGGCCAACCGGTGTCCATCCGTTGCAACCGCCCGGGTATGTCCACCTTCAACTTCCAGCAGCATCCCGTTCAGGAAATACCGAACGTCCTGTTGGGCCATTGCAAACCCAACAGCGGAGATGAGCCCGTCCAGCGCCCCGTGGCTGATTTCGACTGAAACATCACCTGAACCGCCCGGCACCTTGGGAAAATCGGCTGCCGGAAGTGTCGCCAGGCTGAAACGGCTCCGGCCGGAGCGTACAACTGCCCGATCGCCTTCAACCCCCACCGTGACCTGGGCTCCTTCAGCCAGCGAACGCCAGATATCGGCGAGCTTCCGGGCGGGCAGGGTGGCTTCACCCTCCTGCTCAATCTCTGCCTCGCAACGAGCGACGAGCTCAACCTCGAGATCTGTCCCGGTGATTTCGAGACTGTTTCCCTGCGCCTTGACTAACAAGTTTGCTAACACAGGAAGCGTCTGACGGCGCTCCACAACGCCGGTCACCAGTTGCAGCGGCCGCAGCAGGTGCTCTCTTTGAATAGAAAACTTCACGGTATGTTCAGCCTGATAGAAGCCTGGATAGATTCTTATGATCTTCGGCCAGATCGGCGCTGGAGTCACGTAATTCTGCAATCTTTCGACAGGCATGCAGAACGGTGGTGTGATCGCGCCCGCCAAAAGCGTCACCTATTTCCGGCAAGGAATGATTGGTGAGTTCTTTTGCCAGAGCCATGGCTACCTGACGGGGACGGGCCAGTGTCCTGGTTCGACGCTTCGAAAGCAGGTCGGCAAGCTTGATATTGTAGTACTCAGCGACGGTGCGCTGGATATTGTCGATCGATATCTGGCGATCCTGAATCGCAAAGAGATCCCTTAACGCTCTTTTAACTTGTTCCACGCTGATACGGCTACCCGTAAACCGGGCATTTGCAATCACCCTTCTGAGAGCACCTTCCAGTTCTCTCACGTTGGACCGTATCCGTTCGGCAATAAAAAACGCCACTGCCGGATCAAGCTCTACCTCTTCCGCTTCCGCTTTTTTCATGAGGATCGCAACACGCGTTTCGAGCTCCGGCGCTTCCACCTCAACGGTCAGTCCCCAGACAAACCTGGACTTCAGCCGTTCTTCCAGGCCATCTATCTCCCGCGGGTAGCGGTCGCAGGTCAGGACCATCTGGTGGCCACGTTCCAGAAGCGCATTGAAGACATGGAAGAACTCTTCCTGTGATCGCAGCTTTTTGGCAAAAAACTGAATGTCGTCGATGAGCAGCGCATCTACGCTCCGGTAGTACTGCATAAACCCGGGCATCGTGCCCTGCTGCAGGGCTTTGACCATATCCTGAACAAACCGCTGCGAGTGCAGATATACCACCTTCGCATCAGGGGTCCGCTCAAGGATCGAATTGCCGACAGCCTGCATCAGGTGGGTCTTTCCGAGACCCACACCACCGTAAAGCAAGAGCGGGTTGTAGGAATTGCCTGCGTTTTCGGCCACCTGCAGCGCTGCCGCTTTGGCCAGTTCATTGCTTTTACCTTCAACGAATGTAGCAAATGTGAATTCGTTGTTTAGATTGTGTGACGGCCTCGACTTATCTTCATGGGCGTCCGCTCTGAGCGGCGTACCGGCTCCGGTCTCGCCGACCGTGAGAAAAATATCCAGTTCCTCATCCATACCGGACGCTTCCGCCATAAAATCCTGGATGCGTTTCAGGTAAGCCAGACGGACCTGCTCTTCCACATATATGTTTGGAGCGAAAACTGAAACCGACCCACCGTCAACACGGGCCTGAAGCGGCTTAATGTATGTTTCGAATTGTTCGGAAGATAGTTCCTCTGCCAACCTGCTGACGCATTGCTGCCAAATGCTGTAACCCACCTATGTGTGCCCCCACAAACACACTCATCACGTGCGATGAATGCGAATCGATCGCCTTATCTTCTTGAAAGGAGGTGATCGTGAATTGTTATATATCCTTTTCCTGTCGCGGTCACAACAGCCTCCCAATGCGGGTTGACAAGTTGGTCAACGGGTCTAGTGAGGAAGCACGACTGTGTGAAGCGACTGCCCAGCATTTAAGCCCAAGCTCACACAAATAGCCATCCATTCGCTCAAAAAAGTGTAGTCTTTTTTTAACAATGCAGCCTTTTCAGTCACTTATGACTGTCTGTGCAGGAGGCCTGTCAGGAAACAAAATTGACCGTTGTGTGCGCAACATTTTGGAGAACCTGTGGATAACTTTTTCCGGGTGTTTCTTCCACAAACTGTGCGTCGATTAACCCCGCCATATTCAGCCGCTTTCCACAGGTAATCATCGAGCTCAAGCCATTGAAACGAAGCAGTTTTTTTGGCTTACGCACAACCGGCGGATGTTCCAACAAACAACAACCACAAACTTTTAATATATATATCTTTCTATTAGGCACCTCTTTATTTGACACAGGAGGGGGCCATTCATAGAATCGCGCACCCTTTGACATAAGCCTCGAGAAATCGAGACAGGCGCGCCAAATGAAACGTACTTTCCAGCCCAGTAACCTGAAGAGAAAACGAACTCACGGTTTCCGTGCACGTATGGCGACCAAGGGTGGACGCAAAGTCCTCAGTGCCCGTCGCGCCAAAGGCAGGAAACGTCTCACGGTTTGACGACCGGCGAATCAATGATTCGCTGATCACTCTCATCTGCACTCTCTCTGCAATTCATGGGCGAATTCGGTAAGAAGGATCGCCTGACCAAACCAGGTGAATTCGAAAACGTGTTGCGCCAACCTGAATTAAATCTCTCGCATGGCCCATTACGTCTGCGCGCCAGAACGAATAGAATGTCGCGCGCCCGATTAGGCCTGGTTGTGCCCAAGCGGGGTACCCGGTCCGCTGTGCGCAGAAACAGAATCAAGCGGATTGTTCGCGAACGGTTTCGGCTGGAATCCCAGAATCTACCGGCGCTCGACATGGTCGTCCAGGTCTATCGTGATCTTGAAGACACAAAGCTTCGCGAATCCCTCGAGCAGCTATGGGTGCAGGTACGCAGCAATACGTCAGGACGGAGCGGATAGTTTGGAACACATAAGTCAGACAGCTCGAACACTTGTGGATCGCTCAAAACGAGGTCCGGTTCTTGTGATGGTCGGTATCATCCGGCTCTATCAGCTGACGCTGAGCCCCTGGATCGGCGGGCAGTGTCGCTTCTATCCCACGTGTTCCGTGTATGCCCAGCAAGCCCTCCACCAACACGGGTTTATCAAAGGTACCTGGCTTGCGGTCAGACGCGTTGGCCGGTGCCACCCTTTTAATCCGGGTGGAGTAGATGAAGTGCCCGTGGAGAAAAAGTCCGCATGCTGACGCCGGAAATCCAACGAATTGTTCTCCTGGTTGCGCTGGCGGTGACCGGCTATTTCATGATCCTCGCATGGAACGATGACATGCAGGAGAACCGCAAGCCGATCGAATATGAGGCGGCGCCACTCGCCGCACCGGCAACGGAGAGTTCTGTACCCGACGATACACCCGCCGAGGCGATTCCCAGTCAAAATCCCGTGTCAGACGTTCCGGATGAAAGCCTTCTCGTTGAAGAAGGCATCGCTGTGACCGCCGAGACCCCGGCCGCCAGCGCCAATGGAAACAATCTCGTGATGGTTGAGACGCCTACACTGAAAGTGTGGATTGATCTCACGGGTGGTGACATCGTCCGCGTGCAGTTGCCGAAGTTTCCGGTTGAACTGGAGCTTCCCGATACCCCGTACCTCCTGCTCGATCGCAGTCCGACGCAGACCTATGTCGCTCAGAGTGGTTTGATCGGTCCGGATGGGCCGGATTCGACGGCGCGACCGAGGTTCGAAGCGGAGAGCAGTGAAATCTTCATTGCGGAAGGTGAGGAGCGAGCTGTTGTTCTGCGTACTGCCATCGACGGCGGAGAACTACGCAAAGTCTTTGTATTCCGGGGTGACGATTACCTTGTCGACCTTCGTTACGAGATGGACAACCGTAGTGCTGATACCAAGCGTGCGGGCATGTTCGCCCAGATAAAACGCGACTCACGTCCACCGCCAACCGACGAATCCTTTTCCCTCGCTCCTCAGCCGTATCTTGGAGCGGCGCTCACGACACCGGAAGAGCGTTACTTCAAGATCGATTTTGAGGACATCGATGACGATGGTCCGATGCCACGTACGACTGTTACAGGTGGCTGGATCGCTCTGTTGCAGCACTATTTTCTCTCTGCCTGGGTACCACCCGCTGAACAGAACAACAATTTCTACGCTCGCCGGGGTGGCGACGGCAACTATCTCTTTGGTTATACAGGGCCAGCTCAGACAGTTGAACCAGGGCAGACGGGTGTCTGGGAAGCCAGTTTCTATGCCGGACCCAAAGACCAGAAACGGCTCGAAGAGATTGCTGAGAACCTGAATCTGACCGTCGACTACGGTTTTCTGTGGTGGGTGGCCGTGCCGCTTTTCTACATCCTGGACTGGCTGTACGAGATGGTCGGGAACTGGGGTGTGGCCATCATCCTGTTGACGATCATCGTCAAGGCTGCTCTTTATCCGTTGTCGGCTGCAGGCTACAAGTCCATGGCGAACATGCGACGGGTGGCTCCCGCGATGAAAAAACTGCAGGAGCGATATGCCAACGACCGGGAGAAGCTGTCTCGCGAGATGATGGCCCTCTACAAGAAAGAGGGCGCCAATCCGCTGGGTGGATGTCTGCCCATGCTTCTCCCAATGCCGATTTTCCTTGCGTTGTACTGGGTTCTCTTCGAATCGGTAGAACTCCGACAGGCACCTTTCATTTTCTGGATTGAGGATCTTGCGGTCATGGATCCGTATTTCATCCTGCCGCTGGCGATGGGCGCCAGCATGTACTGGATGCAGACCCTCAACCCGCAGATGGGTGACCCGATGCAGCAGAAAATGATGAAAATGATGCCGATCATGTTCACGGTATTGTTCCTCTTCTTCCCCGCGGGGCTGGTGCTGTACTGGCTCGTCAACAACATACTGTCCGTTGCACAACAGCAGTACGTGTATAGAAAAGCGGAAAAGGCACAGGCTGCCGCCAAGAGCTGAACTCCGCTTACGGGTTCTGATTACACTCGGATAGAATCGCGGCTGAAGCCGCTCCTACATAGCAATCTGCCTGGTTCTGCAGGAGCGGCTTCAGCCGCGATAGGATTTGGCTTAGAAACAACATGAGCAAGGCACTCGACAGCGACCTCATTGCCGCGATCGCAACCCCACCCGGTCAGGGTGGGATCGGGATTGTACGTTTGTCGGGACCCGGTGCCCGTCAGGTCGTCGAAAGCCTCCTGAC
>JANQFF010000271.1 GCA_028277965.1 Pseudomonadales bacterium
CCGAACCCGCCATCACCGCCCCGTGGAACGCCTCGATGCTGGGACCGAAGCGGCGCCTGAGGGTCTCAGCCCACGACTTTTCGGAGTTTCGGGAAATCCGCCGGGCAATTGGCGGCACCATCAATGATGTGGTGTTGACCGCAGTCACCGAAGGAGCTGCCCGCTACCTCGAACAGCACAAGGAACGCACAGACAATCAGCAGGTTCGCGTGATGTGTCCAGTGAACGTCAGGACAGAGTCCGGCGGCGGCAACCTTGGGAACCAGGTGTCCGCCATCTTCCCGATGTTTCCGGCATGGTCAATGGATCTCGAGGAACGCCACGAACGCGTGTGCCAGGAAACCGAAGCTGTAAAAGACAGTGGCGGTGCCCAGGCCATGACCGTGCTCCAGGAGAGATCGGTATCCATCCCGCCAATGACCATGGCGCCATTGCTGCTTGTTGGCACACCTTTCGACCCCACCCGCCTCGCAGCCATGAATCCGTCGCCCGTACCACCCAGAATCGGCATGCGGCCACCGTTTTACGGTATCAACTTTGTCCTCACGAACGTGCCGGGTGTGCAGGTGGCCCAATATCTGGCGGGACGACCCATCGAGAGCCAGGCAGCAATCATGATGATGGGTGGCAACCTCGGCCTCGGCATCGCGGTCGGGAGTTTCAACCAGAAAATGTACTTCAACCTCACGGCTGATCCGCGCTTGCTCCCGGATCTGGAGGTGCTCGATCAACTGATAGATGACGCTTTCAGCGAGATGCTGGAGATTGCGCGCGAAAAGAACGGTGCGGTAGCTGTCTAGCCAGCATCGCCAGAAAACTCAGGAACTCTTAACATGACCATTGAAGATCAATACCCACAGAACATCACTCTAGATGATGCCGATATCGAGGTCCGCATCATGACAGCGGACGACCGGAACGCAGTCCTGGAATTTGCACGCGCGCTGCCCGAAGAAGACCTCCTTTTTCTGCGCATCGATCTGACCGACCCTGACGTTGTGGACGAATGGGTCGCCAACATCGAGTCAGGACATTCAACCTCCCTGGTTGCCTACGACAATGAAGGCCTCGTCGGGTACGCCTCGGTACACAAAACGAAAGCGCGCTGGACCCGCAAGGTCGGCGAGATACGCGTCAACGTCGGCGGCAAGTATCGCAGCAAGGGTCTGGGTAAGTTTCTGACGAACCGGATCTTCGACCTCGCCCGGGAAGAAGGGCTCAAGAAACTGATGGGCAACATGACCACGGATCAGCGCAGCGCGCAGGCTGCGTTCAGACGGTTGGGGTTTGTCCCGGAAGCCGTGCTTGCCGACTACATCGAAGACCGCTCCGGCACGCCACGGGATCTCCTGATCATGTCATACGACATTGACGGTCACAGTGACCAGCTCACTGAACCGGCTAAACTGGGATAGGAAATCACGGCTGAAGCCGCTCCTACAGAGAGATCTCGCTAACTCTGGAGGAGCGGCTTCAGCCGCGATTGTCCGTAGGTTTCGGCCGGATGGTGCGGTCCGCATCTACCCTGAAACTTACCCATCGGCTATAACTCCGAAATGTCTACATCCGCCATCGCTTCAACGAAGCTGACGCCGGTGCCCCAGAGTTCCCGGTAACCTGAAGAAAATATGTGTGGGAACACAGAGCCGTGCGTTTCCCTGTCAAAACCTCGAACGATCACCGAGAGATTATCGGGGTCCGTCGCTTGCAGACGCTCCATGAGCGCCACACCTCGCTCGATGTATTGCGCGAGATAGGGATCACTCTCTTCGGCACCGCCATAGCCGCAGAAGACACCGAGGCGGCGCTGGGCTTCCGTCTCAGCAAAAGCCTTTTCCCGGGCTTCAAGTGTCCTTTCCAGCACATCGGTTCCGAACGAACCAACGATGAACTTGCTGAACGGTGTATCCTTGCGGAGCAGCGTGTCCACCGCAAAATCACCTCCCGAGGAGTGCCCAGCCACGCCAATCTCGTTCTCATCGATCCGGTATTTCCCGGATACACTGGGAATGAGTTCGTCTGTGAGAAAACTCAGAAATTCGTCCGTTCCGCCAAACCCGTCTTCGAACTGCAACCCCATCGCTTTGAACATCTGTTCGTACATCGCCCAGAATGAGAACTCTGTACCCGGAGGTGCTTTGAGCATCGCTTCCGTTGGCACTTCCGCCGAGTAGTCGATGGTTCGCTGTATGCCGTGATTGCCTGGTGGCGCTGTCGATACCCCAACCAGTAGTGCAGGACGTGCTTCTCCGATCGAGGACATGAGCGCAATGGTGTCGACCGCGCCTCCCATGAACATGCCGCCATCCAGGAGGACCAATAGCGGGAATGGGTCTTCGCTCTGATCATAACCGGGCGGGACCCACGTCCACACATCGTAGTCAATCCCGTTACTGGCTGCTTTCACCACGTCGTGGCTGAGAGCCTGCATAGAGGGTGGTAGGTTATTCTCATTACTCATTGATTTTCCTTATGTTTTTTCGACCCGGTCCGGGAGCGGGACAACCAGGTTGATCACCTGCTCGATCATGATTTCCTGCTCTTCCTCAGGCAGAAGCTCGTCTCCCAGAAGAGGGTCGATCAGGAGCATGGCAGCTCCCGTCGGAACAGCATTGGTAAACAGCGCCAGTATCGGCAAAGCAACCTCCGGGTGCCTGCCTTCCCTCTGTGTATTTTCCACCGCATCACGCACCACCCCCGCAAACAGCGCAATCGCTTCAGTCAGTTCTGCGCTTGCATAACGGTTTACGTCCGGATGATACAACGTGCGGAACAACGACCGGTTCTGCAGAGCCCAGCGCATGTATCCGCGGCCCATCGCGTTCAAAACCACATGTGCATTGTCGCTTCCTGTCGCGTCCGCCGCTGCGAGCGTGGCATCGCGCACTTTCAGCCAGGCATCAGCTGCAAGCGCGGATAAAAGCGCAGCCTTGTTTTTGAAGTGCCTGTTCGGCGCCCCGTGAGAGACGCCCAGGTCTCTCGCTATTCCGCGCAGCGTCAATCTCTCGATGCCTTCGTCATCAATAATCTCGGCGGCCCGCTTCAGTATCGCGGCAGCCAGGTTGCCATGATGGTAGGGTTTTGCAGATGTATTCAATTCACAGGATTTCTTTGAATAAGAGGAATAATAGTGTTGACAGCGTCTACATTGTAGTGTGTAATCCTGAAGTAGACAACGCCTACATCACTAAAGCTTAAGGAAAGGTACGAAGCAATGGAACTCCTGTTCAAAACGCTCCTCTCCCCGTTGGCCTGGGCTGTTGGCTTTCTATGGCCGCTGTTCTCCCAGTCGCTGATTGCCCTTGAATACCTGCCTTCAGGATGGATCGCCATCGCTGTCGGCGCTGCGATCGCGATACCGCTTGGGATCGCTGCACAATTTCGCGGTAGCTGGATATGGATCAAACCATGAACACCATGAACTTCAGTGAGATGTCCGACCAACAGCTCGATGTTGCTGAACGTAAGATCGCCGGGAAATACATGCACCAGGTACCCTGGGGAGCTGTTGCATGGGGTATCGGCAACTGCCTCGTGTTCATTGCCCTCTTCCCGTTAGTACTGATGGATATCCTGTCACTCTGGATCGCGTTCCCCATCGCGGTCCTGAACGTTACGTTGTCCTACCTCCCGTCCCACGAGGCTCAACACAATATCATCGCCGGCAAAGGCAAACCCCTGCGCTGGCTGAACGAACTCGTTGGGCACGTTTCAACGATCCCGCTCGTCTACCCCTATCGCGTGCTTCGTGCCACACACATGGAACACCACAAACACTGCAATCATCCGGTCAATGACTGTGACATAGATACTCACGCCGACTCGACACCGCATTTTTTCTGGAAAACTTTGCTGAACAAACAACCCGCATCGCAACGAAATTCGGCTTACAGCGCCTGCCTGCAAAGAACAGGGCAGGGCCATCTCGTTCTGGATGCCGTGCTCATGCAATCGGCTTACATCATCATCATGTTTTTACTGGCATGGACCGGTCATGCAATCGAAGCCCTCTTCCTCTGGTTCATACCCAAGCTCATCGGTGAGACATATCTCATCTACTACCTCGCCTGGGCGCCGCATCACCCAGGCAACGAACAGGGTCGCTACCGTGATACCCGTGCATTCAAGAGTCGGATGGGAAACATCATGTCCATGGGTATGCAGTACCACATCATCCACCACCTGTACCCACGGATCCCCCTGAGTAAAACACCGGCCGCTTACCGCGAAATGAAACCAATCCTCGAACACAGGGGATGTGAGCTGGGGACTCTCTGACAAAGCCTGAAACAAGCGGAAGTGACTGGTTGGAGATTTTTCTGTAGGAGCGGCTTCAGCCGCGATGGCCTGCTCTCGGTCTGCTCATCAGACAGGTTGTACAGCTGCCGCAGCACCAGCACTTTGAGCGGCCCCCTTTGCTGGGGTCTCTCGAAGCCGCGCTGATCCATCTGCACACCCCGGAATAATGAGTTGCACATCATCAGTCCTGCGAGAATCGCGGCTAAAAGGCACCTCTAAAAACCTATTCGGTGCTCAGCGCGAGTGCTGCGGGGACTGTAGCAAGGCAGGCTTCGCAGGTAATGGCGGGTCCCATTGGCAAGAAGCCTAACACAGC
>JANQFF010000293.1 GCA_028277965.1 Pseudomonadales bacterium
ATACTGATAGACACTGTATCAGTGTCGACCGCCGTGGATCCGTTGTGAGGAATGGCCAACCCCTGTACTGCGATTCGCATCCCCTCCGCCAACTGGAAGGTTTGTTCAGAGCCTGTGTTCGGAAGAAGCGCGACGATCTCTTCGCCCCCATACCGCGCAACCAAATCGCCGCTTCGCCTAATAGATTGCCGAATGACCCCGCTAACCCGACGCAGACAGTCATCGCCAGCCTGATGTCCATAGGTATCGTTGAACTGCTTAAAGCAATCGATGTCGACCATCAACACTGACAATTCCATCCGGGTGCGCTTGGCGCGCTTCAATTCATTCGCATAGACGTTGTCAAAATGTCGGCGGTTGAATAGACCAGTGAGACTGTCCGTGATAGACAATTCGTGCAACTGCTCCTGCAATTTCTCTCGCTCTTCAATTTCAAAACCCAGCTGTTGATTCAGTGTGATTGCCTTGATCATCGATCGGCTGACGGGAAGCATGGTGTAGAACATCAGGACAAACCATATGGTTACGGCGAGTGCACTCAATAAGTGTAGCCTGGTGCCTACCAAGGTGAGGCTGACAATCAAGAATGTCGCCACCGGTATAAACACGGCCAGTACTGCCCTGAAGTTCATCAAGTAAGAACTCACAGCCAACGCACTGTACCCTAGCAACCAGGCTATGACAAGGAAATGGTAGGTCGTATCGTTCGTGACGTGAAAGACTATGCTAACTGCACCCATCGTCGCGCTATAAGCAGAGGTCAGAAGCAAGAAAGTGGAATTCCACAGTTCAAGATTGGCGCGCTTGTCTTTTCTTTTAAGAAATGCGAGATACGCCATTACCCTGAAGACAGAAAAGAGAACAATCAGTGTGAACCAAAATAGAATGTAGGCATGGACGACAATATCCCATAGAATTGCGCAGAGAATGATTCCGGTAAGCAGGCCACCAATTATGATCTTCTTGGTTTGGCCATACATCAGCCGAACCTGTTCCGCGAACACATGCCGACGTGCTTCGTTCATTGATGATGGCTTACCGCGCATAACGCCACGCACCACCGGACGCAAAACGCAGAGCGAAACGAAGGCTATTGCGGTCCGGGTTTGTGCGCTTCTGAACCTGATCTCAGCACCTGTTCTTGCATCGAGTACCCTATCCAGCCGGTGCCACCCATTGGCGGGGTGCCGGCATGACCCACTAGTGCAGCGCCGCAGAAGTCCTGCGACCGTTCGTTGTCGTTGTCGTTGTCGTTGTCGTTGTCCTAATCGTCGTCGTCGAATGCACGATTACGACCACGATTACGACAACGAGTGCAGCCTGTCTCGGGATTTCCGCGGCGATCCACTAGCATAGGCCCTCGTTGCACCCCACACCTCAGACCTCGTCAGGGCGTCCGCGACGACACCTTGTTCCGTCGCTGTCACAAGATCGGGAGACTACCCAGGCCCAGGATGAGCATCATGGTCGTCGCTGGCTCGGAGATCCGTTCCAGACGTGAGGCATTCAGGTATCCGAAATCCTGAACGTCGGTCACCGTGAGGACGATTTCCCCGGACGGACGAACGGCAACCGCATTCCATGTCAAGATGTTACCGCCGACCCACCCGTCCAGGCGCGCGTCGAAATCGTCGCCGTTTGGCGTCGAATCAGCATAGGAACCATTGACCAGGTAGTCGGCAATGCGAAAGCCAATGGCGCGAGCAGCGAGGTGCTCGATACGGTAGATCGCGTCGGGGGGCAGACCGGAAAAGGTCACGGTCGAGGTATTGCCAGTCTGGTTGAAGATGTTATCCGCTGTCACCGAACCATCGACCCAGCCAACGTCGCCCGCGGGCCAATTACCTTGATCGGATGCGCTCTCCCTCCAGGGATCGCCGGCAAAGTGGATGGTCACCCCGGAAGGGGCACCCATGCTGTCGACAAGTGCGCTGCCGGGGTCGCCGAGGTCCACGGTGTTCCAGACAGCGCCGAGGCTGGGATTGGCCGCACGGTCGCTGTAGTCAACGAGAATTACAGCGCCCCATGCGGGAGAAGCACTGAGGATGATGGATGCTGCCAGCGTAGTCTTCCACTTCATTGGTCTTCCGACTCGGTAGTGGGTTTGACCTCGACAAGATCGCGCGTGACTATT
>JANQFF010000299.1 GCA_028277965.1 Pseudomonadales bacterium
CCGTCAGATCACGCGCACCGTGCAGAAGGAACTGCCAGACGGGCGTGTCCTGGAGTTTCTGTATGTGATGCAGACGTTCATGACACCGGAAATGATCTATGCCACGTGGGAGCTGGTCCGCAAACCGCGGCTGGATTGCCCATGCTCGCCGCTGGACGAGCATGACGTATTTTGCTGCTCGGCCTGTTCAGCTGCTGTGTGCGCCAGACATACAGCGACTTGCATGCACTGCGGAATGGTCTTCTGTAGCGCTTGTCTGGTTGGCATTTGCGTTCAAGGCGTGCGCGCGATCACGTGCAGGCCATGTGGTAAGGAACTGACCGCATCCTGGCCGAGGAGGCTGGTTCGCAGCGTCAGGTCGTTTCTGTGGGGGAACGACTCATGACTCGGCGTGTCGGTTCACACCCGCGCTGGCCAGGTGCGCGACAAGCTGTCGATGACCCACTGGCGATATGGCAGCTATTCCACGAACCCATGTATCGCTGGGGGGATGTGCCTGGGAGCGAAGTGCTGTGCGAACAGCTCATGCTCAATCCGCAGGATCCGTATCTGCAGGACGTATTTGAGCAGGTGCGGCAGGATCAACTCGCCCAGGCGGTCGTGTCAGGCAATCCGTTTCATGGGAATGCTCCGCCAGTGGGAGTGCTGCCTCCGCTGATGCCGGGAAAGATACCAGTCGCGACCCTGCCGACGGGCAACGTGCTGTCGATTGATGCAATAGCCCTGACAAAGAACCTCTGCGTGGTGGGTCCGAGCGGAAGTGGAAAGACGAATTGGCTGCGGGTGCTCATCGCCGCCGCTCTACGGTGCGTGTGATGTTGATCGTGGCGTTTGACCGCAAGGACGGAGAGTTGATCGACTGTCAGACACTGGCGGCAAACGGCCTGCCGGTGCTGGTGATGCGCTGGCAGGAACTGAAGCTGGCCATGTTGCAGCCTGTCAGACACATTAGCATCGCAACGTTCGGAAATGTCCTGGTCCAGTTGTTGGCCACACAAAT
>JANQFF010000347.1 GCA_028277965.1 Pseudomonadales bacterium
TTCGGCGTTGGGTTGATGCTCAACACGACCTGTCGGACGAGTACCTGAAAGCGTTGCCGGAGTGGCAGTCGCTCCGGGACCGTCTCGCTGAAGTCTGGAACGCAGAACAGTTTGGGGTCCCCGTCAAAAAAGGCGGCCGGTATTTCTATACCTACAACCCCGGTGACAAAAACCAGGACCAGGTGCTGGTGCGTGAGACCCTGGACGCTGAGCCGAAGGTGCTGTTTGATCCAAACACCTGGTCTGAAGACGGCACATCCGCGCTTGCCGCGTATTTTCCGGACCCGACCGGCCGCTATGTGGCTTATCTTGTGCAGGAAGCGGGCTCTGACTGGCGCACGGCGCGGGTGCGGGATCTCGAGACCAACACCGACACTGACGATGAGCTCAAGTGGCTCAAGTTCACCGGCCTGAGCTGGAACGCCTCGGGGACCGGGTTTTATTACAGCGGCTACCCGGAACCGGAGGGCGACCGGTTTCACGAGGTCCCGGATCAGAACCGGGTCTACTTTCACGCGGTTGGAAAGCCCCAGACCGATGACCAGGTCGTGTACGAAAACCCCGCTGAACCCGACTGGCGGTATTCCGCCGGTGTTACCGACGACGGCAGGTATCTTCTGATCCTCGTCTATACCGGCACGGACAATCGCTACCAGGTGATGGTGCGCGAAGAAGGGACGGACACACCGCTCGAATTTCTCGTTCGCGGTTTCGATCATGATTACACGCCGGTTGGACACGTGGATGGCGAGCTCTACTTCAGAACAGACCTGGATGCGCCTCTCGGCAGGTTGATCGCATTGCGTCCTTCACTCGGTGAAAAGGCGCTGGAGGCCGCGCGTGAAGTGATCCCGCAGAAGGAGCACGTTCTCGAAAGTGCGGCGCTGCTGGGTGGGCAGTTCGCCGCGCAGTACCTGGTTGATGCATCCTCGAGAGTCGAGGTATTCGACAGCGACGGGGCGGCCAAAGGGGCAATTGAGCTGCCCGGCATCGGTTCCGCAATGGCGTTTTCGGGTAACCATGATGATCCCGAGGCGTTCTACTACTACTCCAGCATCAACTACCCTCCGACAATCCGACGGCTGGATATGTCGACACTCGAGTCGGAGGACTGGGAACGTTCTGACTTCAACGTGGACCTGGACGATCTGGTCGTCAGCCAGGTGTTCTACGCATCCAAAGACGGCACACGTGTCCCGATGTTCTTAAGTCACCACAAGGACGTTGTGCTGGATGGCAGCAATCCGACCCTCCTGTACGGGTACGGGGGTTTCAACATCTCGCTGACGCCGGCGTTTTCGATCTCCCGGGCGGTCTGGATGGAGCGCGGCGGTGTTGTGGCCATAGCCAATCTCCGTGGTGGCGGCGAGTACGGAGAAGCCTGGCATGAAGCGGGAACAAAATTGCAGAAGCAGAATGTCTTTGATGACTTTATTGCCGCTGGCGAATACCTGATTGCGGAGAACTACACGAAGCCGGAACACCTGGCGATTATGGGCGGCAGCAATGGTGGCCTCCTGGTTGGGGCGGTTTTGAACCAGCGCCCGGAGCTTTTCGGAGCGGCGCTCCCGGCCGTTGGGGTCATGGACATGCTGCGCTTTCACCTCTTCACCGCGGGTGTGTTCTGGGTGGATGACTATGGATCTGCGGAAAACGAAGACGAGTTTCAGGCACTTTACGCTTACTCGCCCTACCACAATCTGGAGCGGCGGGAATATCCGCCCGTGCTCGTCGCAACTGCGGATACGGACGACCGCGTTGTTCCTGGTCACAGTTTCAAATATGCAGCCCGTCTGCAGGAGTACCAGCAGGGTGATGACCCGGTTCTCCTCAGGGTCGAAAACAAGGCGGGCCACGGTGCGGGTACGCCAACGGACAAGTTGATTGAGGAGTACGCCGACTACTGGGCGTTCCTGTTACACCATGTTGGGAGATAGGAGGAGTCATGGGGGACATAACAACGTTTGAAATCGCTGTAGCGGATGAAGAACTCGAGGACCTGAAGACACGTTTGCTGACCACGCGCTTTCCGGAAGCGGAGACTCCGGACGACTGGAGCCAGGGGGTGCCGCTTTCGTACGCTCAGGAAATCACCGAGTACTGGATAAACGAATATGACTGGAGGGAGCGGGAAAGCTACTTCAACCGACACCCCCAGTTCAAAGCGAACCTTGATGGTCTGGACATCCACTTCATCCACTGCGAAAGCCCGCATGCGGGTGCTGTCCCGCTTCTCATAACACATGGCTGGCCCGGGTCAGTCGTTGAGTTTCACAAGATCATCGATCCCCTTGTAGATCCGGTCGCTCATGGGGGCGACGCGTCTGATGCCTTTCACGTGATATGTCCCTCACTGCCTGGATATGGCTTTTCCGATAAACCATCAGCCACTGGCTGGGGTGTGGAGAAGATTGCGTCTGAATGGGATGTCCTGATGCGCGAGTTGGGCTATGACGCGTATTACGCCCAGGGTGGCGACTGGGGGTCAGCGGTCACAACAGGCATAGGTGTGCAGAACAAAGGTGCCTGTAAAGGTATCCATGTGAACATGCCCAATGTCCGGGCGACCAGAGAAGCGTTGTCAGACCCGGATGAAAAAGATAAGCGCGCGCTCGCTGGCGCTCAGTATTACCAGCAATGGGGAGCCGGTTATTCCAAACAGCAGAGCACCCGACCGCAAACCCTGGGTTACGGATTGGTCGACTCACCCGTGGGGCAGGCCATGTGGATCATCGAGAAGTTCTACGAGTGGACGGATTGTGACGGTCATCCTGAAAACGTTCTGACCAAAGACGAACTTCTCGACAACGTCATGTACTACTGGTGGCAGGGCAACGGTGCCTCGTCGGGGAAACTTTACTGGGAAAGCTTCAACACCGCGTTCGGCGGTGATGGCGACAACAAGGTCAGGATTCCAGCCGGCTGCAGCATCTTCCCGAAAGAGATTGTGCCGACCCCGCGAAGCTGGGCCGAGAAGCGATACAAAAACATCGTCTACTGGAACGAACTCGACAAAGGTGGACACTTTGCTGCCTTCGAACAGCCGGAGGTGTTTGTGGATGAAATCCGAGCAGCGTTCAGGCTGATGAGATAAAAAACTAGTAACAATGGGGTCAGACCCCAATGTTACTAGTTTAGCTGTATCACATCGGAACGCTGTATTCCCGGTAATCCTCTTCCTGGGCCAGCCGCTCCAGTTCCCCCGCGCCGAAGGGAACCGTCTCTACGAAGGGAAACAGATCAGCCTTTGTATAGTCGTTATTGCGCATCCACGTTTCACAGATCTTCACATCGATGATGCCGTATGCGGCCAGCCGGGCGGTTTTGTCAATCAGTTCCTTGTTGGCGTCATAATGTGGCCGCAAAAACGGGTGAGCCAGATCGCCGTGTAACATCAGGATGATGGGCGGCGGCTTTTCCGGATCGTTCACGCTGGCAGCCAGCGTATTCAGGATGAGATCTATGTCACTGCGTTCCTGCGGGAAGAGGTCGATGTATTGCCCTTCCGCGAGGGCATGGGGGCTTGCAAGGATTGTGGCGAAAACCAATGCGGTGGCAAATCTCCGCACCTCATCGACCCTTAAACTCGGGTGTGCGTTTTTCCGCAAACGCAAGACCGCCTTCTTTGCCATCTTCGCTGTTGCGGACTGTCAGAAGCTGATCTCTGGAGATCGCCCCGGCTTCGGCTGGACTCTTGTTGAGCGTTGCAAGGGAAAACTGTTTGACGGTCTCGAGAACAAGCGGTGCAGAGTTGGCGAGGATACCTGCCCACTCCAGCGCTGAGCTGAGTTCTTCTCCCTCCGGCACAACCTTGTTGACCATACCCGCAGCCAGGGCGCGCTCAGCATCGAAGTCTTCACCGAGCATCATGAATTCCATGGCGACCTTGTGCGGTATCCGGGCAACTGCGCTTGCGATCAGACCCCCGGTAAATCCCAACTGGGCTTCGGGGTATTTGAACTTTGTGTTGGCTGAGGCGACGACGAGGTCACACATCTGCACGATGCAGTAAGCACCACCTATGCACCACCCGTGAACGGCGGCGATGACAGGCTTGGACACAGTCGCTCCAACGCTCGGTACACCCTGCCACATTTCCCTTGGCGGATCTTTGACGTCGGCGCCGACAGACCAGGCCCGGTCCCCCGCAGCGTGGATGACGGCTACACGGTCATCTCCTGCCTCGAACGTCTGCCAGGCTTCCTGCAGACCGACGATGACAGCCTCGTT
This sequence comes from Pseudomonadales bacterium, assembly GCA_028277965.1. Taxonomy (GTDB): domain Bacteria; phylum Pseudomonadota; class Gammaproteobacteria; order Pseudomonadales; family Azotimanducaceae; genus UBA4421. The sequence continues at coordinate 4,231 of JANQFF010000347.1, forward strand.
GAGAGCGTTCATCCGGTCTGCACGGTTGATCGTGATCGTTGCGACCCGGTCTTCTGATGTGTATGTGACAATGTCCGAGGTCACTCGTTATTTCTCCAGCCAGGCGTTAAATGATGGTGAGCGCTTTTCATGGAATGCGGTAACGCCTTCACCGGCGTCGTCATGATGGTCGGATATTGCCGTCTTGGCGGCGATCTCATCGAGACTCTGGGACCAGCTGAGCTCAGCTGCCTGGTAAATCGAACGTTTCAGCAACCGCATGGATACCTGCGGACCGTCAGCGAGTTCAGCCGCGAGTTTCATCGTGGCATCCTCGAGTTCGTCGGCTGGAACAACTTCATGAACAAGCCCCAGTTCTTTGGCCTCCTCTGCGGTGACGATGCGTTTGCGCATGAGAAAGTCCATGGTTTTTGGAACACCCATGGCTTCTACAAGCAGATACTGACCGCCTTCGTCAGGCAAAAGGCCGAAACGCAGCGTCGCACTGCCCATTCGGGCGGCGTCTGCAGCGATTCTGAAATCGCATGAGAGCGCCAGGGAAAAACCAGTCTGTATTGCGATGCCGTTCAGCGCGCAGATCGTCAGCTTGTCGAGGTTGCGCACAGCGGTGTTCAGTGCCTGCGAAATGGTGCGCAAGCCGTTGTAGGTACCGAGCGCGTTGTCGTGGCCCGGGGGGATTTTGTCGACCAGCGGTTCGCCGCCGAGATCCGCAGCCCTGTAAGCCTTGAGATCGTCACCCGCGCAAAAAGCCCGCCCCGTTCCGGTAAATACAAGCACCCTTACTTTGTTGTCCATCTGGGCCTGGGTGACGGCCTCGATCAGGTCGCGTTTGATGGCGGTTGTCATGCCGTTCAGTCGTTCCGGCGAGTTGAATTGAAACCAGGCAATACCCGGTTCCCGCAGTTCGAGATCAAACCCCGTAAAAGTTCCAGTCTTCATTGTTGTCCTCCCCTCAGCCCATAATCTGTTTCCACGTATCCATATCGTCGATACGGATATATGGGTTCATGTTCTTGAGCTCTCCCATGGTTGCGTTGGGCACGTGCCCGTAATTGTGTCCAGGCAGCAGCAAAGTGTCTTCGGGCAATCCGGCAAGCTTGCGCAGGCTGTGGTACATGTCATCCGAATCCGAGCCTGGCAGATCCACTCGCCCACATCCGTTGATAAAGAGCGTGTCACCGGAGACGAGGGTGTTCTTTATTCTGAAACACTGACTCCCTGGTGTATGTCCCGGCGTGTGCAGAAACTCGACTTCTATGTCGCCAATCTTCAGCGTGTCGCCCGAATCGACCTTGACGATGTCGGACTCGGAAATCTCGGTGACTTTACGTATCCCGTCCGCTTCAGTTTTGTGCGCGTAGACTTTGACCGGGAGCACTTCCATGAGCCTGGCTACGCCTTCGACGTTATGGCCACCCATGGAGCCTCCGATGTGGTCAGGGTGGTAGTGGGTCGCAAGCGCGGCAACGAGTTTGTAGTCACGCTCTTCGAGATGTTTGACGATCCCCTCAATGTCCCACGCGGGATCGACAATGGCTACCTCGCGGCTCGAACGGCTGCCCACAATATAGGTGTAATTCTGCATTGGACCGATTTCGATCTGCTCGATCAGAAGCTCAGTCGGTTCCTGCCAGCCGGGTTCAGCCATGTCACTACCTCTTCCCAAAGGTCGTTACAGTAGCCGAAACAGGGTGATTTCGCACTTGGAGCCGAGGCGCATTACCGGACCCCAGGTGCCGGTGCCGGGAGAGACATACAGGTTGAGATCATCAACGTTGTACATCTGGTAGTACTTCGGGAACACCTTCTTGACGAGATAGTTGAAGGGCACAATCTGACCACGGTGTGTGTGTCCTGTGAGCATGAGGTGCGCGCCCCAGTCCGCGGCATCCTCTGCGCCGTCGGGGCGGTGGTATAGAAGAATCCGGTATGCGTTCGGTGCCGGTTGCATAGTGCGCAAGCTGCGTGCCACCTGGTCTTTTCGTTCGGCATCGTCTATGCCGATGAACTGGAAGCTCTGTTGCTCGCTGGTGGTGTTCCTCAGTACCTCGACGCCCAGGGACTCGAGACGGTCGCAGATCCGTTCCAGGTCGACGTAACGTTCGTGATTGCCGATACAGAAGAGAGCAGGTGCACGCAGGTGTCGCAGAGGTGCTAGTGCGTCGCGTGAGATGTCTCGCATGTCGATAAGGTCACCCGTGATGACCACGTAATCCGGTTCCGCGGCGTTGACCTGATCGACAATCGGGTTGAGGAATCCGGGTTGACGTGAACCGATATGGACGTCGGATATCTGCACCATGCGTTTGCCGCGAACGTGTGCCAGTTCGACCGGGACATTGAGGTCCACAGCTTTGAGTGTCAGACGACGGGCGTTGTGGATGCCGTATCCTGAGGCGAGAGCGACGACGCCTATCAATCCCCATCCGGTTGTCGTGGGGTCCAGAAAACCGGCGGCGAGGAATAGTTCAAAGGGAAGCAGAAGGCTGAAGGCGACAAAGCAGACACCTAACCATGTCATGACGACAGCAGTCGCAGCGCGTGTCCACGGAGCATTGATACGCTCGTGGACAAACCTCATGCCGAATGGGACAGCTATGAGCAGGATGCCGGTCAGCGCAAGCGGCAGCGTTTCACCCAGAGCAAGGTGAAAGAGGCGCAAAGGCGGATACACCATCACCGCGGTGGTGATGGTCAGCGCCAGGCTGATGAACGCTACGCGTCGTCTCACCTGGAACTCACAGATCCGGGGCGGCGATCAGAAATATGCCGTGACCTTCTATACGGGTGTCTGCCAGCGCAGCGCCGGGAATGAAGCAGGCTTCTTCAGGTGCAAGATTCACAGACCCTGCCTGACACTCGCCGGTAACAGCAATACCCACCGCATATGGTAGATGTTGGGGCAGTATCAGAGGTGCACACTGGTCAAGGTCCGCGCGCCAGGCGTTGAACGTTTCGTATGAGGCGATCCGTTCAACCCCGGGGACAACAGGTTCTGGAGGTGTGCTCTTGGGGATGTCCAGTGACATTGACGCAATGGCGCGCTCACTGTCCCAGTGAGGTTGCGTGACGACAGCCTGGGCAAATGAAACGATCAACCGTTCGTATGTCGGTGTCTGAAACTCAACCACACGGACCCCGTGTTGCAGGGCATGAGGAGCCCAGGTCGGTACGTGGACAACATCACCGACCTTGAGGGTTTTAAGTTCAGTAAATGCCTCCATGCGCTCCCGGGCTTCAGCTTCTTCTTCAACGGTAGGCAGGGGACGCTCCGGCGTTTCTCCATCCAGTGTCCGCCGGATCCCCTCATACGCACGGACGGCGCTGAGGTACGCTGCCCGGAAATCACGGTCATCTTCAAAAGCTGCGCGTCTGGCCTGGTTCAGACCGTATCGGATAGCTCCGGAACCGGTCGGCCAGGCCTGTTCATCCACGGCTGTAACGACGTAGACCTCCTCTTTTTCCTCGTGCACCTCAAAGTAGAGGTCACCCAGGACCGGTTCGGGTCTCGGATCCAGTATCTTGAGCAACAGAACGTCCCGCTCGCCACAGATAGCTGCCGGGTCACTGGCAAGATATTGCGACAACGGCAGTGATTCACCATCGATGTAGACAGCGCTTTCGCCACGTTCTTCCATGCCGGTGTACCAGATCTCCTGGCCCCACGGCTTTGGAATATGAACTGGTTGCAGCTTCCGGGCTTGTGTCGGGTCGGGTTTAGACAAATGTCCGAATCCGGGAAGTAATCGTGTAAACGCTGAATTATAGTCAGTTGTGAGTGATTTGATTCTTGTGATTGATGCGTTATGGCAGAAGCCATCGAAAATCCATCTGTTATGCCGGATGAAAGCGTGTGTCGCCAGGCCAGGCTCAGCCGGGATCCGCGCTTCGACGGCCGCTTTTACTTCGGTGTCCTGACTACCGGGGTTTTCTGCCGCCCGGTCTGTCCAGCGCGCCCTTCGGAAGAAAATGTACGTTACTTCCCGAGCGCGGCGGCGGCTCAAGACGCAGGTTTCCGCCCGTGCCTGCGATGCCGCCCGGAGAACGCCTCGGGGCTGCCTGAATGGACACTTGCTGATGAAACCGTTCTGCGCGGGATGCGCCTGATTGAAGCTGGCTATCTGAACGACCACACGAGCATCGAGTTGGCCGCTGAACTCGGGATCAGTGAGCGGCACCTGACGAGACTGTTCAGCCAGGAAGTGGGGGCGACACCCGCTTCTTTGAGCAGAATGCACCGGGCACGTACAGCCAGGGAATTGCTCCTTCACACATCGATGCCTCTCGCAGCCGTTGCCCACCATGCCGGTTACGGTTCCTTGAGCCGGTTCAACAGTGAAATCCGGAAGATATTCTCGTTAACTCCCGGAAAACTACGTACAGCGGGCCAGCCCCATGGTGCGGCGATCGAATTGAGGCTGACGGTCCGCCAACCGTATGACTTCAACTGGGTGTTTGCGTTTCTCCTCAAGCGCTCTCTGGAGGGTGTCGAAGAAGTTTCCGGGGAGGAAGGGAAATGGACTTACAGGCGGCTTCTCGAGCGCCGTGATGGGGAGGAGGCGTGGCTCGAGGTGCGTCAGGAGAAGGAACACCTGGTCGTGCGGATACCGCCTGTTGAGGAACCCGTACATCGGCTAATACACAGGGTGCGGCGGGTTTTTGATCTGAATGCGGACGGGGCGACCGTCTATGCGTTCCTGTCGCAGGATGAGTATCTGGGCCAATGGGTTCGCGAAGCCCCGGGTCTGCGCGTCCCTGGTGCATGGGACGGTTTCGAAACGGCTGTTCGGGCGGTGCTTGGTCAACAGGTGAGTGTCGCCCGTGCCACCCTGCTCGCGAATCATATGATCGAGCGATACGGTGGAGGCCTGTTTCCGGCTCCCGAAGCCCTCAGTGAAGCGGAGGTTGCCGAGCTCGGCATGCCGGGCCGTCGCGGACAGGCTGTCTCGACACTGGCGCGTATGTGTTCTGATGGTTCGCTTGTGCTCGATGACTGTCAGCATTTCGACTCGTTGTCAGAAACACTGCAACAGATCGACGGTATCGGCACATGGACAGCAAGTTACATACGGATGCGTGTCCAGAAGGATCCGGATGCCTTTGCAGAAAGCGATTGGGTTGTATTGAAAGAATTGGACTGCACACCCGCCCAGGCACGAAAAATTGCGTCCCGCTGGCAACCCTGGCGGGCGTATGCCCTTATGTATCTGTGGTATGCCGCTGGTGTCAGACGTGCTGAAAAGAGGAAGAACGATGTCAACTGAGCAAAGCGTTTATTACACCTACACGGAGAGTCCCATAGGGCCTCTTCTTCTCACCAGCGATGGTTCGGCTCTGACGGGCCTGCATTTCTCGACAGGGGACAAAGCCCGCGGGGCGGAAGCCGGATGGGAGCGCAGAGAGGAACCGTTTCGTAAGGTGGTCAAACAGCTCCAGGAGTACTTCGACGGCAAACGGAAAGAATTTGACATTCAACTCCAGCCCAACGGAACGGATTTCCAGCTTGCTGTGCTCGATACGCTCCAACAAATTCCCTATGGTGAAACCTGGAGTTACCGTGAAGTTGCTGAACAGATTGGTAATCCCAAGGCAGTGCGCGCTGTGGGCGCAGCAAACGGACGAAATCCGATAGCAGTCATTATTCCGTGCCACCGCGTCATTGGCGCGGGAGGGGATCTCACGGGATTTGGGGGTGGCTTGCCCGCGAAAGAATATCTGTTGGCACTTGAAGCGAACAACTCCGGTCTCTTTGGATAATCGCGACTAAAGTCGCTCCTACAGAGGTAGGAAGATCATTCTGTAGGAGCGGCTTAGCCGCGATTCCTATAAACCAGGACCCACCACCGTCGGCGTTCCATCCCAGAAGCGGTTGAACCGAAAACGCGACAGATCATGTCGTGCAGGTTTACCGAGCACCATATCCGCCATGATGCGTCCGGCGCCCGGGCCGATGCCGAAACCATGACCGCTGAAGCCGGTGGCGAGGTACAGCCCGGGGTATTGATCAACAGCGTCCATGACCGGCACCACGTCGGGCATGACATCGATCATCCCTGCCCAGCTTTCGGCAAATGGAATGTCGGCAATTTCGGGCACGCGCCGCGCCAGACCTTCCCGCATTTTCCGAAGCGCTTTGGCGGAGGGCTCAGGGTTCAGCACACGATTGTGCTCAAAGGGGCTAACAGCATCACTCTGCCAGCTCCTGACCGGTGTCAGTCGATCCACCAGGTCGCCACCGAAGTGCAGCTTCAAATAGCGGACGCTGGCTTTCAGGGCCGGTAGATACTTGAGGAGATACCTGAAGCTGTCAGCGCCGATGAAGTGTTCGTTTGTGCCACTGGAAGCGACTGTGTAACCGCCGTCCTGTCTTCGTCTGAGGGCAACCTCCGCCAGGGCTGCGTTGCCGTCGAGGATGTTAGGCGCGGGTGCTGTTCGGGCGACGGTGGCCCGCACTGTCAGCTGGGGGAGATTGATGCCGAGGTTGGCGAAGAAAAGCCCGGACCACGCTCCTCCTGCACATACGACAGTATCTGCACGTACAGGCCCATCTTCGGTAACTACACCCTGAACGTTACCGCCTGTTGTTTCAATTGTGCGAACTGCGCAGTTTTCCCGGATGAGGCCTCCTTCCTGTCTCAAAAGGCGAGCGAGGGCTGGTACAGCTTTGAACGGTTCTGCCCTGCCGTCACTCGGGGTGTAGAGGGCTCCGGCCCACTGACCAGGAGTACCTCTGACCAGTTCATCCACCTCAACACCAGTCAGGATGCGGCTGTCGACCTGGTGCTGGTCGGCGATCCTGAGCCAATCCTCGTAGCCTGCAAGCTCCTGTTCTGTGCGGGCCGCATAGAGCACACCCTGACGGGTAAAACCGATGTCGTTGTCAACCTTCGCGGCAATCTGCTGCCATTCGCCAATGCTGTCTATGACTATCGGAAGTTCAGCCTCGTCTCTTCCCTGCTGACGGATCCAACCCCAGTTGCGGCTCGATTGTTCACCAGCCACGCGTCCTTTATCGCAAAGGAGTACCGTATGACCCTCGCGGGCCAGGTAGTAGGCGGTTGATGTGCCAATGACTCCCGCGCCGATGATGGCAACGTCCACTTTTTCGGGGAGTGGGTCTTGAAATGTGACCGGGCTTTCGTTGGAGTAAATCATCTGTGGATAACGTTTTCTGTCGGGACATGCTAACAAACCTGAAACATGCAGCGCTCGCAGGCTTTATATTGGTTGTGGCTGGTGGCTGTGGGAAAGTAATCGAATTACCAGCAGATGCGCGAGGTGCTGCAGAGCGTCAGTTCGAGTTACTGGACAGTGGTCAATATGACCTCAGCTGGAGGGAAGCGTCCCCCATATTTCGTGCGGCGGTGGAAGAAGCGGATTGGCTGATCCGGGCTGGTGCGGTCAGGGCGCCGCTGGGAAAGTTTGTCGGACGAGTGGAACGCAATGCGGTTGGGAAGACCGACCCCGCAAATTCACCGGCGGGAGAATACATCCTAATCACCTACGATGCTGCTTTCGAGCATCGCAGGGAAGGTCTGGTGGAGACGATGGTCCTCTACCAGGATGAGGACCATGCCTGGCGAATGGCCGGTTACTTCGTTAAATAGAAGTAATTACTTACTTCGTTATCTTCCAGAACTTCGAACCTTCCAGGGAAAGGTTGTACATGAGTCCTTTGTTGTCGAAGACAAAGGCGATGATCGGGTCCCGGATGGAATTGGTATCGATTTCCCGGCCAACGCCAAACTCGATGACCGCAATGCTGCCATCGACACCGGCTTCCCAGCCATCGCTGTTGACGAAGTCGTTCAGAGCCTCTTCCGTCATGAACATGATGACTTCGGTTTTGGCCTGTCCGCCCAACTGAAACCCCACCGAGACGGAAGTGATCCTGTAATACTGCTCCGCCTGCCCCGCACGACGCAGTACACCCTCGCCCAGTTCCCCGCCTACGCCAATTCCTCCCTGCAGGATTCGTGGAAATATCAGTATCCCGGCTGCTTTGGTCCCGAGCGCCTGGGCTGCAGGCTGGGAGGCATAAAGCTCCTGGATCACCGCGTCAGCGGTTGTATCGATTTCGACTTTGCTGGCTGAATAAGCCAATACCGGCACAACAGTGAGCAGGCAGGCCAGGAGCAATCGCGTGTGGGGTCGGAACATTGATCGGGTCCAGTATGGGGTGCACGCAGTTTACACCGTCCAGTGAAAATGTGAATCACTGATTCACTTGGCGTAACTAATTGGTTACGCTGTTCTTGCAGGGTTTACAAGTTGTCAGTAACCGAATGGTTACTTCCCGTCCTGGTCTGTCATTCGAGAAAAGGACCACGTGAGATGTTGAGTAACTAAATGGTTACCACTCGTGAGAATATCCTTCAGGCTGCGTTTGAGCTGGCCCTCGATGGTGGTTTGCCTGCACTGCGGGTAGATGCGGTTGTACGGAAAGCAGGATGTAACAAACGCATGGTTTACCACTACTTTGGCAGCAAAACGGGGCTGGTCGATGAACTTCTGCGCCAGCAGCTTGGTGTTGCGCTCGCAGGCATGAGTGAATCGTCGGGTAAGGTGCTTGCAAACCTGATGGCGGGTTACGAAAGCGCAGCCCCGGACGGATCGGGAGATGTGGCGGATGCTGTGCGCGTCATTCTTCCGGTCCTGGTTGAGCAAGCTGCTCATGTTGTGGTTGGTGCAGCCGAGTGGCGTCAATTCAGTGAAGAGCTGATGATGCTGATATTTAAGAGAGTTGAGGTAAGTGAAGACTCACTTCCCACTGCCGAAAATGACAAACCGACCGTTCGGTTGAGAGCAACGGTCAGAGACTAGGCGGGTGATGGCACAAGTAAGTCGTAAAATTCAGCCAGGCTGTCACACACGGTACGCAAAGGCTTTTTGCCAGGCTCTTCCACCTGGACTGCACCGGTGTCGTTGTTGACGGTCAGGTAGAGTTCTGAATCGGGTTCAGTGCAGGCAAAAAAGACCGAGAAGGGCGTGCGGTTGTGACGACAGGCTACTGCGTGACCGATCAGGTTTTCTACCAGACGATCTTTGTCGTCATTGTTCCAAAGGTAAAGCAGGCTGACATGTCCATCCGGCGCTTCGGCTTCCAGAGAAGCTGACCAGTAACGCCCGTAGTGTGTTTTGATATCGGGGTGAATAGACAATTCGAGCGCGTTTTCAAGACCGGAGAAATCTTCTGCGTCGCCGTTGCGTCTCACCGGCTCCCAGTGGATCTGCCGTGGCCCCTCACCGAGACCTATGGGGTTTCCCACCTCACAGGGTGAAGGCCAGTCGGCGTCGTACTCTGTGGTGAGGGACTCATAGCTCTTCAGGTAGTGGCTGAAGAACGTGTCCATTGCCTCGGCCAGCGAATTGTCAGTCATGGTCTCTAAACTGTCTCGGCCCATGAGGTGGTCTCATACCGGGGTTCATACCTGGTTTGGGACGCTCATGCCGTCGCGGGGGCGGTGCGGTCGCAAACTGCCGGCGTTCTTCCTGGGTCAGGCGCGAGAGGAAATCGACAAACGAGTCATATGTCGATGTCTGCAATGTGCTGTTTGCCTGGTGCATTTGTTCGAGCGCCTCTCTGACGGTCTCCGGATCGAAAGGTTCCGCTGCAATGGCTTCATACAGGGACCGCTGATGACGCCGCATGTCCCTGAGCTGTGGACGGATATTCCTGAAGTGTTCTCTTAAAACGGGCCGCAGGCTTTCGCGCCGTTCTTCAGGCAGCGTGCGGGCCCAGCGGGGAAACATCTGCGTTGGATCCAACCGTGGGCCGTCGTTCCGGCTCTGACCGAGGAGAAACCCAATCAGCAGCAGGTTCACCGCCAATGAGACGATGAGGACAACCACTGGCCACTTAGATTTCATCGATACCGTTTTCCTCCAGTTCGTTGAGGTAAACCATCTCCTCGATGTCGTAGTCGAGATATTCTGCAACCGTGCCCTGCATACCCAGCACAAATCCCAGGAGAATGGGTAGTGCAGCACTTGCAAGACCTTTCCACGGCGATGCAGTCAACCACGTGAGAAAATCCTGAAACGCGTCTCTTGGAGGAAGACTGGCAACAATTCTGGACGCCAGATATGGGGGTGCTGAAACCGACTGCCTGCCCAGTTGATCAAGCATTTCTTCAATGGAATGGTCTTCGTTTTTCTC
>JANQFF010000353.1 GCA_028277965.1 Pseudomonadales bacterium
GTCTTTTTCAACCTGAGCGTTTCCCGGACCCATCGCGTACGGGTCTTCCGCAGGATTGAGACGGCCCGGTGTATCCAGGTGGGTCGAATCCACCTCGACCCATCCATCCGGCAAATGCTTGCGGCGAAAAGCGGTCCCTCTGACGTCGATGATCTCACGCACCGATTCGCCTTTTGCGAGCCGGTGAGCAACTTCTGTCAGCGCGCGCTCGGCATTACCGTAGACAAGCAGATCGGCTTTTGCATCCAACAGCACACTGCGCCGGATCTTTTCCTGCCAGTAGTCGAAGTGAGCAATCCTCCGCAGGCTTGCTTCGATCCCACCAATCACCAGGGCGACATCCCCGTAGGCTTCACGCAGGCGGTTCGCATATACAATGACGCTCCGGTCCGGCCGTTTGCCACCCTCGCCGCCTGGTGTGTAGGCATCGTCCGAGCGTACTTTCCGATCCGCCGTATAGCGATTGACCATCGAATCCATGTTGCCCGCGGTCACACCAAAGAAGAGTTCGGGCCTTCCCAGCGCCATGAAGTCATCGGTTGAACGCCAATCGGGCTGCGCGATGATCCCGACACGAAATCCCTGCGCTTCGAGGAACCGACCGACAATCGCCATCCCGAAGCTCGGGTGATCGACGTACGCATCACCGGTAACCAGAATGACATCGCAGCTGTCCCAGCCGAGCCCCTCCATTTCCTCCCTGGACATGGGCAGAACCGGGGCCGGCGTCAGCCGTTTTGCCCAGTATTTGCGGTAGCGCATGAGAGGCTGGGGCGCAGTTGTAGTCAGACGCGGCTGTGCGATACTCATAGCGGACACATTCTACTACCTGGAGACACCCATGTTGCGCAAACTCCTTGTGCGGACGATCTTCTTTGCCCCCGCCCTCTTTGCCCCCGCCCTCTTTGCCCCTGCCCTCTTTGCCCCTGCCGCCTGGGCAGACTCACACTCCCTGTATGAACTGCGGACCTATACGGCCAACGAAGGCAAAATCGACGCGCTGCACAGCCGGTTCCGAAACCACACGATGGGGCTCTTCGAAAAACACGGGATCAAGAACATCGCGTACTGGTCTCCGGCTGAGGAGCCTAACAAGCTCGTCTACATCATCGCTCATACAAGTGCCGAAGCAGCGCAAGCCTCATGGGGAGCATTTGTAGAGGATCCCGAGTGGCAAAAGGTATATGCAGCTTCCATCGCAGATGGACGGCTTGTCGCCAACATTGAAAGTGTCTACATGACCAAGACCGACTATTCACCTTGACCCTGAAGAAAGGAAAAGGGAGTGACCAGCATGTTGCGCGGTAGTGTCGCCATCGTCGGCCTGGGGGAAACCCCCGTCGGCGAACTGCCAACCCAGGGTTCGACTGAGATCGCAGCCGAGGCCGCGCGCCTCGCGCTCGACGATGCCGGGATCACCAAAGGTGAGATCGACGGGCTGATCACGTGCAACCCGTGGGTCGAGCCACACCTTTACCATGCGGAGATGTTCTCAGAATACATGCAGGTTTTCCCACCTTTCTGCATGACTTTGAACGCTGGAGGCGCAACCACGCTGACAGCTGTGATGCGTGCGGCCAGCGCAATTGTGACTGGTGTCTGCAACACCGTCCTCATGACCCATGGAGACAACCCGCGTACGGGGATGAGCGGCCTCGAAACCATGCAGAAGATGACAACCACGCTCAATCCTCAATTCGAGCTCCCCTACGGCATCCCTCTGACCAACGGATACGCGATGGCCGGTCGTGCTCATATGCTGGAATACGGAACAACTTCGGAACAGCTCGCCCAGATTGCGGTGTCCGCACGCCGGCATGCAAGCCTCAATCCAGCAGCAGAAATGCGGGATCCGATCACGGTAGACGATGTGATGAACTCGCGCGTTGTTGCTGACCCCCTCCACGCGCTCGATTGCTCCCTGTGGTCCGACGGCGGCGCCGCCGTGGTTATCGTTTCAGCGGAGCGAGCAAAAGACTTTCCCAACAGGCCGGTTTACTTCCTGGGATGCGGTGAAGGCCATTTTCATGAACACCTTTTCCAGGCACGGTCACTGACAACAACCGCAGCGTCCGAATCCGCGCCGCGAGCATATGAAATGTCCGGCACAAATCCCCGCGATATGGACTTTGCGCAGGTGTATGACTGCTTTACCCCGGTTGTCCTGATGGAACTCGAGGATCTCGGCTTCTGCCCGAAAGGCGAGGGCGGCCGATTTGTAGAGGACGGCAACATCGAGCTCGGAGGCAGCCTCCCCGTCAACACCCATGGCGGTCTGTTGTCACATTCGCATACCGGGCATCCGGGATCACTCTTCGCTTTGACGGAAGCAGTCAGGCAGCTGAGAGGAACAGCGGGTGATCGCCAGGTGAAGGACGCAGAGGTTGGCATGGTGCATGGTCAGGGCGGTGTACTTTCCAGCCACTCGACCCTGATTCTTGGAGCGGAGGCGACGTTGTGACCAAACCAATACCGAAGCCCAATCCTGAAACCAAACCATTCTGGGATGGCTGCGCCGCTGGTGAACTCCGATTGCAACGCTGTAACGCCTGTGGGCATGTGCAGTTCTATCCCCGGAAACTATGCTCGGCCTGTTTCAGCCCCGATGTCAGCTGGTTTACTGCCAGCGGTCGCGGGGAAGTGATCAGCTGGAGTCTGGTGGCTCTGCCGAGCGCGCCCGGATTCGAAGATGAACTGCCATTCACCAGCATTCTCGTCAAATTGGACGAAGGGCCAACCATGCTCTCGGTGTTGCGCGAATGCGAGTACGAGAGCATTTCCCAGGGGATGCCGATCAGCGTCATTTTCGAGAAACGCACAGAAGAGATATCCGTCCCCTACTTCAAACCAGCAGAATGAGATGCCTATGAACAAGCTCACTGTCGATCATCAGTATTTCGAGAACCGCAAAGACGTGATGGCTGACATCGCGAAAACGGGTTACTGGCCAACCACCTATATCTCGGGAACTTCACCCGAACTCCCCGTGCACTATCACAACTACGGGATCATCGGCTACGTCATCGAAGGCAGCACCTACCTTCTGGATGAAGATGAAAACCGGATTGAGATCAAGGCAGGTGATCGTCTGAATATCCCAAAAGGCGCCTGGCACGCAGAAGGCGAAGTTACTGACAAGATGACTTATATCGTCACCATCAGTGAGCCCGTACCCTTTGTGGAGGCCCTCATGCCCATGGAACCCAGAGGGCCTTTTCCGGAAATGACCCTCTCCTGATCAGATGCCGAGGTTCGCCGAACCGGTCCTGCTCAGCGAAGCAGCGCTTGGCGCCGCCCAGATCGACCAATGGAGATCAGAGGGGTTTACGCTGGTCGACGGTTTGCTCCCGAGGGATCTCCTGGAAAACGCCTATGACGACGCAGCCGAACACTACCCGGATCCGGGAACGCCGGAGGCGGCCAACTTTACCAGCTTCGGCAGCTATCAGCGGTTTGTGTTTCCTTCCCAGTCAAACGCCTGTAACGCCATTACGCTTCACGAGCGTCTTTTGAATGCCGTTGCCGATCTACTGGATTGCAGCGTTCTCGATATCCGCCTCACCCAGTCCGATCTCTGGCCCAAGTACGGACGCGAACCACATGCGACCACCCAGGACAACGCGGACCAGCGGATCCATTGCGATTATCCCAACCACACCCTTACACACCCGCCCCCCTGGGATACCCCTGAGGCTGTCGAGATCATTATCTTTCTGAACGATTACGCCGAGGCTGAAGGTGGCACGGCAGTTGTCCCAAGGCAGGGTTCCGATGACTCCGCTTACCAGTGGCCAATAACGCGCACACCTGGGGTGGCGGGGTTGCCATACCTGAACGACCGTGCTGCCGCAGAAAGCTACCTCGCTGAACACGCACCGGAGACGGCGCGTTTTCGCGAATACCACCTCTATGCCCGGGAAGTATTGACGCATTACAACTTTGGGACAGTGCTCTTTTACCGTCACGACACCTGGCACCGCGGTACCCCGCTGAAACTGGGCAGCCGGCGTCTGGTGCTCAACATGACCTTCAAAAAGGCTGCTTCGGAATGGGTGAACGTCCTGCATCCCGGATGGTCGTGGTCCATGTATCGGCCCAGCCAGTTCATGGAAAAACTGATTGCCAGGGCAACTGCAGAACAGCGCACCGTGCTTGGATTTCCGGCTCCAGGCAACGCTTACTGGACACCTGAAACCATCGCAGCAGTCGAAGCGCGGTACAGACCACATGGCATCGACATGGCACCCTATCGGTGAACGCTCCTGGGGATGCGTTTGCAAGGTTTCGCCAGCACACCCGGGACTACGGTTGGCTACCCGCGCTGAACATCCCGTTCATGTCCCTCATGCGAAGGCTCATTGGCCTTCGTCTCTTTCGCGTGAGTCTCAACGATAGCGATACAGACGATTCCAGCATTCCTCCCGTACCAGAGGGTTACTATTCCCGCCCTTTACCCATCGAAGAACTGGAACCATGGGTCGGTGTCATTGAAGGGCTGGATCGCGGCTGGTATGAACGCGCGGTGAGCGAACGGCATCTTTGTATGGCCAACTTTTTCCACGACTGGTCGGCTACTCTTTCGTTACGCCTCACTCAGCACCGGTGACGGAGCAACTCGATGTCGTCGTCTCCGATCACCTGTACTACAACTACAAAGCCTGGACACACCCCGACCACCGACGCAGGCATCTGGCCAACGACCGCGGACGTGTCAGGCGACAGGAGAAGGTGATCCCACGGGACAAACGCCTGGTCACCTACGTCGACGTCAACAACTACCCATCACGCCTGCATCGACCCGAACAACATCCCATCTTTCTCGGCCATGCGGGATATATCCGACTGTTTGGGTACGAGATACCGTTTACCGGCCCAACGCCAAAGCGATTCGGCTTTTCAATCGTCCGTCGTTGTTAGCCGCTGAGCTTTGGCAAACGCGTCCGAATACGTGAGCCCGGCATTCTGAACTTCGGGCGACCAGTCCCGCCACATATCGCCACCCGGGTCTTCACCGCGGTACCTGTCGAGATCCAGTTTCCAGAAGTCAGCCAGGACTGCCTGACGGATGGTGTTCGAGTAATTGTGACCTGCCATATGGGCAGTCCGGTGATGCCAGAAAACGACATCACCCGCTTCACCCCAGCATTCGACCGCCTGCGTGTCACTGTTGAGACGTCCAATCTCTTCGAGATATTCAGGGGTGTGCAGAATACCTTTGAATGACGGCAGGTGGTCGTAGTAGGGAATGCGGGGCTGATCGTAGCGGAGTTTATATGTTGGATAGAGCCGCTTGTGGGACCCGGGCCAGACCTTGAAAGCACCACCGTTCTTCGGTGTGTCATCAATCAGACCAACCACACCGAGCTGAAAAGGATGGCCATCCGTGTGGCACGCATCCGGCTGCCGCTCCACGTCGCCGTACGGCAACGTACAGTAGACACCCCGCGCACCTTCGTTACTGACAGCCGGGTCCGTTGGACCTCCGGGCCACGCCGGACCCTGACTGCCCATGGGTTTGCCTTCGACAATCGCCTGCCGCATCTCACCACCCAGCAGTTGTTCAGCCATCGCACAGATTGACTCTGAGTAAATCAGGTTGATGACCTCGGGTGTGACACCAAGGGTGCGATTCAACCATCGATAACCGTCACGGACATGCAGCGAGTCTTCGCTGCGTTCTTCAGGCGGGAAAGGCCCCACGTGTGTTGTCTCATCATCCCGGAGGAGGTGATTCCCGTCCGGCAACGCAGCCCACATCATATCCCGGACCGTTGCACAGAGGTTCTTGTCCATCGCACCCGGGACCAACAGGTACCCGTTGTCTTTGAAGAAGGCTATTTGTTCGTGGTTCAGATGCATCTGTGCATTGTAACCTGTGTTCACCCATCTTTAAGATCGCTGGATGGACACTAAGCCCCGCGATTACATCGTTATCGGTGCAGGTTCGGCTGGTTGCGTCGTGGCAGCTCGCCTGGCTGAAAACCCGGATATGCGCGTGACGCTGATCGAAGCCGGTGGATCAAAGCGGCCCTGGTTTGTCCGGATGCCGTCCGCTTTCTACATCCCGATGAACCGCAGAACTTATAACTGGGGGTATCAGGCCGAACCCGAGGCCACGCTCGACAACCGCAACCTCGCATGTCCACGGGGGCGTGGGCTCGGAGGCTCTTCAGCCATCAATGGCATGGTCTACGTTCGGGGCAACGCCAGGGATTTCGACGGCTGGGCACTATTTGGTGCCGACGGCTGGGACTACAAATCCGTATTGCCCTACTTCAAGAAGACACAAAGTGCGCAAGGTGTATCCGGACCACATCCCTACCAGGGGCACGATGGCCCGCTCAAGACCACCGACGACGGTTTCACGAACCCGCTGCATGAACGGTTTCTGAAAGCAGCGGACGAAGCCGGATACCCGGTTTCCGAAGACCTCAACGGCGCGCAACAGGAGGGTTTCGGACGACTGCCCCGAACGGTACACGCCGGTGAACGCCAGTCCGCTGCGACAGTGTATCTCAGAAATCTGCCAAACCTGGAGATCCTGACCAGTACGCACGTGACCCGTATCCTGTTCGACAGTCACCGCGCGTGCGGGGTAGAAACACAACACAGCAGGCTGTATGCGGATCGCGAGGTCATCCTCGCGGCCGGAGCGATCGGCTCTCCCCAGCTGCTGCAGCTATCAGGGGTCGGGCGGCCGGAGCATCTCACCCGGGCCGGTATTCGTGTCGTCCACGACCTGCCCGGTGTTGGCGAAAACCTGATGGACCATCTGGAGGTATACGTTCAGCAACAGTGTACCAGACCCATATCCCTGTATCGCAACATGACAACGATGGGGAAAATGAAAATCGGCATCGAGTGGTTTCTGGGCAGGCAGGGACTTGGCACGACCAATCACTTCGAAACGGGCGGCTTTATCCGTTCGAGCGAATCTGTTGCCTACCCGGATATTCAGTTTCATTTCCTGCCGGTGGCCATGACCTACGATGGCAGTCACCGCGCGGATGGCCACGGTTTTCAGGCTCATGTGGGGCCGATGCTCTCGCCCAGCCGCGGTCACGTACGGATCCGCTCGGCCAATCCGGCAGCCCACCCCGAAATCCGCTTCAACTACATGTCAGACCCGGAAGATTGGCGGGTTTTCCGAGCTGCCATCCGTGCAGCTCGCAACGTTTTCTCGCAATCTGCGTTCGATGACCTGCGCGGACCGGAGCTCATGCCCGGCGCCGATGCGGATACAGATGACGATCTCGACGCCTTTGTTCGCGCCCATGCAGAAAGTGCCTATCATCCCTGTGGGACCTGCCGTATGGGTCAGGATGACCAGGCAGTTGTCGACTCGAAAGGTCGTGTTCATGGGCTGGACGGTTTGCGGGTTGCCGACGCTTCCATCTTCCCGCGTATCACCAACGGCAATCTCAACGCGCCTACAATCATGGCGGCGGAAAAAATAGCGGACCTCATCAAACAGGAAACTCACTAATGGCGGACTACACACTTTACTACTGGCCTATTCCATTCAGAGGACAGTTTGTTCGATCCGTCCTGGCTCACGTGCACGCTGAATGGGACGAGAAAACATTCGAAGAGATCCAGGCCATGCGCTGCGCATCACCCGATGAACAACCCGTCCCACATGTGGGTCCCCCTGTTCTGATCGATCGCGCCGCAGACGTCAGCATCGCGCAAACCGAAGCGATCCTGACCTATCTCGGTCGAAAGCACGAGCTTATCCCCGGTGACCTCGTCCTCGAGGCCTTCACCCACAAGGTGATCGCTGATGCCAACGATGTGCTCTACGAAATGACCCGTTATAACGGCGCGCAGATGTGGTCGGACGCAACGTGGGCTGACTACCAGCCCAGGCTTACGCGGTGGATGCAGATTTTCGAGGACACAGGCAGACGTTTCGGTCTGACCCCGGAAAGCGGCTCACTTCTCGGCACAGCCGAGATTGGCATCGCCGATCTCACCGCACATATCCTCTGGGGCACGATGACAACCTGCTTCCCCACCTTGCGCGCCGTACTGGACGACAACGCACCCGCCCTGGCCGGGTTGTCAGACCGAATCGGGGCTTTGCCGGATCAGGCAGAGCTGCAGCGTAAGAGCAACGGTAACGAGTGGTGCAGCGGCCAGATAGAGGCGTCGCTGCGTGAAGTGCTAAGTTAAAGAAATCGCGGCTAAAGCCGCTCCTACATGAATCTCCTGGGCATCCTTGCCGGATTACTTCGCGCTGCTTAACCCACGGGGCTCGCATCACCACGGAACGCTGATATGCGTTCCGCGCCGATTTCGCGTAGCGAATTCGGACTCGCCACGTGCGACGCATG